>JAYWFR010000030.1:0-2550 GCA_043778695.1 Polaromonas sp. | reverse complement strand
AAGTTGCTGAGCAGGCTATCGGCGATTGGGTGAAAGTTGCAAGCGGCATGGGCAAGCTGGTGCATGAGTTGCCGATTCGACGCAACACGCTGAGTGAGCTGCTTAAGTCCACGGTCGTGCGCATTGATCTGGTGCAATAGGTTGCTGATGCGCATCCCTACAAAAACCACTGTATCTGTCACTACTGGCCTGAGCGCTTGGCTCGACGCCAAACTAAGCGCTGGGCCAGTTGGGCGTATACGCCAATCGCAAGCAGGTGCTGTGGCTGGCGACATGCAGTGGCTGCAAACGCGCGCCGGAATTATTCGCGTCTTTGACTCTGGTGGTGGCAAGCCATGTGTGGTGCTCGCCCCCGACGGTCCGAACGTCATCGAACATTACAAGAGTCTGTTTGACTTGCTGACCCCACATGTGAGGGTGGTGTGCTTCGACATGCCGGGCTTTGGTTTTTCAGCGCCAGGTAGTGCCTATGACCACTCGCTTGATCAGGGTGCGGCGGCTATCATTGAAGTGCTAGACCAACTGTCCATTGCAAAAGCCACGCTGGCTCTGAGTTGCGCCAACGGCTTTTACGCGCTGCGGGTTGCACAGCTTGCACCCCATCGCGTCGCCAGTCTTTTGCTGTCGCAAACGCCTTCCTTGGAGGCCATGCACCGCTGGACGGAGCGGGTTGTTCCCAGACCCCTGAAGGTGCCTGTGTTCGGCCAAATCGTGAGCCGACTTTTCAGGCAAAAACTGGCCAATGCCTGGTATCGGATTGCCTTGCCCAGCACGACCGACAGTGCACAGTACAAGCAAATAGCGCTATCCGCTCTGCGTTGCGGCGGCTGCTTCAGTCTGGCGGGCGTTGTACAGGGTTTGATACGTGAGCCAGTCCACGCGACGCAAGGTGTGAAGACACCCTGTACTGTGCTGTGGGGCGGTCAAGACCGCTCGCATCGGCTGACTGATCCTCTGGCTATTTTGCGCGATGCGCCGCATGCTAAGGTACATCAGCTAGACGATTGCGGGCACTTTCCTGATCTGGAAAACCCGCAGCAGTTCGTACAAACGCTATTGGCGCAAGTAGCTCGCTATGCGTCTGCTTGAGAATCTACAAGCCATGCCAAAAGCTGAATCCGCCGCCTTGGCCAAAGTCTTGACCGACATTCCGAATATCGGCGTCTCGATTGCGCAAGACCTGCGTTCGCTAGGTATCAACACGCCGCAGGATGTAGCCTGTATGGATCCGTTCGCAGCGTTTGATGCCTTGCGCACCTCCATGGGCCATCGCCATGATCCGTGCGTGCTGGACACCTTCATGGCAGCTAAAAGATTCATGAACGGCGGCCCGAAGCAGCCGTGGTGGGACTTCACCGCAGAGCGCAAGGGGCCGCTGTCAGGCCGTGAAAGGGGAAAATGTTGAGCATATTTTTCCTGCACAAGTGTCACTTGCCGCAGGCCTGGTTGTGGTGGCCGAGATTATTGCAATCGCTCTACCGCGTACCAATATTGAGCAATAAACCAAGAGCGGATTCAAGCTGCGACATATCAACAAGGCTGACTTTGTCGATGCGTTTTTTCAGGCGGCTTTTGTCAATGACCCGAATTTGCTCAATGCGCGCTTTTGATTCAGTCCCTTGCGATGGCATGTCAATTAACAAAGGCCAAGTGGCTGGACTTTTTGTTGTGGTCAAAGGGACGATTACCACAGTGCGGCGTACTGCATTAAGCTCACTGGCAGACACAATCACACAGGGACGTGTTTTTGCAAGTTCCCAGCCGCGCACGGGATCAAGATCAACCCAGTACACGTCAGAGCGTAATACTTGGCCGATCATTTTTGAGGCAAGGGCGGCATTGCAGCCTGCGATAGTGCCCACTCTCGCTCAAACGTTTCCTGGTCGCGCCCATCATTTTCGTCGTCAGTCAGTACCGCATCTGTCCATTCTCGTCCCTCGCTTGCTAATTCAGGGTTTGCAGCTTCAATTTCGTTCATACGCAGTGCGGCATCAGTTAGTAAACGACTGCGTGCCACCTCCTTTGACTCAAGGTCACGGCTTACCAAGCTCAGGATGTAGTTATTGCGCTGACGTGGAGCCACAGAGCGCGCCAGCTTCTCAGCCAGGACATCGGGCAGACGCAGCAAAATCTGTTTCGGAACGGTAGTTTGTGTATTTAGCATGATTTGATGATATCAAAATATCAAGAAAGTAGACATGTTCACCAAAATCCTCATCGCCAACCGTGGCGAAATCGCCTGCCGCGTTATCGCGACCGCCCGCAAGATGGGCATAAAAACTGTGGCCGTGTATTCCGACGCCGACAAGGACGCGCGCCATGTCGAGCTGGCTGACGAAGCCGTCAACATCGGCCCGGCGCCGAGTCGCGACAGCTACCTGCAGACCGAAAAAATCATCGCGGCGTGCAAACAAGCCGGCGCTCAGGCGGTGCACCCGGGCTACGGTTTTTTGAGTGAGAACGCGGGCTTTGCCAAGCGGGTAGAAGAAGAAGGCATTGTTTTCATCGGCCCCAAGCATTACTCCATCGCCGCGATGGGCGACAAGATTG
>JAYWFR010000029.1:0-6192 GCA_043778695.1 Polaromonas sp. | reverse complement strand
TGCATTCGTGCAGGTGTACTTTGTCGAGCTGGTATCCTGAAAAATCAAGGTCTTTGGCCACGCCAAGTTTGCTCATTTCTTGCGCAACTTCACGGCCGGTGTCTTCAAACACCAAGCCGTTCCAAGTGGTGGTTTTGTAGCGGTTCAGATTCAGGCAGGGGTCAATCTCAAAGTGCGGTGCGCCTATCAGCTCGCCCGATGTGTTGTAAGTCCAGCGGTGCAACGGGCACACAATGTTGCTGCCAGTATTGCCACGCCCTTGCAGCATGGTCGACTGACGGTGGCGGCAGACGTTGGAGATCAGCTCAATGCCCGATGCATTGCGCACCAGAGCGCGGCCTTCGCCTTCATGCGGTAGGGCGTAAAAATCTCCCATGTTTGGTACGGCCAGCTCATGGCCAAGATAGCGCGGTCCTTTGGCAAACAACTTTTGTTGCTCGCGCTGGTACAAGGCGGCATCAAAGTAGCTGGAGATGGGGAGCTGACTGGTGGCCTGCAGCAGGCGGAGGCTTAAATCTGACATCAAGACGTGGCGGCTGGTAAGCCGCATTGAAAATGATTTTCAATTTTAGCCCTCCGGGTGACACACCCATCCACAAACTAACGATCCTGCCCCTAAAATCGGAGCGCTACACCAAACGACATGGCTAAATCAACATCACCATCAACACCCGCATTGCCCGCTACCTACGAGGCTGCGCTGCAAGAACTGGAAGGCTTGACCACAAACCTTGAGTCTGGCCAGATGCCGCTGGACCAGTTGCTTACCAGTTATCAGCGCGGCGCGCAGTTACTGGCGTTTTGCAAAAGCAAATTAGATGTCGTCGAGGCACAAATTAAAGTGCTGGAAGGCACTGAACTCAAGCCCTGGGTCTGAACCCGATAGCTTGATGAACGAAAGACACGACTTTTGAAAGCCCCGGAACGCTTGTCGGCCTTTGATCTTCATCAATGGAGCGCCCAACATCGGGCCAACGTAGAGAACGCCTTGAGCAACTGGGTGGCCGTACCAGCTTTTTCTCACGCGCCCAAAGGTCTGGTCGAACTCAATGACGCCATGCGCTACGCCGTTTTGGGGGGTGGAAAACGCCTGCGGCCGCTGTTGACGCTGGCCGCGTGTGAGGCAGTAGTAGGCAATTCGCATGCGGCCCTACGCAGTGCGTGCGCCGTAGAATTGATTCACGCCTACTCACTGGTGCATGACGACATGCCCTGCATGGACAACGACGTGCTGCGCCGAGGCAAGCCGACAGTACATGTTAAATTTGGACAAGCGCAGGCTTTACTTACAGGTGATGCATTGCAAGCCCTGGCGTTTGAACTTTTAACACCAGAGGGCGACAACGTCGATGCTGCAATGCAAGCGCGGCTGTGCCGCATGTTGGCGCAGGCTGCAGGCGGTTTGGGTATGGCTGGGGGTCAGGCGATTGACTTGGCCAGTGTCGGCCTGCCGCTAAATTCCGAGCAATTGCACGCGATGCATCGCCTAAAAACTGGCGCGCTGCTGCAGGCTAGCGTGATGATGGGTGCGCAGTGCGGACAGCCGTCCTCCGCCGTTTTGCAGGCCCTGAGCGATTACGGGGTATCAATTGGTTTGGCTTTTCAGGTGGTCGATGACATGCTTGATGTCACCGCTGACTCAGCCACGTTAGGCAAGACGGCCGGCAAAGATGCAGCCCAAGACAAACCAACTTTCGTATCGCTGATGGGATTAGCTGCGGCCGGCGACTATGCCCAGCAACTGCTGGCACGTGCGATTGGCGGCCTTGACGCGCTGCAAAGCCATGGGCTTTACAACACACAAGCGTTGCGCGCATTGGCTGATATGCTGGTAAATCGCCAACATTAAATGGCTAGATTTTTACGGTAAGCCTAGACTTCAACAAACCACGATGACACCTTTGCTCGATACCATTGAAAGCCCGGCTGATTTGCGAAAACTCCCGCGCGGGCAACTTAAAAATCTCAGCGATGAGCTGCGTGCTTACCTGCTAGATTCAGTCTCAAAAACCGGTGGGCACTTAAGTTCCAACCTTGGCACGGTGGAGCTAACCGTTGCCTTGCACTATGTTTTCAACACGCCTGAAGACCGTTTGGTTTGGGATGTGGGCCACCAAACTTACCCACACAAGATACTCACGGGTCGGAAAGACCGAATGAACACCCTGCGCCAATTGGGTGGCTTGTCAGGCTTTCCGCGCCGCGATGAAAGCCCCTACGACACCTTTGGCACGGCACACTCGTCGACATCGATTTCAGCAGCGCTTGGTATGGCGATGGCTGCCAAACAAAAAGGGGAAGATCGCTATTCGGTCGCCATCATCGGCGACGGAGCAATGAGCGCGGGTATGGCTTTTGAGGCGCTGAACAACGCCGGTATTCAAGACAATTGCAAAATGTTGGTGGTTTTAAATGACAACGACATGAGCATCAGCCCGCCGGTGGGAGCGCTGAACCGCTACTTGGCGCAGTTGATGAGCGGTCGGTTTTATGCATCTGCCCGCAGTGTGGGCAGGCAAGTATTGAGCGTTGCGCCACCTCTGCTTGAGCTGGCTAAGCGGCTGGAGACGCACGCCAAAGGCATGGTCGTTCCTGCTACGCTGTTTGAGAATTTCGGCTTTAACTACATTGGCCCTATTGATGGCCATGACCTCGACTCCCTTGTGCCGACGCTGGAGAACATCAAGCAGTTGATGAGAAACGGTTCAAGCCCGCAGTTCTTGCATGTGGTGACCAAAAAAGGCCAAGGCTACAAAATGGCCGAAGCTGACCCAATTGCTTACCATGGCCCCGGCAAGTTTGACCCCGCCCTGGGCCTGCAAAAAGCTACCGTCCCAGCTAAGCAAACCTTCACCCAGGTTTTTGGCACTTGGTTGTGCGACATGGCGGCACATGACGCCCGGCTGGTTGGCATCACTCCGGCGATGCGCGAGGGTTCAGGTATGGTGGAGTTTCACAAACGCTTCCCGGAGCGGTATCACGACGTGGGCATTGCCGAACAACACGCCATCACGTTTGCTGCGGGTATGGCTTGTGAAGGCCTCAAGCCGGTAGTGGCAATTTACTCGACATTTTTGCAGCGCGGCTATGACCAGCTGGTGCACGACGTAGCATTGCAGAACCTGCCAGTTGTGTTTGCTCTCGACAGGGCGGGGCTGGTTGGGGCCGATGGTGCTACCCACGCGGGCGCTTACGACATCCCGTTTTTGCGTTGTATCCCCAACATGAGTATTGCCTGCCCGGCAGACGAGCGTGAATGCCGCATGCTGCTAAGCAGCGCGTATGAGCAAAACCACCCTGTAGCCGTGCGCTACCCCCGTGGCGCTGGTGCAGGCATTGCGCCAGAGGCCGGTTTGCAGTCGCTTCCATTTGGCAAAGCCGAAGTTCGCGTTCAAGGCAAAAGTGTGGCGATTCTGGCCTTTGGCACGCTGCTGTACCCGGCACTTCATGCGGCTCACAAGTTGGGGGCGACGGCGGTGAACATGCGCTGGGCCAAACCGCTGGATGTCGATCTCCTTTTGCAAGTGGCGTCTACACACGATGCGCTGGTTACAGTGGAAGAGGGTGCCATCATGGGCGGTGCAGGCAGTGCCGTCAGCGAGGCGCTGCACTCTGCAGGTGTGGTCAAGCCCGTGCTGCACCTTGGTCTGAAAGACGAGTTCATTGAGCATGGCGACCCAGCCACGCTACTGGCTATGCAAGGGTTGGATGCAAAAGGCATTGAGGCGGCGGTAATGGCGCGTTTCGGCGATGTTGTGCAAGGCGTTGCCCCAACAAAAGTAAGCCTTAAATCGGTGGCCTGAGCTTCCAAGCTACTCAAAGCCTCGCAGCTGTGCAAGCTTTCAGACATTTGTCAGCTTCAACGTCTTTATTTGCGAAAACTAGGGGTAAAAACCGGGGCGCTAGCTCAGTATGGACTGACAAAATGTTGGTCTCGGTTGTGACTGCTTTCGACCTCTATCGACGTGAGAACAGCAGCGCGACAGACCCAAGCAATATGCAAACTTTCATAACCCTCTCAGGAGCTATTCATGGATCGTCGTTCCCTTATTAAAAACACCGGTATCGCTGGTGTATTGGCCGCTGGCATTGCACCTGCGGTGCACGCTCAAGCCACTGTACGTTGGCGTCTCGCGTCCAGTTTTCCGAAGTCACTGGACACCATTTTTGGCGCTGCTGATACCTTCTCAAAAGCTGTCAAGGCCATGTCGGGTGGCAAGTTTGAAATTTCGATTCACGCTGCTGGCGAGTTGATGCCAGCATTCGGTGTGGTTGACGGTGTGCAGCAAGGCTCGATTGAATGCGCACACACCGCCCCCTACTACTTCTTCGGCAAGGACGAAAGTTTTGCGCTGGGCTGCGCCATTCCTTTCGGCTTAAACAGCCGCCAAATGACTGCCTGGATGTACGAAGGCAATGGCATGAAGCTCATGCGCGAGTTCTATGCCAAGTACAACATCGTCAATTTTGCAGGTGGCAACACGGGCGCGCAAATGGGCGGTTGGTACCGCAAAGAAATCAAAACCGTGGCCGACATGAAGGGCTTGAAAATGCGGATCGGAGGCTTCGGCGGCAAGGTGCTCGAGCGCTTGGGTTCAGTGCCGCAAAACATCCCTGGCGGCGAGATTTATCAAGCGCTGGAAAAAGGCACGATTGATGCTGCCGAATGGATTGGTCCCTACGACGACCAAAAGCTGGGCTTCAACAAAGTGGCACCGTTCTACTACTACCCTGGCTGGTGGGAGGGTGGTCCTGAGTTAGACTTCTTCATCAATAACAAGGCCTTTGAAGCCCTGTCACCTGAGTACAAAGCAATCGTTGAAGCAGCTGCCTCACAGGCGCACGTGGTCATGCAGGCCAAGTACGACGCTCTCAACCCAATGGCGCTCAAACAATTGGTGGGTGCCGGCACCAAATTGCGCCCGTTCCCGAAGGATGTAATGAATGCAGCGTTTAAGGCTGCTATGGGTTTGTATGAAGAACTGTCCGAGAAAAACCCAAGCTGGAAGAAAATCTATGCCGACTACTCCAAATTCCGCGCGGACCAAAATCTGTGGTTCCGCTTTACGGAAGCGTCGTTTGACAAATTTATGCAAGAGCAAAAACTGTAATTAAGTTTTTTTCTTGTAGACGTAAAAAAGCCGCATTCAATGCGGCTTTTTTACGTTTTAAAAATGTGATTCAGCGCATTTCTCGAAATGCTTTGAGCTCCTTCACCAAGCGCTCAAAATCAGAAATCATTTCTGGCGATGTGGCGTAAAAAACCGCAAACTTGCCCATCAGCGTGCGCACGTACAAACGCGGTGCAATCAACCATTCGAGCCCACGTACCCGAATCAACTTGCCGTAGGCCAATTCGCGCAAGTCGATGTGTTTGTTCCACAACCAACTCTGGTGCAAGCCCTCCTCGTCGATGCGGGTAGTGCTGCGCAAAATATGGATCCAGGTGTAAACCAATAACAGCACTGCCCCTAAAAACCAGCCCCCGCCTGCTGTGCCGCTTGCGGTTCTGCCCGCCCACCAGTTTTGTAAAAATGCAGCTGACAGGGCAAACACGATTACCGTCGCCAACAGCTTGAAGGTGACCGAATATGCCGGGCTGCTAGCACCGGCCTTTGCAGGTACGAACCTGAAAGGCGGCGGGCCCATGGCGGGCAGGGTGTTGTTGAACATGATGTTGGCAAGTAGTTTTGGAACAAAAAATGCCCCTCAAAGGAGGGGCATTGGCGGGCGTTTTTAAATTGGAAGACGCGTTAAGGATAGGTGATTTATTTTTTGAATAAATCGTCTATCTTCTTTTGTTCATCATCGGCGCTTGACGCTGCTTTCGGTGCAAGCGGGTCGCTGCTGGCTGCATTACTGGCTGCCATACCGGGCGCTAAGACAGGCTCAGGTGCTTCAACAGGCATCTCGATTTTTACTTTGTCGATGTCGATTTTCTCTTCCTTGTCCAAAAAGACTGTGACGGTTTGCGGGATAAAAATCACGATCAGTACCAAAATCATCTGCATGGCCACCCAGGGAATCGCGCCCAGATAAATGTCGTTGGATTTGATGGCTTCAGGAATTCGTTTTTCTTTAAACAGCGTGTCAGCAATGCCCCGCAAATAAAACAGTGCGAAGCCAAACGGAGGGTGCATGAAGCTGGTCTGCATGTTCACGCACAGCAGCACGCCAAACCAGATTGGATTG
>JAYWFR010000028.1:0-6192 GCA_043778695.1 Polaromonas sp. | reverse complement strand
TTTGACTTGAAAGGCTCGCGCAACCAGGGCAAAGCGTTTGTTGAAAGCCTGAAGGTTTTCAGCCACCTGGCCAACGTGGGCGATTGCCGCAGCCTGGTAATTCACCCAGCCAGCACCACGCATTTCCGCATGACCGACGAGGCTTTGGCGGGGGCAGGTATCAGCCAGGGCACCATTCGTTTGTCGATTGGGCTGGAAGATGCAGATGATTTGATTGACGACTTGAAGCGGGCATTGAAAACCGCCGAAAAGGCCGCAGAAAAAGCAGGGGCTTGAGTATGTACGTACAAGTTAACCACCACAAAACCTACTGCTACACCGCAGGCAAGACACTCGACACCGCCAAACCCACCGTCGTCTTCATACACGGCGTGCTAAACGACCACAGCGTCTGGATTTTGCAAAGCCGCTACCTGGCCAACCATGGCTGGAACGTGCTAGCTATTGACCTGCCCGGGCATTGCAAAAGTGAGGGTGTAGCGCCCAAATCTGTTGAAGAAGCTGCTACTTTTATCGAAGCACTTCTAGATGCCGTAGGCATTGACAAAGCCGCACTCATCGGCCACAGCTGGGGCTCATTGATTGCACTCGAAGCAGCTTCAAAGCTGAAAGAGCGCATCACGCACTTGGTGCTGGTGGGCACGGCCTTCCCCATGAAGGTGTCGCCAGCGTTGCTGGAGTCATCGCTGAACGACCCGATGACCGCGCTCAAAATGATCAACGTCTTTTCTCGCAGCACACTGGCCGCCCCACCCTCAGCGCTTGGCCCCGGCACTTGGGTGTACGGCGCCAGCATGGCACTGGGCCGCCGCGTGCTGGCCAGCAATACACAAGTCAACGTGTTTCACCGGGGTTTCAAGGCTTGCAACGACTACGTCAACGGTGAAGCAGCCATCGGCCAGGTGACTTGCCCGATGCTGTTTTTGCTAGGCCTTGAGGACCAGATGACGCAAGCCAAAGCGGCGAAAGGCTTGATTGACAAAGCCAAAAGCATGGGCAAGACTTTCAGGGTGGTGAACTTGGACGTGGGCCACCACCAAATGAGTGAAGCGCCAGAGCAGACCTTGATGTCGATTACAAATTTCTTGCGAGTTTAGGATGCCGCCATGAACATCCGCATCGCCTTATACGAGCTGGCGCAAAAACACGCGTTAAGTGCTGACTCGATTCGCCAGCTTTTTATTGCAGCAAAATTCAACAAAGAGCCAACCGAGCTTAAGTGGTGGTTTGTCAATGGCGCAGCGGTGCTGGCTGCTGCTCTTGGCGGGCTAGGCATCATTTTTTGGCTAGCTGCTAACTGGGACACGCTGGGCCGCACGGGCCGCTTTGCGCTACTGCAGGCAACGGTTTTAACCATGGGCTTGGGGGCTGCGGCCCGCCCCAAGCTGCGCGCACCGCTGGGGCTGTTGGCACTGCTCTGCACGGGCGGCTTGTTTGCGTACTTTGGCCAAACTTACCAAACTGGCGCAGACGCTTGGCAGCTGTTTGCGCTGTGGGCTGCACTGGGCTTATTTTTATGCCTGGGCGCGCGCAGCGATGTGCTGTGGGCACCGTGGGTGATGGTGGCCATGACGGCACTTGCGCTGTGGACGTTTGCGCACAGCGGCAACCGCTGGCAGGTTGATTCGAGCGGCTTGGCTGCCTACCCCATTGCCTTGTTAGCTGCCATGGCGTTGGTCATTGGCCTTAGCCCCGCGCTCAAGCGGTGGACGGGTGCAGGCGTCTGGGCCATGCGCACTGCGGCGACGTTTGCGGTGATCAGCATGACGCTAGCGGCCATCGGCGGCTTGTTTAACAAACCCATCGCCCCGCAGTTTCTGCTGGCTTTAATATTGTTTGCAGTGGCAGCCGTTATGTTGGCGCAGCGTGCAATGTTTGAAATTTTTATCCTCAGTGCTGTTGCTTTGGGTTTGAATGCAATGCTGGTTGCAGGCCTGGTGCGGTGGTTGTTTGACAGCAGTGACGGTGATTTCATTGGTAAGTTATTCATCATTGGTCTGGCTGCTGCTTCTATGTTGGCAGCTTCAGTCAGTGCCATCACCCGGCTAACGCGCCGCTACCAAGCAGGGGGAGCATGATGCTCGCTGGACATGATCAGGTAGCGCAAGCTATCAGTACCGGTATCGCAAAAGGCTTGCTGCCGCCAAGCGCAACGCCGCCTGCGCAAGACGGGCGGCCATGGCCAGTCATATTGCTGACAGCGCTGGGCGCTTGGCTGGCTGCTGTACCGCTCATGGTCGTGGTTTACATGCTTTTGGGCGACCTGGTCAACAAAGGCTTGGGAACTTACTTTGTTGGCGCGCTGCTGCTGGCTGGTGCGGTGGTGGTGTTGCGGTCTCGGGGGGTGAGCTTGTTTGTGGAGCAGCTGGCCGTGCCTGCGTTGCTGGTGGGCGCCTCGGCTTTGGGCTATGGCCTGATGCGCGATGCCAGCACGTTGGTTGCGGGCGCTAGTCTGGCACTGCTGGCGATCAGCATCGCCATCGCTGTACCTCAGCAGTGGCTGCGGGTGCTGTTGGGCGGTGCAGCGGCGCTGGCGACGTTCATCGCGCTTAACCCGGAGCAGCTGCTTAACGGGTCGGATCCTCGCCACTTTGCATTTTGGATCGCTGTACACGGCGCGCTGCTAGTCTGGGTGGCGGCTTTGGTTGCGCAGCACAGCGATTCTGTCTTACGCGGCAGCCCGCAAACCGCTGCTCTGCTGGAACCAGTCAGCGCGGGCTGGCTGCTGCTGGTGCTGGTGGGTCTTTGCTGGTGGTCAGGCATGACTTTTTTGGTGGGCAGCAGTTTGGGCGGCAGCATGCAACCAGAGTTTTCTGGCGGCCGAAAGGCGTGGGGCGCAAGCGCTTGGAGTGACGCTGCCCAAGTCACCTCTGCTGTGATGGCGCTTGCGGCAGCTGTTTTAGCGGTTCGCGCTTGGCCTAGCCTGCGCCTAGCTGGCACCGTCTTGGGTGTGGTCGTCATCGCACTCAGTGCCTTGAGCTGGTTTTTACCCGCGCTGGGGGCAACACTGTTTGCCTTGGCCTGGACAGCCACCAGCCAGCGCTGGCGACTTGCCGCAGCGTCAGCCGCTGCCGCTGCCTGGATAGTCGGAAGTTTTTACTACCAGCTTAATTGGACACTGGCCAACAAGGCTGTGCTGATGGTGGCGCTGGGCACTGTTATCGGTGCTACAGCATGGTGGGCGGCACGCGCCAAGGTCATCACTGAACAGCCGACTGCGCTTGCTGAAGGCAAACTGGCCAGGTATTTCATCTCCATTGGCGTGGTGCTAACGTTGGCAGTAGCAAGTTATTCAATTTGGCAAAAAGAAACGCTGATTGCGACTGGTCAAAAGGTATTTGTCGAGCTTGCGCCAGCGGATCCACGGTCGCTGATGCAAGGCGACTTCATGCGGCTGAATTACCGCGTTTGGAACAATCAAGCAGCGCAAGTTTTCGACAGAGGTTTGACGGCACAGCGACCCTACTTGGTGGTGCGGCTTAGCCCGCTAGGGGTAGTGCAACTCATTCGCACAGATCAAAGCGACGCAAGACTTGAAGGTGGCGAGATGAAAATTGAGCTGACACCCAAAGTCGACGGGTGGATGCTGGTCAGTGATGCGTGGTTTTTCAAGGAAGGCGATGCCAAGCGGTGGGAGGCAGCCAAGTACGGTGAATTCCGCGTGTTGCCCAGCGGGAAGGCACTGTTGGTGGGTCTGGCAGATGCGCAGCTAAAGGCCATTACCGCCACGCCATGAGCAACGACTACCGCATCACAATGCATCGCGACCGGGCGCAAAGCATTGCCGCTACTTTTGACCTGCGCGCCCTACCCCCTGACTTTTACGCCAACCCGTACCCGGTGTACGACGTGCTGCGTGCGCAAAGCCCGGTGCGCTTGATGCCCGATGGTTCGTACTTTTTAACCCGCCACGCCGACCTGGTGGCCGTGTACCGCGATGCCTCAACCTTCAGCTCTGACAAGAAAATCGAGTTTGAACCCAAGTACGGCGCAGCGTCACCGCTTTTTGCGCACCACACCACCAGCCTCGTATTTAACGACCCGCCGCTGCACACCCGGGTGCGCAGCCTGATCATTGGAGCACTGACTCGGCGAGCGATTGAAGGCATGGAGGCCAGCCTGACCGCGTTAGTTGACGGCTTGCTGGATTCGATTCAAGTCAACGGCGGTGGTGATTTGATTGAAGACTTTGCAGCCGCCATTCCGGTCGAGGTAATTGGCAATTTACTCGGCGTGCCGCATGTTGAGCGTGCGCCTTTGCGCGGCTGGTCGCTGGCGATCTTGGGAGCACTAGAGCCCAAGCTAAGCGCCGAACAACTAGCGCTGGGCAACCGCAGCGTGATTGAATTTACCGACTACCTGAAAACGCTCGTTGCAGGGCGGCGCAAACACCCCGGCAACCCTGAGCATGACGTGCTGACCCGACTGATTGGCGAAGAGCAAACGGGCGAAAAGCTGAGCGAAGCCGAGCTGCTGCAAAACTGCGTCTTTATCTTGAACGCAGGGCATGAAACCACCACCAACCTGATTGGCAACGGGTTGGTCGCGCTGATTGAACACCCCCAGGCCAAGGCCGAGTTACTATTAAAACAGGAGCTGCTTGCTCAGGATTTACCTGGGCTAGAGGCCTATTTGATACCTGTAGTCGATGAATTTTTACGTTTTGAATCATCCAACCAGCTCAGCAACCGCCGCGCGTTAAAAAACACGCAAGTCGGCGGCGTTGACATACCAGCAGGCAGCCTGCTAACCCTGTGCATAGGCGCAGCCAACCGCGACCCGGCGCAGTTCGACCAGCCTAACCAGTTGCAGCTGGACCGCCAAAACAACCGCCACCTGGCCTTCGGTTTAGGCATTCACCAATGCGCGGGCATGAGCCTGGCACGGCTAGAAGGCCGCATCGCGATTGGCCGATTTTTGCAGCGCTTCCCGGGCTATCGACTAACCGAGCCGCCCACCCGAGGCGGTCGTGCGCGTTTCAGGGGGTTTTTGCATGCGCCCTTCGAAGTAATTACATGAATCACATGAATCACATGAATCACATGAATCACGTAAACCAGCACTGCTTTAGCTTTCGACTTCTTACCATCCCACCATGAATCCAGTTCACATCTGCACCGTACGCAGCGGGCCAATCAGCGGTGTGCACGCCGTGCAAATGCGCAGCAACCGCCCGTTTGACAAACATTGGCATGACACGTACGGATTTGGTCTGATGGATGACGGCGGGCAGACATCAGCCAGCGGGCGCGGGCAAGTTCAGGCGCTGGCGGGGCAGATCATCACCACCAACCCCTGGCAAGGTGCACGACGGTAGACCGATTCAGCAACACGCAAGAAGCTGGCGCATGGTCTTTGTGACGCCCGAATGCCTGGCAGAACTGGTGGGGCAGCCGGAGGTGGAGTTGTCTCGGCCCGTGCTGGAAGATGCTGAGCTTCGCCATGCTTTCGATCAGCCGTTTTCGCATTGGAACGCCGTACCAACAGCCGATAAAAAACCAATACTAGAAGAACTGCTGACGTGCGCCTGCGGCTTGATGGTTCGTCGTTACAGCAGCAAGCCGCTGGCCGATGAACACTTGACATCGCTGAGCCGGGTTCGAGAGTCTTTGCTGGACGAACTGGATTGCCCACCTACGCTTGCCGCGCTGGCTGCGATGGCGGGCTTGTCGCGTTATCAGCTTGTGCGGCAGTTTTCAAAAGCCCACGGACTGCCGCCTTTCGCCTGGCTACAGCAACACCGCGTTGTCCGTGCGCAAGCACTAATTGCCAAGGGCACCACACTGCTCGACGCTGCTTTAACCAGCGGATTTTCTGACCAGAGCCATCTCACACGCGCCTTTGCGCGCTACCGCGGCTTCACACCAGGCGCTTGGCAGCGCGCGCAATAGCGTTCAAGACAAGGCGAAAGATCGCCAACAAAATAGATGCCTGGCACCTCTCGCCAGCTGCATTATTTTTTGGATCGCACGATGCTCAGCCTTGAATTTTTATTGACGTCACTCGTCGTCGTTGTGACCCCAGGAACGGGTGTGTTGTTCACGGTATCCACCGGTTTATCTCAGGGTAAAACGGCCAGCATCTATGCTGCCGTCGGCTGCACCTTGGGTATTGTTCCGCACATGCTGGCCGCAGGGTTGGGGCTTGCAGCAACCCTACACGCCGGAGCGCTCGCTTTTCAGGTACTCAAAG
>JAYWFR010000027.1:0-2564 GCA_043778695.1 Polaromonas sp. | reverse complement strand
TTCTGCCGCAAGACCGGCGTCAACAAATCGACGCCTAGCAATTGGGTGACTGAAAAGACACCGATTCCGCTTTGGGTCGGCGCGTATCTGGGGGCAATGCTGGACCTTGCTGCCCTGCACTCGAAGTATTTGGCGACTACGAAAGACAATGCCAGCGATTGAGCGCAGCGCCTGAGCGGCTACACCTTGCCGGTGGCCACAGCTTCACGCCTCTGTCACTTCACACCGCACGATGCGCCCCAGCACATGGGCCATGGTCACCCGTGCCAGCTCAGTGTCATAGTGGGTTTGCAGGTTGATCCAGCTTTGCGCGTCCGTGCCAAAGAACACGCTCAGGCGCAAGGCCGTGTCCACGGTGATGCCGCGCAACCCCTTCACGATTTCATTGATGCGCCGGGGCGGCACGTCTATCGCCTTGGCAATGGCGTATTGGCTGATATTCATGGGCTTCAGCCAATCTTCCAGCAAGATGACGCCGGGGTGAATCAGGGGAACTTTGCGCGGCATGGTGGCAGTCCTTTCCGTGGTAATCGACAATTTCAACGCAGGTGGGATGGCCGTCTGCCCACACAAAGCACAGCCGCCATTGGCTGTTAACACGAATGCTGTGCTGGCCTTTACGGTCACCCTTGAGGGCTTCGAGCTGGTTGCCCGGAGGCACCCGCAAAAACTCCAAGGCGGTGGCCGCATGGAGCTGCTGCAATTTGCGCATGGCAACCGCTTCAAAGTTGGCAAACCGGGCGATGCGTTTGCCTGCAAACAGGGCCTCTGTGTCGCTGCATTGAAAGCCTTGAATCATGCACAAATAATAACGAGCGTCGTTATTAAAGTCAAATGCGGGCCTTGACACCATCACACTTGACACAGTCACCCAGCCCCATGCCATAATCGCGCCAAGCCTGCAAAGGCCCGGTGCTTGAAAACACCATTTGATAAGCGGCGCAACCTCCCCGACAGTGAGGTTTTGTCACGTCTGAATCTGCCGAATGCTCCATTGCTGGGGCCTTCAGGGTTTCGGGTGGGATGGCCAGACCGGTAACGCCTGGCGCACGTCTTATTACGTGTTTTCAACATCCTGCCCACCCGCATCGCGTGAAAACGGTGCGAGTGGTTTCAAGTCTCAATAAGGAGCAAGAAACCATGACCAAAGTCATTCACCTGCCCAGCCCCCGCGCTGGCACCCGCGTTCGTTTCCCGGTGCAGCCGTCTGCACACACACCTGCACCAGGCACAGCCCCTGCTGGCCACGGCCTGGCGCAATCACAGAGCCCCGTAGAGCGGCAAGCCGCCATAGAAAACGCCTTGAGCATGGCGCTGTACTTTGTGCGCCAGCCGGGCAGCATAGTGGCCAACCTGTGGGCCGCTACCGCCCGCACCAATCGCGCCTTGACGCTGTTGAAACAGGCCGGTGGTGGCAATGCCCACGCCAGCCCTGCAAACTCGAATGGGAGGGCCTGAGCATGACTACCGCCAGCCCTTTCGACAAAGAAACTCGCGCCTTCGAGATGCGCACGCAGGCAGAAACCTGCCTGCGCATTTGCCAACTGGAAATGCAAAAAGCCGCACCTGATTTTGATTACGTTTACGATTTTGCCGACAAGGCACTGCGCTCCATTGGGACATTGCGCACCATGACTATTGGCGGGAGGGCTTGGGCATGAGTACCGCCAGCACAACACCAGCCCGCCGAACCCCACGCGTGCGATCTGCGACACGGGCCCCGGTGCCTGCGGCTTGCAAGGCTATGCCAGCCTACGGCGTGGGCGATGGCGTGCTGTCATTTCGGTATGGTTTGCGCGCACGTGAGCGGGCTACGCTCGATAAGGCCCTGGCGATTGTGGGTCGAGTCTTGCGCGAGACGGGGGTGGTTTTCCGTACACCCGATGCCGTGACGCAATATTTGAAACTGCACCTGTCTGGCGAAAAGCACGAGCGCTTTGCTGTGCTGTTTCTTGACTTTCAAAACCGCTGCATAGCTCTTGAGCTGATGTTTACTGGCACCCTCACGCAAACCAGTGTGTACCCGCGTGAAGTGGTCATGGCCGCGTTTCGTCATGGGGCTACTGCTGTGGTGCTTGCCCACAATCACCCCAGCGGCAGCGTGCAACCCAGCCGGGCCGATCAAGCGCTTACGCAGACCCTCAAGGTAGCGTTATCGCTGGTGGATGTGCGCGTGCTGGATCACGTCATCGTCGGCGCAAAGGAGACGCTGAGCATGTCTGAGCAGGGGCTGATGTAGCCCCTAAAAATTGCAACGTCTTCACCCAAAGGAGCCCCATGGCCAAGTCACCCAACCAGGCTGGCAATGTTGTTGCCATCAAGCAGGACGCCAGGCCTACCCAGCGGATTCAACCGCTGGAGGGTTGGACAGTTAAAACCGCTTACGGCACGCTTAAAACCCGTGCAGGTGTTGAGCTGGTGCGATTGGAAGATGTTCACACTTGGCTTTGCAACAAAGGGGAGCCTGCGCACGACGCGTGCACAAGATTTTTTCCCCGTTCTACATGGCGTGCCTTAGCGCTGCGGAGGATGGCGACGAAAGTGCATTAGCGTTGCCCGGTAGG
>JAYWFR010000026.1:0-2571 GCA_043778695.1 Polaromonas sp. | reverse complement strand
GCGCTGTGTTGGCGCAAGTTATGCGCAGCACTTTCGCCATGGCTGATTCAAACCTGGCCGACGTGCTGACCAACACGAAGTGGGACGCGCGGCTAGATAGTTTGATGCGCAGAACATGAAACGCGCCCTAGAGGTTCTTTACATCGGAGCATGAAAATAACCCGTGTTTACCCGATACCTTTGTTCAAAGCTTTTAATTTAACATCTATAAACAACAAAAGTACGATCGTTCTTTTATTCGGCATGGCTGCATTTTTGCAGCTGCATTTTTTTCAAGCCACGGCTTATTCACTTACACGGGCACCTCAATGAAATCTTGGAAATATGCGCTTTGCGCTTTAAGCGCAGCACTGGTCGTAGCTGGTTGCGGTGGTGGCGGCGACAGCGGATCTGCAACGGCAAACAAAGTCGGCTTTACTTCACTGGTTAGCTTTGGCGACAGCCTGAGCGATGTCGGTACCTACAAGGTCAGTACCATCGCAGCCGTGGGTGGAGGCCAATTTAACGTCAATTCAGCCAACACCCTGAACTGGACCCACCTGATCGCAGGATCCTACGGTTTGCCGGCGCCGTGCGCAGCACAAACGGGTTTGAAAAGCATTATTCCGGCCATACCGGCAGCGCCCGTACTAAACATCAGCACCTGCCGCAACTATGCGCAAGGCAGCTCGCGCGTCACCAACCCGTTCGGGCCTGGCAGTGCTGCCATCCAGCAGGCCTTGCCAACCGTGCCGGAAGCTGCGCCTCTGGGTTTGTTGGCGCTGCCCGTTGCTAACCAGATGGCCAATCACCTGACCAGCGCTGGCGGCAGCTACAGCGGCAAAGAACTGGTCACCGTATTAGCTGGCGGCAACGACGTTTTCCTGAACCTCAACGGCGTAGGTAGCGCTTTTGCCGGTGGTCCCGGTGCAGCTGGTGCCGCGCAGTTTGCCGGATGGTCACCAACTGTGCAGGGCACTGTTTTTGCGGGCGGTGCGCCTGCAGTGACGGCTGCTTCGCAAGCGGCTGTTGCGGGCATGGCGCAAGCCGCTACCGAGCTGGTCGCTTTGATCAACACCCAAGTGCTGGCCAAAGGCGCAAAGTATGTTGCGGTCATCAACCTGCCTGACGTCAGCCAGACACCTTACGGCAGCTCATTTGACGCCGCCAAAAGGGGCCTCATCAACACGATGGTCAGAACGTTTAACGACACCTTAGATGCTGGTCTGAAGGGCAAAGCAGGCGTGATCATCATTGACGCCTACAGCCAGGGGCGCGATCAAACTGTCAACCCGGGGCAATACGCACTGAGCAATGTCACCACGCCAGCGTGCAGCGCGACGTCTACAGCCAACCCACTCCAGGGTAATTCGTTGACCTGCACAGCAAGCAGTCTGATTCCAGGCGACACCAGCAAGTATCTGTATGCAGATTCAGTGCATCTGACGCCTTTTGGCTACAAGTTGCTGGCTGAATTCGTCACTAAAAACCTGGCCGTCGCAGGCTGGTTATAAGTTATCGCCCTATTAAAAAGCAGGACCTATTTCTATGAAAAAAATAATTCACCCATTGCTGGCGGTAGTGGCGCTGACAGCCAGCGCTTGCGCTCTGGCGCAAAGCGCGGGTTCAATCTCGGCATCCATCGGTTTTACCCAGATTGCACCGTCCGTTAGTAGCGGTAACTTGAGCGCACCCAGCTTGCCCGGCACCCAAGTCAGCATTACCAACAACTCGCAGTTGACCGGTGTCGTTAATTACATGGTGACTAACAACATCGCCTTGAGCTTGCCGTTAGGCTTGGGCTTCAAGCACGACATCAACGGTGCAGGCGCCATTGCAGGTGTAGGCAAAATTGCCGGCACCAAAGCCTTGCCAATCACCTTGATGGGTCAGTACCGGTTCTTGGACGCAAATGCTGCATTTCGCCCCTACATCGGCGCTGGCGCCACGTACGTGAAGTTCTACGAGACGAGCGGCACAGGCGTGCTGACGGCGCTCACAAACCCGGGCGGCCCGGCGACCGGCGTTTCGTTTGAGTCAAAGTTGGCGCCCACCATTCAGCTGGGCGGCATCTACAACATCAACCCTAAATGGTATGTTGAAGCGTCTTACAGCAAAACGTTTATCAGCACACGCGGCACGCTAACCACCGGCCAAACGATTGACGTCAAACTTGACCCAAGCGCTTACTCGCTTCAATTGGGCTACAAGTTTTAAAGACGGCGTCGCTTTGCTGACCTGAAAAAGGCTGTCTTTT
Source organism: Polaromonas sp. (assembly GCA_043778695.1). Classification (GTDB taxonomy): domain Bacteria; phylum Pseudomonadota; class Gammaproteobacteria; order Burkholderiales; family Burkholderiaceae_C; genus Polaromonas. Next base: position 335 of record JAYWFR010000026.1, on the reverse strand, counting down.
GGCAGCCTTTTTTTCTGCCGGTCGCGCACTACTTGAACTCAGTTGCTAGGGGTTTCGACTGCCCGCGCGTGTTGTACAGAGACACCAGTACGCCGCCTGCAATCAGACCGAAGGTCACACTCAGTGAGAACACGGGCGGTATCTTGCCTATGATTCCGACCAAAAATATTTTGGTGCCGATAAACACCAGTACCAATGCCAGCGCGTATTTCAAGTACTGGAAGCGGTGCACCATGGCGGCCAGCGCAAAGTACAAGGCACGTAAACCCAAAATTGCAAAAATGTTGCTGGTGTAAACAATAAACGGGTCATTGGTAATGGCAAAAATGGCTGGG
>JAYWFR010000025.1:0-6224 GCA_043778695.1 Polaromonas sp. | reverse complement strand
GCGGCGCGTTTCCCGGCAGGCGCTTGGTGTTGGCATTTCAGCCGCATCGGTATACCCGCACTCGCGACTGCTTTGAAGACTTTGTGAAGGTGATGGGATTAGCCGATGTGGTGTTGTTGTCCGAGGTCTACGCCGCTGGCGAGGCACCGATTGCACTGGCTGATGGCCGGTCGTTGAGTCGCGCCCTGCGCATCGCTGGCAAGGTCGAGCCTGTGTTTGTAGATGCCATTGAAGCCATGCCGCAAGCCATCATTGACACCGCGCAGGACGGTGATGTGGTGCTTTGTATGGGTGCAGGTTCAATTGGCAATGTGCCGCAAAAAGTCATCAATGTGCTACAAATACAAGAGCGGCTAGCACATGAAAGTAGGGCGCTATGAGGCAGTTACACACTCAAAACGACGCTCGTTTTGGTAAAGTAGCTGTGTTAATGGGTGGCCATTCGGCTGAGCGCGACATTTCACTCATGTCGGGTAACGGTGTGTTGAAGGCCCTTCGCAGCAAAGGCGTTGACGCCCATGCGTTTGACCCCGCCGAGCGTGATCTGGGAGAGCTCAAAAAAGAAGGCTTTGCCCGCTGCTTCATCGCCTTGCATGGCCGCTTTGGTGAAGACGGCACCGTGCAAGGCGCACTTGAATTGTTGGGTATTCCCTACACAGGCTCCGGCGTGATGGCGTCCAGCATGGCGATTGACAAAGTCATGACCAAGCGCTTGTGGGTAGCCGATGGCTTGCCTACACCACGGCATGTGCTGCTCAAGCGCGCGACTTACCGCGATGCGGATGTCGATGCAGCGTTGGTTAATTTGGGTCTGCCGTTGATCGTCAAGCCAGCACGTGAAGGCTCGTCCATTGGTTTGACCAAAGTTACTGAGCCCAAGCAGATGGCCGCCGCAGTTGAACAAGCGTCGCAGCTTGACGCCGATGTTTTGTGTGAGCAATTCATTGATGGCGATGAGGTGACTTGCCCCGTACTGGGTACGGGCGACCAGGCTTACGCGCTTCCGGTCATCCGTATTGCAGCGGTTGACGGTAACTACGACTATCAAAACAAATACTTCACCGACACTACCCAGTATTTGGTGCCTTGCGGTTTGCCTGACGGCGAGGAAGCGGCCATTCAGTCCCTGGTTTTGCGGGCTTACAAGACGCTCAACTGCCGCGGTTGGGCACGTGCTGACGTGATGATTGACAAGCTGACGCGCAAGCCCTACTTGCTGGAAATCAACACATCGCCGGGCATGACCAGCCATTCACTGGTACCGATGGCAGCGCGTTCGGTCGACATGCCTTACGAAGACCTGTGCCTGGAGATTTTGAAAACCTCCGCACTTGACTATGAAAAAGCGCCAGGATCAATACCAGGAGTAGTGACTTGAGGCGATCAGCATCATTGCCAGCACCTGCTGCGCCCGTGCCGGCAGACATCCGCTTCATGAACGTCCTGTCAGCCGCATTCGCGTGGGTGTTTGCGCTGTTGATGCTGGTGCTGGCGATGTCGTGGTTGGCGCGCCAAAACCTGTTTAACCTGAGCGCTATCTTGGTGCAGGGTGACACCACTTACAACAATGCGGTCACTTTGCGAGCCAATGTGGCGCCCAGGTTGTCAGGCAACTTTTTCACGGTGAATCTGGCGCAAACCCGCGCCGTGTTTGAGTCGGTACCCTGGGTGCGCAAGGCCACGGTTCAGCGCCAGTTTCCTGATCGCTTGAAGGTGGTGCTGCAAGAGCACCAAGCGGCTGCTTTCTGGGGGCCTGACGGCGATACGCGGCTTGTCAACAGTTTTGGTGAAGTGTTTGAGGCCAATCAGGCAGAAGTTGAAACAGCGGACTTGCCGCAACTCAATGGCCCTTTGGGTCAGGCGCCGTTGGTGCTTCAGGCTTATCGCCAAATATCGGCTCAATTTGAAAAATTGGAAATGCCGGTTGAACGGCTTGAGCTGACCGGGCAGGGCAGTTGGCGTGCTGTATTTGAAGGCGGTGCCACGCTTGAGCTGGGCCACGGCTCTTTGAGTGAGATTGAAAGCCGCACGCAGCGTTTTGTTGCCACGCTGAGCCAGGTGTCGTCACGCTTTGGCCGCGATCTGCTGTCTGCAGATTTGCGCTACAGCAATGGCTATGCGCTCAAATTAAAAGGAGTCACCACATTGAATCCGGCTGACAAAGAAGACAAGAAAGACAAAAGGTAAATCTATGGCCAAAGAATACAAAGACTTGGTGGTGGGGCTGGACATCGGCACCAGCAAGGTCATGGTAGTGGTCGCCGAAGTGATGCCGGGCGGTGAGCTCAAGCTGGCCGGTCTGGGCATTGCCGCCAGCAATGGGCTTAAGCGCGGTGTGGTGGTCAATATTGATGCAACCGTACAAAGCATTCAGCAGGCTTTGAAAGAAGCGGAACTGATGGCCGACTGCAAAATATCACGTGTCTACACCGGTATTACCGGCAGCCATATTCGCGGCATCAACTCCAGCGGCATGGTCGCCGTTAAGGACAAAGAAGTCACGCAGGCAGACGTGGCCAGAGTGATTGAAACCGCCAAGGCCATCAATATTTCTACTGACCAACGCTTGCTGCTGGTTGAGCCGCAAGAATTTGTCATTGACGGGCAAGACGTTCGCGAGCCAATTGGCATGAGCGGCATTCGGCTGGAGGCCAAAGTCCACATCGTCACCGGGGCGCAGAGCGCTGCTGAAAACATCATCAAATGCGTGCGCCGCTGCGGCCTGGAGGTTGACCAACTGATGCTCAACCCACTGGCATCCAGCCTGGCGGTGTTAACGCAAGACGAGCAAGAGCTCGGTGTGGCCATGGTCGATATGGGAGCTGGCACGACCGATGTTGCCATCTTCACAGGCGGCGCAATACGCCATACCGCCGTGATTCCGATTGCCGGCGACCTGATCACCAGCGACATTGCCATGGCGCTGCGCACGCCGACCAAAGACGCCGAAGACATCAAGGTCGAAAGTGGTTGTGCCAAACAATTGTTGGCCGACCCCGATACCCAGGTTGAAGTACCGGGCTTGGGCGACCGCGCGCCGCGCATGCTCAGCAAGCAGGCGCTGGCAGGCGTGATTGAGCCGCGGATTGAAGAGATCTTTTCACTTGTTCAACAAGTCATTCGCGAGTCGGGCTACGAGGAAGTGCTGTCGTCCGGCATTGTGCTGACAGGCGGCAGCGCAGTCATGCCCGGCATGGTGGAGTTAGGCGAGGATATTTTCCTCAAACCCGTGCGGCGCGGCATTCCGCGTTATTCCAATTCTCTGTATGACATGGTCGCGCAAGCGCGGGCCGCTACCGTTATCGGCCTGCTGGAAGAAGCCAGATTAGGCCGTATGCGCGGCTACAAGGTGTCGCAAAAGGCTGGCAGCGTGCACAACGCCTTTGGCCGGGTTAAAGACTGGTTTGTTGGTAACTTTTAAAGGTACCCCTATGAAGCACTACACCGCTTTTACCCCGACTGCGCCGCCCCACTCGCGACTGGTAACAAGGTCAGGAGGCGCTGATCCGCCTGGGTTGTTGGGGTCAGACACCCATTTCGCCCCGGTGCTTTACGCCGCCCCGTTGGGGGCAAGTCAAAGACTTAGCGAATTTGGGCTCTGACCCCAAAAATCAGAAATTCCAACAAAAAATTTATCTAGGCAACTGCAACTTAACCAAACTGGAGGCTCACCATGAGCATCGAAATGATTGAAATTCAAGAGTTCAACCAAGGCACACAAATCAAGGTCATTGGTGTCGGCGGCGGCGGCGGTAACGCGGTTGACCACATGATTGCCAGCGGCGTCAAAGGCGTTGAATTTATCTGCGCCAACACCGACGCGCAGGCACTGGTGCGGGGCAGCGCCAACAAAACCATTCAGCTAGGTGCCAGCGGCTTGGGCGCAGGCAGCAAGCCTGAAAAAGGCCGCGACGCCGCTGAGCTGGCGATTGACGACATCCGCACCGCGATTGACGGCGCACACATGCTGTTCATCACCGCTGGCATGGGCGGCGGCACCGGCACCGGTGCTGCACCGGTGATTGCCCGCATCGCTAAAGAAATGGGCATTTTGACAGTCGGCGTGGTCACCAAGCCGTTCGAGTTTGAAGGCGGCAAGCGCATGAGCAATGCTGATTTGGGCCTGGCTGAGCTTGAGGCCAATGTGGACTCATTGATCGTGGTGCTTAATGAAAAGCTGCTTGAGGTGTTAGGCGATGAAGTCACGCAAGACGAAGCTTTTGCCCACGCCAATGATGTGCTGAAAAACGCCGTCGGCGGCATAGCAGAGATCATCAACGAATACGGCAACGTCAACGTTGACTTTGAGGACGTGCGCACCGTGATGGGCGAGCCCGGCAAAGCCATGATGGGCACGGCAGTGGCCAATGGCCCGGACCGCGCCCGCATTGCTGCCGAGCAAGCCGTGGCCTGCCCACTGCTTGAAGGCATCGATCTGTCAGGCGCCAAGGGCGTGCTGGTGCTGGTCACTGCCGCCAAAGGCTCGCTCAAATTGAGCGAATCCAAGTTGGCGATGAACACCATCCGCGCCTACGCCTCGGCTGACGCGCATGTGATTTACGGCGCGGCATATGACGACAAGCTTGGCGACGATATCCGCGTGACGGTGGTCGCCACCGGCCTGAGCCGCCAAGGCGCACGCCGCCACGCGCCGCCGCTACAGGTGCTGCGCACCGGCACTGACAACGTGCCCTTCAACGTGCCAACGCTTAACTCGGTGGCGGGCATGGGCGGCTCGGTGCAGTCGGTGAGTGTGGGCCAAACCGACTACGGCAACATGTCTGTGCCCAGCGTGTGGCGCACCAATCGCACGCAGGCGGCAGCCAAGGTTGATGCGCTGGCGTCGGGCGGGATGGACGACTTTGAGATTCCAGCCTTTCTGAGAAAACAAGCCGATTGATGCTGCGCAGCGCCTCCTCGATTTAGGGGAGGCGTTGGCTCAAAGGGATCTCAGAGGGATAATTGAGCCATGAGTGACATCAACATCAAACACCCAACTAAGCATCGCGTGGTTGTGGGTTTAAGCGGCGGCGTGGACTCGGCCGTCACCGCCTACCTGCTGAAAAAGCAGGGTCATGAAGTTGTCGGCATCTTTATGAAAAATTGGGAGGGTGATGACGGCGACGAATTCTGCGCTTCGAATGTTGACTTCGTAGACGCCGCTGCGGTAGCTGACGTGCTCGGCATAGAGATTGAGCATGTCAACTTTGCCGCAGAATACAAAGACCGCGTCTTCGCCGAGTTTTTGCGCGAATACCAAGCCGGCCGCACGCCCAACCCCGACATTTTGTGCAACGCAGAGATCAAGTTCAAAGCTTTTTTAGACCACGCCATGCGCCTGGGGGCCGAAAAAATAGCGACCGGCCACTACGCCCGGGTACGCCAAAACCCGTCGACCCACCTGTTTGAGCTGCTCAAAGGCCTGGACATCACCAAAGACCAAAGCTATTTTCTACATCGCTTAAATCAAGCCCAGTTGTCTAAAACGTTGTTCCCGGTAGGCGAGTTGCACAAGACCGAAGTTCGCCGCGTCGCCGATGAGATTGGCCTGCCGAACGCCAAGAAGAAAGACTCCACCGGCATTTGCTTTATTGGCGAGCGGCCGTTTCGTGATTTTTTGAACCGCTACATCGCCAAAGCCCCCGGCCTGATCAAAAGCGACACCGGCCGTGTGCTGGGCGAGCACATGGGTCTGAGCTTTTACACCCTGGGCCAGCGCACCGGGCTTGGCATTGGCGGCGTAAAAATGGGGTCGGATCTGCGAAGTGCAGCAAAGCGGAACGTGGACGGCTCTGACCCCATTTTTACTACATCGCAAAGCGATGCGAGGGTCAAAGCGGCGCAGGGCATCCACCTGCCGTGGTTTGTCGCCCGCAAAGACATGCCTACCAACACGCTGTGGGCAGTACAGGGGCATGACCATCCGTGGCTGCAATCGTCTGAACTCAGCGCGCAAGACTGCAGCTGGGTATCTGGCAGCGCGCCAGCGCTAGGTGTCTTGACCGCCAAGACCCGCTATCGACAAACAGATGCGCCCTGCGATCTGGTGGCCAGTCGCGACGCAAGTTGTGAGCTGCGGTTTAGCCAAGCCCAATGGGCGGTGACACCCGGTCAGTCGGCTGTGCTGTACGACGGCGATGTTTGCCTGGGCGGCGGCGTGATTGCTAGCAGCAATGTGCAAAACGCCTGACAATCACTGGTGCGTACTTTTGCAACTGTTGCTG
>JAYWFR010000024.1:0-2583 GCA_043778695.1 Polaromonas sp. | reverse complement strand
TTACCTTAAAGAGCTGGGCCGCTAAGCGCGCCTACTTTTGACGTTCCCCAAGTCTTGCCAAAACTCGGGGTCTAGGGGAAGCCACACTTGCAGCTCTTGTTGCTTTGTGAGAAAGTCAAGGTCATGAGAACTTCTGACCTCCGATTTTTAATGGCTTGGCTGTTACCAGCTTTGAGCATTTACAGCGTGCTGTTTTTGCCCACGCAAACCGCCTTGTGGACGCTGGCCATTTGGTGGGGCATTGCGCTGGTTGATATCGTCATGCCGGGTGGCAAGCACTCCCCCAGTGCTGTCGAAGCTGGTACGCGCATGACCTATTTCAGCGCCGTGTTGAGGCTTTATGTGCTGCTGCAATTGGTATTGATTGCTGCTGGCGCTTACGCTGCGATGCGCGCTGACTGGTTGACGGTGCTGGGCATGGCTTTTAGCGTTGGGTTTATTACCGGTTCGCAAGGCATCACCTTTGCGCATGAGCTGGGGCACAGCAAGTCAAAAATAGACCGGTTTTGCGGCTGGACTTTGATGACCAGCGTGTGCTACGGCCACTTCATGGTCGAGCATTACCGGGGCCATCACCCGCGCGCCGCCACCCATGCAGATGCCGCAACATCACGCTTTGGCGAGACGCTGTACCAGTTTTTACCGCGCACGTTGTGGGGCAGCTTGCAAAGCGGCTGGCGGCTGGAGGCTCAGCGCATCCAGCAGATGAAGACCAGCTGGCTGCGCAGCCCGCTGGCTTGGTCTACTGCTGCTTCTTTGATGGTAATTGTGGCTGTAGCCCTTGTATTTACTGCGCTAACAGCTAGCAAAATCATAGTATTTTTTGTGTTGCAGTCCATCGTCGGGTTCTTGCTGCTGGAGGTTGTGAATTACATCGAGCATTACGGCCTGCAGCGCAAAACCACTGGCGGCAAACGCGAAGCTTTCGGCATGATGCACGCGTGGAACGCTGACCATGTGGCTACCAACTCAATGCTGGCCAACTTGCAGCGCCATTCAGACCACCACATGCACGCGTGGAAGCCCTACGCTACGCTAGAACCGCTACCCGGCCCGCAGTTGCCTACCGGTTACGCGGGTTGCCTGGTGCTGGCGTTGATCCCACCGCTGTGGTTTGCTTTGATGCATCCCAGGATCGAGAAACTTACGTTAAATCAGGCTGTAGCCCAATGGATATAAGCGCTACTAGCTATTACTTATATAGCAATAAACAGCATTTCAAGGTTTTAAAAACCCCAAGTCCACTGGGTAGTCAAGCCGCCCGCCAGTAGCGCCAAAGCGCCTGATGTTGGGCAACACTCCGGTCATTTCAGTAGCAGACACGCCAAACCACTTAGCCAACGTGGCTGCGTATTGGTCGACTGCCGTGCTGGGTAGCAAGCGGCCTTGACCGACATGCCACTGGTCATCTAGTGCGGTGGTGGAACCGACGCTGATGGGCGGCGGGGTACCATAAAAAGCGGCACCATTCACTGCGCCGCCAACCATCAGGTGGTGGCTGCCCCAGCCGTGGTCTGAGCCGTCACCGTTTGATGCCAGCGTGCGGCCAAAGTCTGATGCGGTAAACGCGGTGACTTTGCTAGCGACGCCTAGCTCAACGGTGGCGTTGTAAAACGAGGTCATGGCATCGCTGACTTTGCCCAGCACGCCAGGGTGCTGCGCAATCAGGTTGTCGTGCAGGTCAAAGCCGCCAATGGATACCAAAAACACCTGGCGTTTGGTGCCCAAGGCGTTACGCGCAGCGATCAGCCGGGCCACCACTTTGAGCTGGTCCGCTAATGAGTTGCCAGCGGTAAACGGGGTAGTCAGCGTCACGCCGCTCAGGGCGCTGCTGACCTGTGCCTCCGCGCCAATGGAGCGAGCAGTGACTTTGTTGTACTCATTTTCCAGCGTGTGCACGCGGTTTTGCTGCACCAGCGCGGCCATAGCCGTTTTGACCGCCGCCGAGTTGTACACATTGTTTTTAACGCCGTTGATCGGCACTGCACCGCTGGTGCTGACTTGGTAAGACAGTGCACTGTCGCCCGCTAAAAACACCGCATTGCCGGTGACGTTGATGCAGGTGAAAAGTGACGTGCTGTTGCTAGACAAAGCCAGATCGCCAATGTTGCCGCCCCAGCCGATGGTTGAGCCCTCGGGCGACGACGACTGCCAGATTGATTGTTGGTCGTTGTGTGAAAACAGCTTGGGCGGCAGCGGGAAGTTGATACGGTCTGAGCCTAAATACTGAGCTTTGGTCAGCGGCGCCACCAGCGGGCCCACGTTCATTTGCAGGGCCGCCTGGCCCGCGTTGAACAAGCCGGCCAAGCCGGTCATCGCCGGGTTTAACGCGTACTGGCGTCCGTTGGCTAGTGCGGTGCTAGGGGTGAGCAGTGTCGGGGTGAGCGCAGAGCGCGCCAGTGCAATGCCGCCAGCCGTTTGGCCCGCACCACCACCGCGTATAGTGCTATATAAATTATAGCTAGGGTTGTCGTACGTCACCACCGTGTTGGCATAGTCATTGCCGCCGTACATGAACACGCAAACCAGCGCTTTGTAGTCAGTGGCGTCAAAGGCCGCCGCCTCGCCAATCGCCGCCAGGTT
>JAYWFR010000023.1:0-2585 GCA_043778695.1 Polaromonas sp. | reverse complement strand
AGAGAAGTTCCCGCTGATGTTTTGAATGCTGCCCAGGCTTTGAGCCAGGTCAGCGCTCAGTGGGACAACGACATCGTCAAACAAATAAGCGACTACATCGCCATCCCGGCCAAGTCACCCGGCTTTGACGCAGACTGGAAGGCGCACGGCTACATCGACACTGTGATGCGCAACGCGGCCGCTTGGGTTGAGGCCCAAAAGGTTGAAGGCTTGACGCTGGAAGTCATTCGACTCGATGGCCGAACGCCGGTTTTATTTTTTGAGATTCCTGCCACGCGCGCAGATTCGGCAGCTACCGTGTTGATGTACGGCCACCTCGACAAGCAACCCGAGTTCACCGGCTGGCGCAGTGATTTGGGACCGTGGACACCCAAATATGAAATCGACAAGGACGGAAACGGCAAACTTTACGGTCGCGGCGGCGCAGACGACGGCTACGCCGTGTATGCCAGCATTGCGGCGGTGCAAGCCCTCAAGGCGCAAAACGTGCCGCATCCGCGCATTGTTGGTTTGATTGAGACTTGTGAGGAAAGCGGCTCTTACGACCTGCTGCCGTACGTCGATGCGCTGCGCAAACGCTTGGGCGATGTGGCGTTGGTGGTGTGCCTGGACTCAGGCGCGGGCAACTATGACCAGTTGTGGTTAACGACCAGCCTGCGCGGCATGGGCGGCGGTGTGCTCAAAGTTGAAGTGCTGGACGAAGGCGTGCACTCGGGCGACTCCAGCGGCGTTGTGCCGTCGAGCTTTCGCATCATGCGCCATGTGCTGGACCGGTTAGAAGACAGCGCCACTGGCCGCCTGTTGCCGCAGAGCTTTCACTGCGCCATTCCAGCGGATCGGCTGACGCAAGCCAAGGCCACGGCAGCCACGCTGGGCGACGAGCTGTACAAGCGCTTCCCCTGGGCGCACTACGACTGCGAAGGCTCCAGCGCGTTTACGTTGCCCATGACGACCGACCCGCTTGAAGCGCTGCTCAACCGCACCTGGCGGCCCACGCTCAGCGTCACAGGCGCTGAAGGCTTTCCGGCCTTCAAAGACGCGGGCAATGTGCTGCGGCCTTACACCGCCTTCAAGTTGTCGCTGCGCTTTCCGCCGCTGGTCGATGCCTCTTTGGCTGTGCAAGAACTTAAGAAGTTGCTGGAGGACAACGCCCCGTACAACGCCAAAGTCACCTTTGAAGGCGGCGGCGGTGCCACCGGCTGGAACGCACCCAGCACCACGCCTTGGTTTGAAAACGCACTGAACAACGCGTCACAAAACTACTTCGGCGCGCCTTGCGGCACCATTGGCCAAGGCGGCACCATACCGCTGATGAACATGCTGAGCAAAGGCTTTCCGTCGGCGCAAATGATGGTGTGCGGCGTGCTGGGCCCCAAGAGCAATGCGCACGGGCCGAACGAGTTTTTGCACGTGCCGTATGCCAAAAAGCTAACCGCTGCCGTCGCCCAAGTGATGGCGAGCGTGCCGGGCTAGTGCTCAATTGAACGCGGTGTACACACGCGTCTTGACCCCGTTTACTGCCATCGACGGCGAAAACCTGGCGTTTTACAGCTGGCAGCCTGACGACTCGGTTGACCAGCTCGACCGCCTTAGCGGCAAAGCACGCGGTGTGGTGCTGATCGTTCACGGGCTGGGCGAGCATGCGGGCCGCTACGACCACGTCGCCAATGCCCTAAGCGACTGGGGTTTTGTGGTGCATGCGTATGACCAACGCGGCCACGGCCAATCAGGCGGCTTGCCTGGCGTGCTGCCAAGCGATACAGCGTTGCTTGACGACCTGGCCGAAGTGGTGGACGACATCCGCAGCCAGTACCCGCGCCTGCCACTGATTTTGCTGGGCCACAGCTTGGGCGGGCTGGTGGTCAGCCGGTTTGTGTCGCTAGGCATTCGCCCGGTGACGGCGCTGGTTTTATCGTCACCCGCGCTGGACGCCGGGCTCGGATTTTTTCAGACCACGTTGCTTAAAATTTTGCCACGCGTGACGCCCAATTTGTGCCTCAACAATGGCCTTGATCCCAACTATCTGTCGCGTGACCCGCAGGTGGTCAAAGCCTACCTGGCTGACCGCGGGGTGCACAACAAAATCTCCACCAGGCTGGCACACTTCATTGCTGCCGTAGGCCCCGCGACTGTGGCTGCAGCCGGGCAGTGGCGCACCCCCACCCTGCTGATGTACGCTGGCGCAGACAAACTAGTCAACCCCCAGGGAAGCCGCCGTTTTGCAGCGCGCGCCACTAAGTCCAAAGCTGTCAAACCCGGCAGCGTCACCGCCAAATGTTTTGACGGCTACTACCACGAGCTTTTCAACGAGCCGGGCAATGCGGCAGTGTTTGAGCTGCTTAAAAGCTGGTTGGATACGCGGTTTTAAATAGCGTTAAATAGCGTTAAATAAGATTGTGGCCCGCATAAAGCGTGCGCTAGCAGCTATAACTAACATAGCAAACCGCGCCATTTCAGGCGCATCGCTCAGGCATTTAGCAAATTAGCCCGCGCCATCACGCGGCGTTGCTACACTTTGTTTCAGTGAACAAAGGAAGTAGCAGTGGATCGCAACAACAACTATCGAGTTAACCCGTTTTTAGTCG
>JAYWFR010000022.1:0-2585 GCA_043778695.1 Polaromonas sp. | reverse complement strand
AGAATGGGAAATGTAGGCACGAAAATGACTACATCGTCAGCCGTGCTGGTGGCGCCATTAAAATTGGTAATGGTTGCACCCGCAGCAGTGGTGGTGGTGCTGGCACTGTTGCTGTAAGTACCCGCAGCTTGGGCAGCGCCCACATTGGCAGTAAAAGGCAAAGTAATACTGCCACCTGCTGGAATTACAAAGTTACCCCAAAGTGGATTAGTTGCACCAACTGCTGGCGTAGTGGTAACTGGGGTTACAGTAAATGTGCTGGTACCAATTACGACGTTAGTTGTCCTCACCGTGCCGCCATTTAGCGCAATGGCGCCCGTTGCTGCGTAAGTAAAGCCTGCGGGCAATGCGTCGCCAATGGTGACGCCCGTGGCGGGGCAGCTACCCACTGCGGCGGTGTTAGTAACAGTAATGGTGTAACCCGCTACGCCACTTGGCTGCAAACTAGGCGTGGTGGTTACTTAAGTCACCACTAAATTTGCTACGCCACTCCCGGTAACATTAATACTGGCGGTGTTTAAAGCGTTCGTGTTGGTGTGAACATCACCTGCGGTTTGAATCACATTATTGGTAATCGCACCACAAGCAGTGGTTGGACCAACGGTTGCATTAAATATGATTTGTTCTCCGCCTGCAGGGGTAGGAGTGGGATTGTTGGTAAACGTGCCCCAAGTGGGTGCTGTTGCCCCCACTGCTGGATCGACTATGGCCGTGCGTAATGCCCGGGCATTTAAAAGGGTGATTGAAGTGGTAGATAAATAGGTTAATCCAGTTGGCAGGATATCGGTCAGCTGTAAGCCTGTTACCGGTGAACCACTGCCAGTCGCATCTGCTTTAATCGTATAAATTGCCGTGCCGCCAATAGCCACAGTGGGCGTGCTGGTGGTTTTAGTTGTAAGGGTATGCGCTCGTGCCGTGGGTGCGGCGGCAACAAAAAACAATACAACGAGAGTAATCGCCATCACCCCACGGCGCAACAGCATCGACAGGATGTCGCCAAGTGCCCACGGTGTTGGCACAGGATTAAATAAATTCAACAGCTTCATTCGAATGCGTTCTCATCGAACTTATAGCGAAGGCGCAGAAACACGCCTTTGCTGGTGTAGCCGTCGCTGGCGAGGTCATCGTCACGAAAACCAAAACGGTTGTAGCCGACCGATAACCACAGGTTTTTAGTTAGTACACGGCCTAGCTCGGCACCCAATGCACCTTGACGGCTGCGCATGCCGGCACTGAACAAGATGCCGGCATTAAGCCCGACTGTCCAGTCTCGGTCGATGTCGTAGTCGGCTCTGGACGACAGCAGGTGTGCCGAATAGCGACTGCTGATGCCGATGGAATCTTCAAGCACATATTTACCGGCGTAACGACCCGAGAAATTCAAATCGGCCTGTGGTTGGTAGCTCAGGTGGGTCGATGCAATGTGCGCCGTGCGCTTGGTGTGTACCACGGCAATGTCGTCACTCTCGTGCTTCAGCTCATAGCGGCCCAGGGCGTCCCACTGGTTGACAGCGCTGTCGCGGTAAGCCATGCCAAGCTGCAGACGCTCCAGGGTCTTGCTGCCGCCGGTGGCAGTCTTGCTTTCTTGAATCTGCAACGCATTGCGACCCAGGAAGGTCCACTCATTCGACACCTTGTAGGCCAGTCCAACGGTGCCCAGCAATTGCTTGGACGACACATCGGTGCGGTATTCAAGGCGGGCGCTGCCTTTCCAGTCGGGGTTGGCGGTGTACTCAACGCCGCCCGTCACCGCAACGCTGCGGCGGTCAATGCCGTTGAGCGTACGAATCTGCTCCAGGCCGCCCTGAATGCGCAGGCCCTCGGCCACGGTCCAGAAGTTACGCAGACCGAGGGCGGCTTCTGCCTCGCGTCCTGTCAAGGCGTCGCGCAGGCGGTATTCGCTGAAGACACGTCCTTCGTCGAGGTAGCCGGCGTCAATACCCACCACGGTGGCGTTTTGCTGCTGCGTGCTGTTGAGCGTGTAGCGGTTGCCCAGGCTGGATATCAATTCATGGCGCAGGTAGAGCTTGCTGCGCTCGTACAGGCCGTATTCGCCACCAATCGCCGCCATTTTTTTGTCGCTGTTGGCGATGTCTTGCTCGTATTCGCCAAACACGGTGAGTCCCGCGACCTGAGGCACCTGCCCCGACAGCCTGAAGCGGGCCGCCGTGCCTTCATTGGGCGTCACACCCAAGGTGCTGAGGTCTGCCGGGACGGCGGTTTCCTTGAAATAGCGCACACCAATTTCGCCCTTGAGGTTGTTGCCCAGGCTGCGCTCCAGCACCAGCAGGGCACCGTCACGCTCACCTTTGTTGATGACGTCTTCGCTGCGGATGGCTTCCAGCTTGAGGTTGGTCAGGTCGTCAATTTTCAGCCTGGCCTTGGCGCCGGATTCTGCGCGCCCCTTGCTGAGCAAGGCGCTGGGGTTGTCGAAGCCCGCCGTGGTTTTGCCTGCAAACGCCTGCGCCTGCAGCTGCTCACCTTCGTGCTTCAGCTCGACCCGCGCGCCCTTGCCCGTGCCAGAGATGACATTGCTGGTCTGCGCAACTTCGGCATTGATAGTGGTTTTCTCAGCCAGCTTGACG
>JAYWFR010000021.1:0-6272 GCA_043778695.1 Polaromonas sp. | reverse complement strand
CCTATGCGGGGGATATGCTGACGGCCAGAGCTAGCGAAGTTTGCTTGAGTGGCCGCACCGGTTTGTACGACGTGACGGTGTTTAACCAGAATGCGGATTGCATCGCGGTGTTTCGCGGGAGGTCGCATCGGATCAAGGGAAAGCTGACGGTTGATTTGTAGGCGTGACTGGCTCTTGCTCCTTCCCCTCCCGGGGGAAGGTTGGGATGGGGGCATCTACGCGATGAGAACTGTCTCTGCACCTGCCCCCACCCCACCCTCCCCCGGAAGGGGACGCAGTAAAACAACTATAAAAATAGGGCGCTAGCCCTTGATTTATAAGCGCAAGCAGCTCCTAATTAAGTAGCATTCTTCCTCAGCGTCGGCAACCCAACCCCCGACGCATCAAACCCGCCATCAACTGCCAGCACCTGACCATTGACATAGCTTGCACCCGCGCTGCAAAGGAAACCAGCGACAGACGCAATCTCATCAACCGTGCCATAGCGGTTCAGGGGAATGGTGTCGTAGTAGTCAGACCGTATCGCCACGCTGTGTACCAGCTTGGACATTTCGGTATCGACCGGGCCGGGCGCAATCACGTTGCAGCGTATGCCCGCATTGCCCAGCTCAATGGCTTGCTGCTTGGTCAACGCAATGATGGCTGCCTTGCTGGTGCCGTAGGCGACCCGCAGCGTGCTGGCGCGCAGGCCCGAGATGGACGCAATGTTGACCACCGCGCCACGCGTCCCGTTTGCCGGGGCTTCGTTTTTAAGCATGTACGGCACGCAGGCCTGGGTGCATAAAAATGCGCCATCCAAATTCACCGACAACACCGAGCGCCATTCAGCAAAGCTCGTCTCGCCAATCGGCTTGAACACTGCAATGCCTGCGTTGTTTACCAGCGCGTCAATGCGGCCAAACGTCGCGGCAACTTGCGCCATGGCAGTGTTCACCGCCACTTCACTTGACACATCGCAGGGGAGGCACAGCACCTTGTCAGGGTTGTGCAGGGTCGCAGCTGTTTTAGCCAACGTCGCCTCATCGATGTCTATCAAAGCAATTCGGTAGCCGTTGGCCAAAAACCATTGCCCAATAGCCAGGCCGATGCCGCGCGCGCCACCCGTAACCACGGCTACAGGCAAGTTTTGGGCTGTGGAGGTCATGTTTTGCTTCCAGTTGTGTGCATTTAGCTTGACTGACTATACCGACCAACTTTGCAGGGAACAGCGACAATCGGCAGCATGAAAAAATCTGCAACTGAGTCTGTGCCGACACCCGCATTTGAGGACGAGTTCATTGAAGGCCTCACCGAATTGTTTGAGGAAAAAATTGTCTTTAATAAAACGCTGGGCTTAAAAATCACCTCACTGGCGTCAGACCGGGTCACTGCCCGCATGGCGATGCGCCCTGAGCTGATTGGCCACTTTTCCCACAACCGCATCCATGGCGGCGCCATCAGCGCGGCGCTTGACGCATTGGGCGGCCTGGCTGTCATGGCGGCGATGGGCGCGCGCCATATGGACGAACCCATAGACAAGCGCTTGCTGCGCTTTTTGAAGCTGGGCACCATTGACTTGAGGGTCGATTATTTGCGCCCCGGCATTGGCGATGTGTTTGAGCTGCGCGCCGCCGTGCTGCGCCTTGGTTCACGCGTGGCCAGCACCCGCATGGAGTTTTTGGGCGCTGACGGAAAGCTGCTCTCCAGCGGCGCTGCGGCATACATCGTCTCCTAAATGCATTAGCTCTTTTCAATTTTGCGCGGCTTGCCAAAGTTATCGATCGCTACATAAGTCAGGTTCGCCTCAGTGACTTTGATGATCGGCTCTGGCTGGCGCAGGCGCTGGGCGTAGACCTCGACCTTGACCGTGATAGACGTCGTGCCGATGCGCTCAATTTCCGCATAAAAGCTCAGCAAGTCGCCCACCTTCACCGGTTGCTTGAAGATAAACTGGTTAACCGCCACAGTGGCAATGCGCCCAGCGGCAATGCGCGCCGGAATCACTGAGCCTGCCAGGTCGACCTGCGCCATGACCCAGCCACCGAAAATGTCGCCATTGACGTTACTGTCAGCCGGCATGGTGATGACTTTAAGCACCAGCTCTTTATCAGTCGGCAGTGTGACCAACTCGCCGGTAGGCGAATTGCTGGTGGGAGAACTTGTTTGGGGGGTCATAGGCACAATCTGTACAAGTAGTAAAAAACACCTCGATTGTCCCTGAAGGTTTTCCCCGTATGCGTTCCATGGCTCCCGACTCCACTGCACTGCCAGTTTCCCCGACCATTTTGGCTTCAGCCGCGCCAGCAATTGCCGCGCCCGTCCGCTCTGACTGGGACACTCTCAAGCGCTTGTTCCCGTATCTGTGGGACTACAAGTGGCGCGTGCTGGCGGCACTCACCTTCATGCTGTGCGCCAAGCTGGGCAACGTTGGCGTGCCGCTGCTGCTGAAGAATTTGGTCGACACCATGAACATCAAACCTGGGGACGCGCAAGCGCTGCTGGTGGTGCCAGCTGCGCTGCTGCTGGCTTACGGTCTGCTTCGTTTGTCGACGTCGGTGTTTACCGAGCTGCGTGAGCTGGTGTTTTCAAAAGCCACCGAAGGCGCATCGCGCAAAATTTCACTGCAAGTGTTCAGGCACCTGCATGCGCTGAGCTTGCGCTTTCACCTTGAAAGACAAACTGGCGGCATGACGCGTGACATTGAGCGCGGCACTCGCGGCGTGCACTCGCTGATTTCGTATTCGCTGTACAGCATCATCCCTACGCTGATTGAAGTCACGCTGGTGCTCAGCATCCTGGCGGTCAAGTTTGACGTGTGGTTTGCCTGGATCACCCTGATTGCGCTGGTCTGCTACATCACCTTCACCGTCACCGTGACCGAGTGGCGCACCAAGTTCAGAAAAGAAATGAACGAGCTCGATTCGTCCGCCCACAGCCGGGCGATTGACTCGCTTTTGAATTACGAAACCGTGAAGTATTTCAACAACGAAAATTTTGAAGCCAAACGCTACGACGACAGCTTGGACCGCTACCGCAAAGCCGCCATCAAAAGTCAACGCACCTTGAGCTTGCTCAACAGCGGCCAGCAGGTCATTATCGCCATCGGCCTGGTGGCCATGCTGTGGCGCGCCACTCAGGGCGTGGTCGATGGCCGCATGACGCTGGGCGACTTGGTCATGGTCAATGCCTTCATGATTCAGCTGTATATTCCGCTCGGATTTTTAGGCGTGATTTACCGCGAAATCAAACAAAGCCTGACGGACCTGGACAAGATGTTCACGCTGATGGAAAAAGAGCGGGAAATTGCGGATGAGCCCGGTGCGTTGCCGTTGAAGTTTTCCCCGATGGCTCTGCCTCTGCTTTCGGGAGAGTCCGGCCTGCGGTCTGCAGGGCAAGGCTTACTCACGCTTGACGCAACCGTTAAATTCCAAAACGTCAGCTTCGCCTACGACCCCGCCCGCCCCATCCTGAAAAACGTCAGCTTTGAAATCCCCTCCGGTAAAACCGTCGCCGTCGTTGGCTCATCCGGCGCGGGCAAGTCAACGCTGGCACGGCTGCTGTTCAGGTTTTATGACATTCAACAAGGCAGCATCACCATCGCTGGGCAAGACATTAAACACGTCACCCAGGCCAGCGTGCGCCAAGCCATTGGCATCGTGCCGCAAGACACTGTGCTTTTCAACGACACGGTTGAATACAACATCGCCTACGGCCAAACCGGCGCCACCCGCGCGCAAGTAGAAGAAGCCGCCAAGTCCGCCCGCATCCATGACTTCATCACCAGCACCCCGCTGGGGTACCACACCATGGTGGGCGAGCGCGGCCTGAAACTGTCAGGCGGTGAAAAGCAGCGCGTTGCGATTGCCCGCACCCTGCTAAAAAACCCACCTGTCGTGATTTTTGACGAGGCCACGTCGGCACTCGACTCAGCCAACGAACGCGCGATTCAGGGCGAGTTAAAAAGCGCGGCACAAAACAAAACCACGCTGGTCATTGCCCACCGTCTGTCCACCGTGGTGGATGCACACGAGATTTTGGTGATGGAAGATGGCCGCATCGTCGAGCGCGGAACGCATGCTGAGCTGCTGGCCAAAGACCAAAAATACGCCAAGATGTGGAACTTGCAGCAGAGTGCGGAGTGATGGGGCTGCGTACCTACCGCTACGCGTTTTTGGGTGATAGGCGTCGGTCAATGGGTGCCGACTCACCAAGATTTTTCTTACTTCCTCCCGTTTCGGGGGAGGGTGGGGTGGGGTAAGTGCAGAACTGAAGCTTGGCATCGTGCGTGCCCCCATCCTAACCCCATGTGCAGCCGCGAGACGCGACAGCTCTTTGGCCTGTTCCTAAGTCCGCACTGGCGGGCTTGGAGCCGCAGGCCGCAGCCCCCGCAGGGGAACGAGTAAGAAGGGGCTAAGCAATTATCGTAAATAATGACGTTTTAGCCCGCTAGCCCAAACAAAATATGCGCAAGCAGCTCCTCAATTCATAGCGTTTGTCATGCTGGCTGTTTGATAAAAATTCTTCACGACTAAAAATTGATGGCAACGTATATGTTTTTTCCACCGATCGAAAAGCCTGCGGGGCAGCAAACAAATTTGCCAGGGACGCACGCGTGACTGCCAAGGCTGTGATGGTGTTAGGCACCACCAGTGGGGCTGGCAAGAGCTGGTTGACGACGGCGTTGTGTCGTCACTACGCTAGGCAAGGTTTAAAAGTTGTGCCGTACAAAGCGCAAAACATGAGCAACAACGCCCGTGTAGTAGTCGGCGGAGAAATAGGCAGTGCGCAGTATTTTCAGGCGCTGGCTGCACGTGCAACGCCTGAAGTCCGCATGAACCCGCTGCTCCTTAAACCTGAAAAAGACACCCAAAGCCAGGTGATTTTGATGGGGCAGGTTCATGCTGAATTGTCAAAAATGCCGTGGCGTGAACGCAGTGCACTTGTGTGGCCCGAGGTGGCGCGCGCACTGGATGAGCTGATGGCCGAGAACGATGTGGTGGTGATTGAAGGCGCGGGCTCACCCGCCGAAATCAATTTAAAGCACAGTGACATCGTCAACATGCGGGTGGCGTTGCATGCGAAGGCAGCCTGCCTGCTGGTGACTGACATTGACCGGGGCGGGGCGTTTGCGCACCTGTATGGCACGTGGGCAATGCTGGACTCAAGTGAGCAAAAACTCATCAAGGGTTTTGTTTTAAACAAGTTCAGGGGTGATGCCAAGTTGCTTGCACCCGGCCCACAAATGCTGCAAGACCTGACCAGCGTGCCGACGGTGGCGAGCTTGCCGATGTGGTGGAAACATGGCTTGCCTGAGGAGGACGGCGTGTTCGACGATAAAACAAAGTCCAGCGGGCAAGTGACTAAAACCATCGCCATCATCACCTACCCACGCATCAGCAACCTCGACGAATTTCAACCCCTTAAAAACGTACTGGGTGTGCGTCTGGTGTGGGCGCGCAGTCCGGCTGAATTGGCGAGTCTAACCAGCGATGACTGGATTATTTTGCCCGGCTCTAAAGCTACCAGCAGAGACTTGGCCTGGCTGCGTACGCAGGGGCTTGACCAGGCCGTGAATACACACTCGGCGCGCGGCGGTGCGGTGCTAGGGATTTGCGGTGGGCTGCAAATGCTGGGCGAGGCATTGATTGATCCGCATGGCATTGACGGCAATGCTGCGGGTCTAGGCTTGCTGGGTGTCGTTACCGTGTTTGAGGAACTTAAGACTGTGCAGCATCGGCAAACACAGTTCAACCAACTTGCAGGCGCGTGGGCTGCAGTGTCAAACGTTGCAGCAGCAGGCTATGAAATTCATCATGGCCAAACAGCGCTGCGTACCGATTTGGCCGACGGCACGCATCCGGTTATGCCGCATGATTTGGCTTGGCAAAACAGTACAGGCAATGTGCTGGGTGTGTACCTGCACGGTTTGTTTGAGGATCCGGCCGTACTGCGGGCCTTGTTTGGTGTTACAGCGCCAACGCTGGACAGCGTGTTTGACGGGCTGGCTGACTACATTGAGCAGCACTTTGAGGCGGGTGTGCTGCAGGGCTTGATCAGTTAGGGATGCGCTAAACCAGCACTTCCAGCAAACGGTCAAGTCCGCCTGCGTTGATCGCCACCATGGCCTGCTCACGCACTTTGGGTTTGGCGTGGTAGGCCACCGACAAGCCTCCAGCGTCAGCACAGGCGCCCATCATGAGCAAGTCGTTGGCGCCATCGCCTACGGCAATCGCCTGGCTCGGCTCAATACCCAAAAGCTTGCAGGTTTCGAGCAGGGTTTTGCGCTTTTCCTG
>JAYWFR010000020.1:0-35150 GCA_043778695.1 Polaromonas sp. | reverse complement strand
CGGCGCGGCGGCTTCACCAGGCCAATCGACCAGCACGCTCATGCTCTCAAGTGAGCGCTCTGCGGTGTCGGTGTCGAGCAGCAGCACGGTGTGCGCCTCCAACCCCTTGGCGCCATGAATCGTCAGCAGCCGCACGGCATCGGGGTTGACTGCCGCCGGGGCTTGCAGGCCGCCGGCCTTGAGGGCGCGCACAAAGGCGTAGGGCGTGGCGTAGCGGCCACCGTCCAGCTGCAGGGCCACACTTAACAGCGCACGCAGGTTGGCCAGCACCGTGCCTCTGGATGTCGCCGGTGCGGCCGCAGCAAAACGCGCCAGCACATCGCCATCGTGGTAGATCGCCTGAAGGGCGTCATGCGGCGGCAGGCTGTCTACCCAGCCTTTGTATTTGACCAAAGAGGCCGCTGCGGCAGCAAACACGGGGGCGTCTAGCTCTGATTTTTGTAGCACTTCAAACCATGAGGGTTTTACATCGCCTGGTTGACCAGACATGCTTTCTCTGCCCAGGGCCAGCTGCACCAGCGCGTCATCGCTGAAGCCGAACAAGGGTGAGCGCAAGGCTCTGGCCAGCGACAAGTCGTGCTGCGGCGAGACCAGTACATCGAGCAGTGCGACGATGTCGAGGACTTCGCAGCAGTCGATCAGTTCGGTTTTTTCACCAATCTGAGCGGGGATGTGCAGGGCGCGCAACTCCGCTTGCAGCGGCAGCAGGCTGGCGCGTTTGCGGCTAAGGGCCATCACGCCAGCCGGTTTGACGCCGTTGGCGATTTGGCTGGCGATCCAGGCCGCTGCTTGTCGCGCCTCAAAAGTTCTGAGTGTTTCTTCTGGCAGCTCGCGTGGCATCGTGAGGCTGTCGCGCCACGCCAATTTTTGTGACTCTTGGCTTTTTACTGGTCGCAAGATAGCTGGCAAGCGCAGCACCCTGCCCGGCTGCACTGATGCGGTGGTGTGCGCACGAAACCCCTGGTAGCCATCGTTAACAACGGCCTCACCCATCGCCGAGTTCACCGCGCCTGTCACTGCCTGGCTGCTGCGCCGGGTGTGGTCACAGGCCAGCACGTCGCCACCGAGGGCGTCACGCATGAAGACTTGCGCGGCCATGAAGACTTGCGGCTCAGCGCGGCGAAAGCGGTAAATGCTTTGCTTCGGGTCGCCGACGATGAAGACACTGGGCGCTTTGGACGCACCCGCATAGCCAGACAACCAACTAGACAGCGCCTGCCACTGCAGCGGGTTGGTGTCCTGAAATTCGTCGATCATCAAATGCTTGATGCGCGCATCGAGCCGCTCTTGCACCCAGCCCGACAGCACCGGGTCAGACAGCATGATTTGCGCGGCGCGCTCGACATCGTTCATGTCAACCCAGCGGCGCTCTCGTTTGAGCGCCGCAAACTCGGCCAGCAGCAGACGACTAAGGCGCGCCATGCGCTGCTGGTAGTCCCAAGCCTGATGTTGGTCACACGCGGCGGCAACGCGCAGCGCCAGCTCTTGCGCCTGCCGCACGATGGTGATGCCGATGACCTTTTCGCCAAACTTGCGCGGCGTGCCTTTTTCGGTCAACAGCGCCAGCAGGGCAGCACTTGGGTTGCCAGCCGCCATAGCCGCTTCAAGCTCAACGCCCTTGGCTGAAAACGTGGGTTGCGTTGCGCCGCCCAGCGCCCTGGCCGCAGCAAGCAGCAGTTCGTGCGCCGCCCCAAGGCGCAAAGCGTCACCAGGACGCGCCAGCGCTGCAAATTCAGTGAACTGCACGCCAAACGGCTGCACCGAGCTGTCGAGCACGCCTTTGGCATCAGCGAGCAAAAACTCTGTGCGCTTGTCCAGCGCGCCCTGCAGCGCCTTGTCGGTTTGAAACCGGCCATGCGCCAGCACCACGGCTTCGAAGTCGGCTTTCAGGTCAGGCCGAGTTAACAACGCCGAATAAAAGCGCCGCCAGACCAGCGCCCTGGCCGGACCGTCGTCTTCCAGCAGCTCATAGTTGATTGGCAGGCCCAGCTGCTGCAACGTGGCCACGGGCGCCGTACGCAGCAGCGCAGCAAACCAGCTGTGAAAGGTTCTGATCTGCACCGGGCGACCATGTGCAAGCACCTGACGATATAAATTTGATAGCTGCATGCGCATGTTTTGATTGGGCTGCAGGCTGTTTTTATCCAAAAAGTTACTTACAACACCACGAATTTTCAGCTCGTTAGCCAATGTTTCGTCATCAGCATGGGCAAACTCGGCCAGCCAGTCGTACAAGCGTTCGCGCATTTCACCAGCCGCTTTTTTGGTAAAGGTGATGGCCAAAATCTCATGCGGCCTGGTTTGCCCGTCAAGCAGCGCCCGCACCACGCGCGAGACCAGCATCCAGGTTTTGCCAGCGCCCGCGCAGGCCTCAACGGCCACACTGCGGTGCGGGTCGCAGGCGATAGCGTAGAAGGCTTCGGCAGAGATGGGCTGGCCGTTGTGGGTGTAGGCCGCAAAACTAGTCGTGGTCATTGTTTGAGCCTCCAAATTGACACGAATGTCTTATTCAAACCGGGGCCACGGACGAAGCTTCGCCGAGCCGCAGGCTGGTGGCTGCGGCTCCAAGCCCGCTTGAGCGGGTTTGGACAGCCGCCAGATGCGCTGCCTCTGGCAGCTCGGCGCCCTGCAAGGGCAGCGGCCCCCTCGGGAGGTAGGAAATGACACGAAGTCAATGACCGTGGGGGCAACTTCATGTCCAAAAATCCTTACGGCACAGGCCTCTGGCCGAACAGTATTCACACGCCTTGCCCTCCCCCAGCGCCAACAACGGCGCACCGTCTGCAATGCGCGCCATGTCTTGCAGAATCCCGCCAATCAGATCGTCCCGCAGCTCCACAATCTCGGCCTGTGCATAGGTCTTGGTCGGTTCTTTTTCACCGAGATTCACGTAGGCAGCAGCCAGCGTGTCGTCAGTCAGCAGCGCGGCATAAAAGGCCAGCTGGGTGTCTTCACCAGCGGCCTTGATGCGATCTTTGGTAGTGCTGGCAGGCTCGGTTTTGTAGTCCATCACCAGCCGGCTGCCGTCGGGCATTTGGTCAATTCGGTCAAGCTTGCCATGCAGCTCGATGCTGCCCAGCGGCATGGTTTTCCAGACTTCACCTTCGACGTAGCTTGCGCCTGTGGCCTCATGCGTGGCCAGCCAGTCGAGGTAGCCACTCCTGACGCGCGGCCAGATGGCGGCGAAGGGTAAAAACTCTTCGGCGTTCAAACCCAACGTCTTGGTGGCTTCGTCAGCCGCTATATTAAGCATAGCTGCAAGCGCTTGATTATCTTGGGCTAGAGGCCTATTTGATGTGTTTTTTAAGGCCTCGTGAAAGGTGTTGAGCAACAAATGCAGCCAATTGCCAAAGTCACGCTTGCCCAGCCCGTCTTGCAGCTCATCGGCCTCTTGCAGCTTGAGTTGGCGCAGTGCAAAAAAGCGGTACGGGCAGCGGCGCAGGTCTTCATAGGCGCTGGCTGACAGCTTGGTAATCGGCAGCGCTTGCCCGCTGGGCTCGGGGTGGGGTGTGGGTTGTACTGCCAACAATCGCTGGGGCCGCATGTCAATGGCAATGGTCAACTTTTGCGTCAACATCAGCTCTTGCACAAAGCCGCTGGGCATCAGGCTTTCACCGCCTTCGCTGGTGCGCCACAGCACATCCAGGTGGGGCGCGGCCAAAGCACATTGCCAGGCAGCGCGTTGGGCCAAGTCTTGCTCGGCTCTGGCGGGCAAACCCAGCAAGGCGCGCTGCTGGGTTGTCCACGCCCCTGGCGGCTCGGGTGAAACCGGCAAGCGAATCTCGTCACACCCAGGTAGCACCACCGCTGCAAGTTGCCTGCCAAGTAGTTGCGGCAGCGGCAACATCACCACCTGCGCATCCAGCGGGTGGGGAGGGGTAAAACTCGCCGCCTCGAGCGCGTTTTGAGCCCAATGGGTGAAGTCCTGCAAGCTCATGCGGGGGTTTGTGTGCGGGTTTATTTGTGGTTTGGGGCCCCAAGCAGAATCGTCATCCATGTGCAGCGCGGCAATCACCGCCGTGCCTGCTGCATCGCCTGCCAGCTGCGACCATTGCCCGGCGCTTTGCAGGGCACTGCGCAGGTCGCGCAGCCAATCGGCCAAGGGACGACTGCGAGTAAAAGCATCACGATGCTTTGCCACCTGTGCGGCAAGCATCGCAAGTTCGGGTGGGCCAAACGTTGCGTCTGTGGGCACACTGCGCCACACACCAATGCCCAGTTTGCGCAATCCTGCTTCGGCCAATGCAACGGCTCGCGCATCAAAAGCGGCGGCATTTTTCAGCCAGTCGAGCACGGTATCGGTTGATGCGTCCCAGTGCATCGCGCGCAGCAAATTCATCAGGGCGGCGGCAGCTCGAGTGGTCGACAGTTTCCAGCCGGTTTCGTCACGCAGTACCGCGCCTTTGTCTGACAGTATGGCTCGCACGCGGCGGGACAACACCCGGTCTTGCGCCACCAAAGCCACTGGGCTGCGGCCCTGCGCCAAATGTGCCAGCACGCATGCAGCGGCCAGGTGCGCTTCGCCCTCCAGATCATCGGCTGTGTGCAAAGCAACGACGCCCTGCCCTTCGGTTGTGATGAGCGGCAAGCTGGCAGCGCGCTGACCAAAATGCGCGATGAGCGCCTGCGTGAGTGGGTCAGACTGAAAGCCTTCCACAACCACCAATTGATCCACCAACAAGTCCAGCTCAGCACTGAAAAGCACGTCCGTCGGATAATTTGATGTAGCCGCCCACGCCAGTGCAATGCGGGCAACCGCGAGCTCGTAGGCCAATGCCGGACTCTCCATACTGACGCCTATGTCAAGCGCCAGCGTCGCGCCCCACGCCAGGCGATGCTTCGGGTGCTGGGCGGCAGCCACTCGGGCCAGGGCCCAGGCAGACTCAACCAGGCCGCCCGACAAGTCGTTTTGCTGGTCTGAAAAACCCGCACGAGCCAGCAAGGCACGCGCCGTCAACGCGTCAACGGCAGCATCCATGCGAATGTCTTCTGGCGAAAAAACCAAACCGGGCAAGGCACCTGCCCAGTTCATCGTGGTTTCAAAGCGCGGCATGAAAAAACTGGTTACGCCGTTCTGGCCCGCCCAGGCCAGCTTGGCTTGGCCAATCAGCTGGGCGTACGGCAACAACACCACGGTACGCGAGGGGTGCACCTGCCTGACACGTAGCAAGCTTGCCAGGTCAGTCATGACGGCTGCCCAGGCGGCACCAACAGTGTTCGCTATCAAGGTCATAGTTTGAGCGAGGAGGTAAAAGTCGACATCGGCGCTGGGTTTCTGACAAAATATCCCGAGTTAGCAGTCTTTAGCAACCCCAAAAAAGGAGCCACCATGGCCAGCGAATTGATCAAACATACCACTGATGCAACGTTTGAAGCCGATGTTTTGAAATCAGCCCATCCTGTCTTGGTCGACTACTGGGCTGAATGGTGCGGCCCTTGCAAAATGATTGCCCCGATTCTTGACGAAGTGGCCAGCACGTACGAAGGCAAGCTGCAAATCGCCAAAATGAATGTTGACGAAAACCGCGACATTCCCGCCAAATTCGGCATTCGCGGCATCCCGACGCTGATGATTTTCAAAAACGGCGAGCTGGCTGCCACCAAAGTCGGCGCCATGAGCAAGTCACAACTCACCGCTTTTATTGACCAGCAACTGGTCTGATTGTTTGTGAAGTGACGCTGGGGCGGGCCCCCAGCAGCTTTGAAAATTGCATTTTTGAGCCCTGTTTTTTCCTGTCATAATTGATTTTCGCAAAGCAGTTACCGCTAATTTGCTCGAACCACGGTTTGCGAAGCCGCCCAACGAACTGGCTTCCCTTCAAACCTCCCCTGAATTTCAATTGACGCTCCATCGAGTTGTCTCTTTACGCAATACCCTCTCGTCAAACTAGCAGGTTTATCCATGCACCTAAATGAACTCAAGGCACTGCATGTGTCTGAAGTCCTCAAACAAGCCGAAATTCTTGAGATTGAAAACGTAGGCCGCATGCGCAAGCAGGAGCTGATGTTTGCCATCATCAAAAAGCGCAGCAAAACTGGTGAAACCATCGTCGCTGACGGCGTGCTGGAAGTGCTGCCCGACGGCTTTGGCTTTTTGCGCGCACCTGACTCGAGCTACACCGCATCGACTGACGACATCTACATCAGCCCGAGCCAGATTCGCCGCTTTAATTTGCACACGGGCGACATGATTGAAGGCGAAGTGCGCACACCCAAAGACGGCGAGCGTTACTTTGCATTGAACAAGCTCGACAAGGTCAATGACGGCGCGCCCGAAGCCAACAAACACAAAGTGATGTTTGAGAACTTGACGCCGCTGTTCCCACGCGAGCAGTACAAACTCGAGCGTGACATCAAGGGCGAAGAAAACCTGACCAGCCGAATCATCGACATCATTGCGCCGATTGGCAAAGGCCAGCGCGCCTTGCTCGTGGCACCGCCCAAGTCTGGCAAAACCGTGATGATGCAGCACATTGCCCACGCCATTACCGCCAACTACCCCGACTCAGTAATGATGGTGTTGCTGGTCGATGAGCGGCCTGAAGAAGTGACCGAGATGCAGCGCAGCGTGCGCGGCGAGGTGATCTCATCAACCTTTGACGAACCCGCCGCACGCCACGTGCACGTGGCTGAAATGGTGATTGAACGCGCCAAGCGCCTGGTGGAGCTGGGCAAGGACGTGGTGATTTTGCTGGACTCCATCACCCGGCTGGCACGCGCTTATAACAACGTGTTGCCGTCATCGGGCAAGGTGTTATCGGGTGGAGTGGACGCCAACGCCTTGCAGCGGCCCAAGCGCTTTTTTGGCGCGGCCCGCAAAATTGAAGAAGGCGGCAGCCTGACCATCATCGGCACGGCGCTGGTCGATACCGGTAGCCGCATGGATGAAGTGATTTTTGAAGAGTTCAAGGGCACGGGTAACTGTGAAATTCACCTGGACCGCCGCTTGTACGAAAAGCGCGTGTTCCCGGCGATTCAATTGAACCGCAGCGGCACACGTAAAGAAGAGCTGCTGCTGGCCCCGGAAATCCTGCAAAAATCGCGGATTTTGCGCCAGTTCATGTACAACATGGATGAGATTGAGTCGATGGAGTTGATGCTGAAAAACATGAAGGCGACCAAAAACAACCATGAGTTCTTCGACATGATGCGTCGCGGCGGCTAGTCGCGCTATAATTTGAGGCTTACCGGAAAGTGTTCAAAATGGTTTTGAATGGCTGCCGAAACGAAATCAAAGGATAGAGAAATGAAAGACGGCATTCACCCCAATTACCGTGACGTTTGCTTTTTGGACTTGTCCAACAACTTCAAATTTGTCACCCGTTCTTGCGTCAACACCAAAGAAATGTTGAAAATGGAAGACGGCCGAGAGCTGCCTTTGTACAAACTGGACACATCCAGCGAGTCACATCCTTTCTACACGGGCACACAAAAATCCGTCGACAACATGGGCGGCCGCGTCGAGAAATTCCGCAATCGCTTTGGCAAAACTGCTGCCAAAGACTCTGCGCCAGCGGCAGTTTAAACAGCCCCTTGCGTCACAAAAAGCAGCCTGGTTACAGGCTGCTTTTTTTTCGACTGAAAACACATCTTGATCCTTCCTGCTAAATACCACCCGCTTTGACTAAGCCCTCGCCCGCCATCATTGCTCAGTCTGCCGTACGGCGCCTGCCGCGCGTTGCCCTGCTGCTGTTTTGCGTGGCTTACGTGTTGCCAGGTTTTTTTGGGCGTGCGCCATGGAAAATTGACGACATCGCTTCCTTTGGGGTGATGCAGGAACTGGCTTCAAACCGATCCGAATGGCTGTCGCCCCAGTTGTTGGGGGTGGCCGGTGGGTTTGATGCGCTGCTGCCGTACTGGTTGGGTGCCATCGCGATTCAGCTTCTGCCATTTTTAGACCCGGCCTTTGCGGTGCGCTTACCCTTTATTGCACTGCTGGCGTTGAGTTTACTGGCCACCTGGTACGCCATTTACTACCTAGCGCGCAGCCCCTTGGCTCAGCCTGTGGCTTTTGCTTTTGGTGGGGAGGCTAGCCCGTCTGACTACGCACGAGCGATTGCCGACGCCGGCCTGCTGGCGCTGATAGCCAGCTTGGGCCTGGCGCAGCTGTCGCATGAAACGACGCCTGCTTTGGCGCAGTTGGGCTTTTCTGCCCTGGTGTTTTACGCGCTGGCAGCCAGCCCCTATCGACGCGCAACCGCCCCCCTTGGGCCGTCGGTCGGTCTGCTGGTGGGTTTGACGGGGCTGGCGTTAAGCGGTGCGCCGACACTGGCCGTGCTGCTGGGTTTAGGCGGTGCGCTGGTGGAATGGATGCACCGATGCTGGGGCGGTGCTGCGGCGCGTGACGACGCTCAAAAGCGGTCGACACAGTGGGTGTTGCTCATCATTGGCATCACCGCGCTGACGGCTGGTCTGGCTTTTATGCTGGACTTGTGGCGATGGCGCCTTCAACTACCGCCCATCACCGGACAAACCGCCTGGAATGAATGGCGCAAGCTGGGTCGGCTGCTGCTTTGGTTTACCTGGCCTGCCTGGCCGCTGGCGCTGTGGACATTGTGGCGCTGGCGCAGGCAGCTTGCCAGTCGCCATGTGGCGCTGCCTTTGTGGTTTGCGCTGACGGCCATCATGGCATCCCTAACTACTGCCGCGGCAGATAGAAGCTTGCTGCTGGCTTTGCCTCCGCTTGCGGCGCTCGCCGCTTTTGCCCTGCCCACGCTCAAGCGCAGCGTGGCGTCGCTGATTGACTGGTTCACACTGCTGTTTTTCACCGGTTGCGGGGTGATCATCTGGGTGGTGTGGATCGCTATGCAAACCGGCATACCCAAGCAACCGGCGGCCAATGTTGCCAAGCTTGCGCCCGGATTTGAGCCGAGTTTTTCTTGGGTTTCATTTTTAGTCGCCTTAGCCGCAACATTGGCCTGGGTCTGGCTGGTCAGGTGGCGGGTTGGTGCACATCGGGCGGCGGTGTGGAAGTCATTGGTGTTGCCCGCTGGCGGCAGCACGCTGTGCTGGTTGCTGCTGATGTCGTTGTGGTTGCCGCTGCTGGACTACGCGCGCAGCTATGCACCCATGGCACGCCAAGTTGCCAGGCGGGTTGACCCAACCGGCTGTACCCAAATTTTCGGCCTGAGCAGCGCGCAAGCAGCCGCTTTGAAGTACCACGGGGGACTCAATTTGCGCCAGGCAACACAGCACGCTACCTGCCCATTTTTAATTGTGGATGCAGACGCTCAAGCAGCACTGGGCGACGCGGTTAATTTGCCCGACTGGGCTTTTTTAGCAACCCTGCGTCGGCCTGCGGATAAAAATGAAACGCTGCTGTTGTTCAAGCGCGTGTCGACCGGCACGGGCAGCCAAGTCCCACCTTGAGCGAACTCAAAATCATCGCCCGCCACGCCAGTACGGTGCTTGTCGGCCAGCTTGCGGTGATGGCTTTTGGCGTGGCCGACACCGTCATTGCCGGCCGCTACAGCGACACCGCATTGGCAGCGTTGTCAGTGGGCTCAGCCATTTACATCAGCGTTTATGTCGGCCTGATGGGCATCGTGCAAGCGCTGCTGCCTATCTGGGCCGAACTGCTGGGCGCCGGGCAACACGCCGCGATTGGCAAATCACTCAGGCAAAGCTTGTATCTGGGCAGCTTCATCACGCTTGCAGGCGTTACGGCGTTGTTGTTCCCCGAGGCGCTGCTAAGTTGGGCACAGGTGCCAGCCAGCATGTTGGTCGAGGTTCAAAACTACCTGGCGGTGCTGGCGTTCGCGTTTGTACCGGCCTTGCTATTTAGGCTGTACAGCACCTTCAACCAGTCGCTTGGCAAACCGCTCTTGGTCACTTGGCTACAGCTGGGCGCCTTAGGCGTAAAAGTGCCCTTATCAATTTGGTTTGTTGCCGGTGGTGCAGGCCTTGAACCGATGGGAGCGGTAGGCTGCGCCTGGGCTACTTTGGTGGTTAATTACTTGCTGCTGGCATTTTGTATCGTGATGCTGCGCACGCAGGCGCTGTACCGGCCGTTTCGTATTTGGCGGCGTATGGAGAGCCCCGATTGGCCCGTCATTGCCAGCTTTGCGCGGCTGGGTATTCCGGGTGGCCTGGCTTACTTGGTGGAGATCACCTCGTTCACATTGATGGCTTTGTTTATTGCCAGGCTCGGCACAGCGGCGTCAGCCAGTCACCAGATAGCAGCGAGCATGGCAGCGGTGCTTTACATGATGCCTTTGTCGATTGCTATTGCATGCAGTGCGCGTACTTCGTTCTGGTTAGGCGCAGGCAAACCAGACCAGGCGAAACGCGTTGTTTTACTAGGATTTTGGTTCGCGGCCTTTATTTCAATGGCGCTAGCAGCTACGCTTTTTATAGCTAAAGGCAGCTTAGCGGCGTTGTACTCCGCCAGCCCCGCCATCATCGCCCTGGCCTCAACCTTGCTAGGCTGGGTGGCGCTTTACCACCTGGCCGACAGCGCCCAAACCATCTGTGCTTTTTTGCTGCGCTGCTACCGCATCACTATCGCTCCGCTGGTGCTGTACGGCGTACTGCTGTGGGGCTTGGGGCTGTATGGCGGCTATGTGTTGACGTATCAGGGCTTTTCAAGCGTGCAACCCAGTGGGACTCCAGTAAGTTTTTGGGTGGCTGGCACATTTGCGCTGGTATGCGTTGCGGTTTGCTTTATCGCGCTGTTAGCGCGGGCAGTAGGGCAAAGCCAGAAAGCTATCCGAGCTTCGGAGCAGATTCGTCAGTCTGGCGAACACGGCCGGCCGGAAATGTAATGGAAAAAGAAGAGCCTAGGCCTACCCTACTTTCAATCTGCAATTGCGCACCGTGGCGCTGGGCCACATGCTTGACGATGGCCAGACCCAAGCCAGTACCACCGGTTTCACGCGACCGGCTACGGTCAACACGGTAAAAACGTTCCGTCAACCGAGGCAAGTGTTCAGCTGCAATCCCCGTCCCACTGTCTTTCACCAAAAACTGACCGCGTCCATCGCTGAGTGTTTTCCAGCTGATTCGTATCTGCCCACCATCGGGCGTGTAGCGCACCGCGTTGGTGGCTAAATTGGACATGGCACTGAACAGTTCTGCCTGCACACCTGCCAGCTCACACGTCGCGTCAAGCTCAAACAGCAACTGGTGACCGTGCGGTGCCAGTAATGTTGACAAGGCTCTAGCCTCTTGTTCGCATTGAGCCAGCAACGCACTGACGTTGACCCAGTCGTTGGCACCCGGCTGAGGGCTACCCTCAAGCCTCGACAAAGTGAGCAGATCATTGACCAGGGTCTGCATGCGCTGCGACTGCTGTGCCATCAGGGCCAAAAAGCGCGACCGGTCAGACTCATTGAGCGGTAAGGTTTGCAGGGTTTCAATAAAGCCAGCCAACACCGTCAACGGTGTGCGGATTTCGTGCGACACGTTGGCTACAAAATCGCGCCGCATCGCCTCAGCAAGCTCAACGGCGGTGATGTCGCGCGACAACAGCAGTTTGCGGCCCATGCCGTAAGCATGCGCATGTACCGACAAATTAACCGGTCGCCCCGGTTGACTGGCGCTTCCTGGAATCACCACGTCATGCGAAAAATCATTCGACGCCATATAGGCGCTAAAGCCTGGGGCCCTGACCAGATTAGTGATGTGTTGCAACAAATCACGGCTCGCGTCAAAACCAAAATGCAGCGTTGCCATTTGGTTGCACCATTCAATGCGGTTTTGTGCGTCCAGCAACACAACGCCGGCAGGCGATGCCTGCATAGCGGCTAAAAATTCATGCAACCGCGACTGCGCCTCTAGCAACTTGCGATCTTTCTGCTGGATAATTTTGCGGACGCGTTCCGCAGCTTCTCCCCATATGCCGTAAAGGGCTGGCGACTGAGAAGCGGTGCTGGCCAGCTCATCGTCGTTTTGCGCGACACGCAGCCATCGCAGTAGTCGGCCAAAATACAGGCTGTCTGCCACCAACCAAACAAGCAGACCCGCCATCAAGCCAACAGTGACACCGGTGTTATCTGCCGACCAAAAGCCAAAGCCAGCGCCCGCACAAAGACAAACGAAGAGCAAAAACCAGCGGTTGATCATCCGCCAGATTGTGCCGCAGCCACCACAGGAGTTGCTGTCAGCCGGTAGCCCGCGCCCCGCACAGTCTCCACCATCACGCCAGCGGCACCTAATGCTTCTCGAAGTCGCTTGACGTGCACATCTACCGTACGCTCTTCAATGAAAACATGGTCTCCCCACACCTTGTCTAGCAGGTTGCTTCGGCTGTGCACGCGTTCGGTATGGGTCATGAAAAAGTGGAGCAACTTGAACTCGGTAGGCCCCAGCTTGAGCTCTTGATGGTTAAACGAAATACGGTGCGTTGCTGCGTCCAGCACCAGCCCAGCAACGCTCACGCAGTCACCGACCGATTCAGGTGCGCGCCTGCGCAGTACAGCACGAACACGCGCCAACATTTCCTGGGTAGAAAACGGTTTGGTGATGTAGTCGTCGGCCCCAGCATCCAGGCCAGCAATCTTGTCAGTTTCATCACCACGCGCAGTCAGCATCAAAATAGGAATACTCTTGGTGCGCTCTTGCTTACGCCAATGGCGAGCCAACGATAAACCGCTTTGCCCCGGCAGCATCCAGTCCAGCAAAATAGCATCAGGCAGCGCAGCGTCGAGCTCGCGCTGCGCAGTGACGCTGTCTTGCGCCACCACGGCATCAAAGCCACCATGCTGCAAATTGACCGCAATCAATTCTGCTATGGCGGGTTCGTCTTCTACGACCAGGATACGGGCACGGGTTCTTGTCATATTTTTTCTCTGCAAAGCAGACTCATCATTTTTTTCGACGGGCAGCCTCTAGAAAAAAGCGCCCCGTCGGGGAGCAGTGAGTTGCACGAAGTGACAAAGCGTGAGAACGGCATTATTTAACGGCAGATTCAATTTGAGCCATGGGCGTGTGACGAACATCTTCGCCCTTGACGATATAAATGATGAACTCAGCAATATTCTTGGCATGGTCGCCAATTCGCTCGATGGCTTTAGCGATAAACAGCAAGTCAAGGCTGGGCGAAATCGTACGCGGATCCTCCATCATGTAGGTGATCAGTTTGCGAACAAAACCATCAAACTCTTTATCAATCTGGTCATCTTCTTTCAGGATAGACAGCGCCACCGCAGTGTCAAGCCTAGCGAACGCATCCAGCGCTTTTCTGAGCAAGCCCGACGCCAGCTCCGCAGCAACCCGCAAATCGGAAGACGGCAATGAGCGTGCAGATCCGCTTTCAATGATTGATTTGACCATGCGGGCAATCTTGTCAGCCTCATCACCTGCCCGCTCCAAATTGGCGGTAGTTTTAGAAATCGCGATCAACAACCTTAGATCACGCGCCGTCGGTTGCCGGCGGGCGATGATGGACGACAGCTCGCGGTCAATGTCAACTTCCATCGCATTGACGCGCACTTCCGCTTCAATCACCTGATTGGCCGTGTCCGCATTGAACTGCGATAGCGAATAAATAGCCAAACGGATTTGCGATTCAACCAGGCCGCCCAACTCCATCACTCGAGAAGAAACGCCGTTGAGTTCACTGTCAAATTGACTTGATAAATGTTTATCGGGCATGTTTTTTCTTTCAATTCGTTCAGCCGAAGCGGCCGGTAATGTAGTCTTCGGTTTCTTTTCGTTTTGGCTTGAAAAATAGTTCTTCCGTCACACCAAATTCAACCAAGTCACCCAAATACATATAAGCCGTGTAGTCGCTGCAGCGAGCGGCCTGTTGCATGTTGTGCGTCACGATCACTACGGTGTAGTCTTTTTTAAGCTCGGTGATCAGCTCTTCTACTTTGGCAGTCGAGATAGGATCGAGTGCCGAACAAGGCTCATCGAGCAGCAGCACTTCCGGTTTGATGGCAATTCCGCGTGCGATGCAAAGCCGCTGCTGCTGGCCACCCGACAAACTCGAGCCGTTTTGATTGAGCTTGTCTTTGACTTCGCTCCACAACGCCGCCTTGCGCAGCGCCCACTCCACCCGCTCGTCCATGTCGGCACTGTTTAAACTTTCGAACAGCTTGACGCCAAATGAAATATTGTCATAAATCGACATCGGGAACGGCGTTGGCTTTTGAAACACCATGCCCACTTTAGAGCGAATCAGTGCCACGTCTTTTTTCGATGTCAACAGGTTTTCCCCTTCGAAGGTAACCTCACCCTCGGCGCGCTGCTCGGGGTACAGCTCATACATACGGTTAAAAATCCGTAGCAGTGTCGATTTACCGCAGCCAGATGGCCCAATAAACGCTGTGACTTTTTTCTCAGGAATCTCAAGATTGATATTTTTCAATGCATGAAATTTACCGTAATAAAAATCGAGGTTTTTCACGGAAATCTTTGAAGTCCCTGCTTTATTCAAGGTAGCTTGCATGTTTGGCCTCATCTTTATCTTTATCTTTATCTTTTAACAGAGCTGGTCAATGTTCAGTTCTTGCTGCGCGTCAACACGCGTGCCAAGATGTTTAATCCGAGAACAGCCACGGTGATTAAAAACACACCGGCCCAAGCCAGCTGTTGCCAGTTTTCATAAGGACTCATGGCGAACTTGAAAATCGTCACTGGCAAGCTGGCCATCGGTTTGCTCAAATCGGATGTCCAAAATTGGTTGTTCAAGGCCGTGAAAAGCAGTGGCGCGGTTTCGCCAGCGATGCGGGCAACGGCTAATAAAACGCCTGTCACCACGCCCGCACGCGCGGCTTTGAGTGTGATACTGATGATCACTTTCCACTTGGGTGCACCCAACGCGTAAGCGGCCTCGCGCAAAGCCGCTGGCACCAACTGAAGCATATTTTCAGTGGTGCGAATCACCACCGGAATCACAATCAACGCCAAAGCCATCACGCCGGCCCAGCCAGAAAATGACTTGAAGCGCGAGACAACGACGGCGTAAATAAACAAGCCAATCACGATAGATGGCGCCGACAGCAAAATATCGTTGACAAATCGTGTGACAGATGCCAGCCAACCTTTGGGGTTGTATTCAGCCAGATAAATACCGGCCATGATGCCGATGGGTGTGCCAACGAAAGTTGCCAGCGCCACCATGATCAATGACCCATAAAGCGCGTTGGCAAGACCACCTGCTTCATTTGGTGCAGGTGTCATTTGCGTGAAGGTGGCCAAAGAAATTCCGCCCAGACCAAGTCGCACCGTTTCCCACAAGATCCAAAATAACCAAAACAGGCCAAACGACATGGCAGCCAAAGACAGCACCAAGGCAATTTTGTTCACCAACTTGCGCCGACCAAACTTGGCCAGCCGCACATTGTGCTGGGCATCGTGAAGCACAGCGCTCATGTTTTAGTCCCTTCGCTTTTGTTGAGTTGAGCTAGCATCAGTTTGGACAACGACAGCACCACAAAAGTAATGAAGAACAACACCAAACCCAGGTAAATCAAGGCGGCTTGGTGCAAGCCTTCGGCGGCTTCGGCAAATTCATTGGCCAACGCCGACGTGATGCTATTGGCCGCCTGGAACAAACTCAGAGAATCAAGCTGGTTAAAGTTGCCAATCACAAACGTGATTGCCATGGTTTCACCCAGCGCACGCCCTAATCCCAGCATGATGCCTCCCACCACGCCAGCCTTGGTGTACGGCAGTACCACTTTGTAGACTACCTCCCAGGTAGTTGAACCCAGCGCGTAGGCAGACTCTTTGAGCAGCACCGGTGTGACGTCGAAAACGTCCCGCATGACAGAGGCGATAAAAGGGATGATCATGATCGCCAAAATAATGCCGGCCGACAAGATACCAATACCTACGGGCGGGCCCGACACCAAAGCCCCGACAAACGGCGTTTCCCCAAAGGCCTTTTGTAGCGGTGTCTGAACGTAGGTGGCCAAAATCGGCCCAAACACCAGTAAACCCCACATGCCGTACACGATGGACGGCACAGCTGCCAGCAGCTCAATGGCGGTGCCCAGCGGTCTTTTCAGCCAGGCTGGTGACAACTCAGTTAAAAATAGTGCGATACCAAAACTGACTGGTACAGCAATCAGCAAGGCAATGAATGACGTCGCCAGCGTGCCATAAATCATCACCAATCCGCCGTACTCATTTTTGACGGGATCCCAGGTGGTGCTGGTTAAAAAGCCTAAGCCGTATTTGCTGATGGCAGGCCAGGCACCAAAAATCAATGACATCAAGATACCCGCTAGCAACCCAAGCGTTAACCAAGCGGCGGCTTGGGCCGTCCAGCCAAAAAGTTTGTCTGCCCAAGGGCTGCGGCGTTTTACGTTGTTGGGCGGAGGGTTGGTCATATCGCGTGGGTCTGCTTTTGAGGCGGACTCAAAAGCAGCCCGATTGGCAGGGAGTGTAGAAGACACGTGAAACCTTGGCAGCTAATTAAACTTCAACGGCGAGAGTTACTTGAATGCAACAGGCTTGCCGGACGTGTCTTTTATCTCCCCCCAAGCTTTTTCAATGATCGCCTTCACAGCTGACGGCATCGGCACGTAGTCCAGATCGTCAGCCACCTTGTCGCCGTTTTTGTACGCCCACTCAAAGAACTTCAACGACGCCGCCGCTTGTGCCGGTTTGTCCTGTGCCTTGTGCATCAAGATAAACGTAGCACCGGTGATGGGCCAAGCGTCTTTGCCAGATTGCTCGGTCAAAATTTGGTAGAAGCTTTTGGCCCAATCAGCACCCACCGCTGCGGCCTTGAAGGCGGAGTCATCAGGCGATACAAACGTACCGGCAGCATTGCGCATTTGCGCAAACGCCATTTTGTTTTGCTTGACGTAAGCGTATTCAACATAGCCAATTGAATTCGGCAACCGGCCTACGAATGCAGCCACGCCCTCATTGCCCTTGCCCCCCGCGCCTACTGGCCAGTTCACAGCTGTGCCCTCACCGACTTTGGTTTTCCACTCAGGGTTCACCTTGCTCAGGTAGTTGGTGAAAATAAAGCTAGTGCCAGACCCGTCGGCGCGGCGCACTGGCGAAATGGCAGCATCAGGCAGGGGCAGCGTCGGGTTCATGGCCTTGATGGCCGGGTCTGTCCATTTGGTGATCTTGCCCAGATAGATGTCAGCCAAAACCGCGCCACTTAATTTAAGCTGGCCGGCGGAAATACCCTTGATGTTGACAACCGGCACCACGCCACCAATCACGGTAGGAAACTGAACCAAGCCTTTTTTGGCCAACTCGTCATCCTTCAAAGGCGCGTCTGACGCACCAAAGTCCACCGTCTTGGCTTCAATTTGACGCAGGCCAGCACCTGAGCCTACCGACTGGTAATTGATCTTGACGCCGGTTGACTTGTTGTAGTCAGCCGCCCATTTGGAATACAGCGGTGCGGGAAAGCTGGCACCTGCGCCCGTGACATCTTGCGCAAAAGACAAGCCTGGCAAAGCCAGTAACACTGCACCTGCACCACTGACTAAAGAAAATTTGAATCCTGATTTCATGGAAGTACCCCTTAGGTTGATGACACACACAACCGCACTGTACGGGCCGTATGTGACAGTGCCGTGACATGCCAACCTGTCCAACAATCGCGTCTCCACACCACACGGCCCACGGCATGCGTCACACAACTGTCAAATTCCCGTCACGTCCTTGTCACCAAGTTCTCCTACGCTCTGCTTTGTCTTAACCAGGAGTAACTTTGATGCTTAATTTTTACCCAAACCGCCGAGCGTTAATCTTTGTCGGTGCCGCTCTGGCTTTATCTGGTTGCGCGACAGTCACACGGCCCATGTCAGTTGCTGAAACGCTGGCCGCGACGCCGGAACTGAGCACTTTGAGTGGCTTGGTCATCAAAGCGGGCTTGAGCAGCACCTTAAACGGGCCCGGCCCGTTCACCGTGTTTGCCCCTAGCAACGCAGCATTTGCCAAAGTACCGGCCAAGACCATGGAAGACTTGGGAAAAGACCCGGCACGCCTGGCTGTAGTTTTAACGTACCACGTCGTCCCAGGCAAAGTGATGGCGGCCGATGTCAAGACCAACAGCAATGTGAAGACTGTCAACGGTGCCAACATTGCGGTGTCAAAAGCAGGCGAGTTTGTCACGGTTGAAGACGGCATGGTTCAAACAGCCGACATAGCCGCCACCAACGGTGTGGTGCATGTGATTGACAGCGTGTTGATTCCGCCTGCACGCTAATCCTGAACCAAAGTCAAACGCGATGCCGCAAGACCTGCAGCATCGCGTTTTTGTTTGTTCAAGATTTTTACCAAATTTTTAGAGATCAATGACTGAAGTTACCATGCTCATCTCAAATCTGCTCACCAACCGCCGACGATGGCTGCGCGGCACCAGCCTTTTGGCAGCATCCGTTGCGCTGCCTTGCCTCGCGCAACCGAATAAAGTCTTACAGCGCAACTTGGTCATTGCACAAATCGTTGATGCATCGCCAGCGCAGCAAGACGTCTCAAAAGACTTTTTGATTGGTTCTCGTGCGGCTTGGCAAGACATCAACTTGCGCGGGGGTATCCGCGGCAAGCAAGTTCAGCACGTATCTTTTGAAACCGATGGCACGCTAGAAAGCTTACGCGCGGCATTCAACGCGGTTAAAAACAATTTGGCTTGCGTGGTCATGTCAGGCAGTGCCGGCGACCAGCTTGCCAGCGAGTTGGTGGGCCTGGTGCGCCAGGACGGCATGCATTTGGCGCACGTTGCGCCTTGGCTGCAAAACTCCAGCCTGGATGTTGACGACAACACCTTTCCAATATTTGCGGCCCGGCAGGAGCAAATCAGTCACGCATTAAAAACATTGTCTGTTATGGGCATGAGTGAGCTGGGCGTAGTTTATGCATCAGCTCGCGACCACGGCGCTTACCAGCCTGAAGTAGAGCGTATTGCAGCGGCCATGCAGCTGAAGCTCAAATCGTTTCAAGCCCGTGGCGAGCTGCGCACGCTGGGCCAAAAGCTCACCCCCATGACACCAGCAGTGTTGCTGTTCGTGGGCGGCACACCCGAGCTGGCCGATTTCACCCAAGGGCTGGAAAAGCAAGCACGCCAGCGTTACATCGTGGCGCTGGCCGATGTCAATTTGCAAACCATGTTGCAAATGGGAGCCGCACGCAACACCCCCGTCATTGCAACGCAGCCAGTGCCGATGGTGAACTCCAGCATGCCGATTGTCAGGCGCTACCGCGAGACGCTGTCACGCCTGTTTGACGAACCCCCTACGCCACTCAGCCTGGCGGGTTTTATTGCAGCGCAATACACTTTCGACGTGCTAAGTGACATCGACGGCGCGCTGACCCGCCAAAATGTTCTGTCGGCCTTTCAGCGGCGAAGCACACAAGACGTTGGCGGCTTTCGCGTCAGCTTTAACAACCAGCGCCGCGGCAGCACTTTCGTCACCCAAAGCATGATGTCGCTGGGTGGACGCCTTGTTGGCTGATCGCAAAAACCCAGTCCAAAGCTGGTGAGAGTCAACTCACGAATGCTATGCTGACGCAGTCAAAAAAATCAGAATCAGCTATGCAAAATGGAACTTTACTGGCCGCTGTAGATTTGGGATCCAACAGCTTTCGCCTCGAGATTGGTCGCTACGACCGAGGCCAGATCAACCGCACCGAATACCTGAAAGAAACTGTTCGCCAAGGCAACGGGCTGGACGCCGACCGCAATCTGACGCCGGACGCTATGCAACGCGGCTGGGACTGCCTGGCGCGCTTTGGCGAACGACTGGCGGGCTTTAAAACCAATCAGGTTCGGGCAGTGGCCACCCAAACCCTGCGCGAAGCCCGCAACCGGGATGAGTTTTTAGCCAAAGCGCACAAAATTTTGGGCTTCCCCATCGACGTGATTCCTGGCCGTGAAGAGGCCCGATTGATCTACCAAGGCGTAGCACACATGCTGCCCCAGTCAAACGAACGCCGCTTGGTTGTTGACATCGGTGGCCGGTCAACCGAAATGATCGTCGGCAAAGGGCAGGACGCGCTGAATATGGAGTCTTACCGCGTCGGCAGCGTGGCCTGGTCGATGAAGTATTTTCCGGACGGCCAGTTCAGCCTGCGCGCCTTCAAGGATGCAGAGGTGGCGGCCAAGGCGGTGCTTGACGAAGCCGTCAACACGTACCATGCCGGTTCTTGGGATGTGGCTTACGGGTCGTCTGGCACGATTGGCGCTGTGGCTGATGCGCTAGCTGCTGGCGGCTGGCCAGCAGGCGTGGTTAACCAAGCAGGACTCGATTGGCTGCTGGACCGCTTGATCAAAGCCCAAAGCGCTGACCGCCTGAAAATTGACGGCATGAAAGAAGACCGCCGAGCCGTGATAGGTGGCGGCGTGAGTGTGTTGCGCGCTGTGTTTGACCTGCTAGGTATTGAGCAAATGCAGGCAGCACTTGGCGCGCTAAGGCACGGCGTGCTGTATGACATGCTCGACCGCGAGCAAAGTCAGACGGATTTGCGCTCGACCAGCGTGGCGCGTTTAGGGGCACGCTTTGATGTCGACACAGCACAGGCCGAACGGGTGAGCAAAGTAGCCAAGCAATTATTTTTAATGGGCTCCAGCCGCATGACCATGCTTGACTCAGAACGCCGCCTACGCAAGCTGCAGTGGGCAGCGCAGCTGCATGAAATTGGCAGTCAAATCTCGCACAGCGACTACCACAAGCATGGCGCCTATATTCTTGACAATGCCGATGCACCTGGCTTTGCGCAACCAGAATTACACCGCTTGAGTTTGCTGGTGTTAGGTCACCGGGGCAAGCTGCGCAAGCTCGAAGTCGACTTTGAAGACCCTGCTTTCATGATGCAGCTACTTTGCCTTCGCATTGCAGTGATTTTGTGCCATGCCAGGCGCGAGCCCGACGTCAAAGGCCTTCAGCTTCAAGCTGGCGTTGCGCCTGGTAAAAGTTTTGCATTGACCTGCAGGCCCGGATGGGCAGATGCTTTTCCGCAATCAGTTCATCTGCTGCGTGAGGAGGTTTTGGCTTGGCAGAAAACGCCCTGGGCGTTAGCGTTCGACAGCCATTGACGCTACAACACTTCGGGTGACTGAACCGTCACCATCACTGTCTGATTTTCACCCTCGCGCTCCCGATGACGCAGCCACCACAGAGAACCTTTTTTAACCGCGCATTCGTTGTCCTTCAGCCCCAACAGTTGTGCAATGGTTTGCCCCAGTACGGGCTGGTGGCCGATTACCAGCACCGGGTATTTGTGCGCTGGCCACTGCACCAACTCCAGCAATTGTGCAGGTGTGGCGCCTGGTGCCAGTTCAAATCGCACTTTGTATTTGCGACCCAGCGCCAGCGCGGTTTGCTCGCAGCGCCGGGCCGGGCTGACCCAAATGCGCGCGCCTTCGGGCAACTGCCGGTCTAGCCACGCCGCCATGCGCAGCGCCTGCTTTTCACCGCGCTGGGTCAGTGAGCGGTTCAGATCAAACTCTGCTTGCGCTTCGTCAACGCCGTTGTCCTCAGCTTCTGCGTGTCGCCATAAGATCAAGTCCATTGTGTATCCCTCTTATGCTATTTTTTACGCAGCACTGGTGAGGAATAGCGCGCCACCAGCGCAGCTTGCGCGCCATGGTTTTTGCCAGGTCGTCCAGCGTGGACGCGCTCATATTGGCCATCACTTTGCAAGTCCCAGGCGTCCACACCGTCGTGCAGATACGCCACCAGACATTCATCAATGATGCGCTGGCGAAGCTTTGCGTCGCCCACGGGCCAGGCCAGCTCGATGCGGCGCAGCATGTTGCGGTTCATCCAATCGGCGCTAGAAAGGTAAAGCTCCTCAACTGCATCAGAACGGAAATAGAACACCCGCGAATGCTCCAGAAAGCGGCCAATCACCGACCGCACCCGAATGTTGTCTGTAACACCTGGCACTCGCGCAGGCAGCATACAAGCACCGCGCACAATCAAGTCAATCTTCACCCCGCTCTGCCCGGCTTGAACCAGTGCCAACATCAAACTTTCGTCGGTCAGCGCATTCATTTTGATGACAATACGCGCGTCTTTGCCTGCCATCGCGGTATGCGCCACGGCGTCAATTTTTTCAATCAGTTTGCGTTGCAGATGAAACGGCGCCAAAAGTAAATGATGCAACTTGGGCAACTTGCTCTGGCTGGCCAGATGCACAAACACGTTGTCCATGTCCAGCGTCAACAGTGGCTCGGCTGTCAGGTAACTCACGTCGGTGTATAGCTTTGCCGTACGCGGGTTGTAGTTGCCCGTCGACAAGTGGCCATAGCGCACCATATGGCGGCCTTCGCGGCGCGTCACCAGCAGCATTTTGGCGTGAGTCTTCAAGCCCACTACACCGTACACCACCTGCGCACCGACTGACTCCAGCATTTCTGCCCAGTTGATGTTGGCCTCTTCGTCAAAGCGTGCTTTTAGCTCGACCACCACAGTCACTTCCTTGCCGCGCCGCACCGCTTCGCGCAGCAGTTGCATCAGTTCCGAATCAGTGCCTGTCCGGTAAATGGTTTGCTTGATAGCCAGCACCTGCGGGTCGTTGACAGCCTCTCGCAAAAACGCCAATACACCGTCAAAACTTTCAAACGGCTGATGTATCGACACATCACCTTGCTTTAGCCGTTCAAAAAACGACTGGCCCTGCATAAGCTGCGTGGGGTAGCAAGGCTTGTGCGCCGAAAACAGCAGCTTTGGGTCATTGACCAGATCAACAATTTGAGTCAGTCGCACCAAGTTTACCGGGCCATGCACGCGGTACAGGGCCAGCTCAGGCAGGTTGAACTGCTTGAGCAGAAAGGTGGACAAATACTCTGAACAGCCGGACGACACTTCAAGCCGCACCGCTTGCCCATAGTGGCGCTGCTCCAGCCCTTGGCGCAGGGCGGTACGCAGGTTTTGCACATCGTCCTCATCGACCGCTAAGTCTGAGTGGCGCGTCACCCGAAACTGGGAAAACTGCCCGACCACCCGGCCCGGAAACATTTCAGCCAGCTGTGCACGAATCACGCTAGAAAGCGACACATACGACGTGCTCTTTTTTACGCCACTGACTGGCATATGAATAAAGCGCGGCAGCACGCGCGGCACTTTAACAATTGCAATCTCGTTCTCGCGTCCAAACGCATCACACCCACTGAGCCGCACTATAAAATTTAGTGACTTGTTAGCCACCTGTGGAAAAGGGTGCGACGGATCCAGCCCTACCGGTATCAATAGCGGCCGCACCTCACGCTCAAAATATGCCTTGACCCAACGCCGCTGCGCGGCATCGCGCTCGCCATGCGAGACGATTCGAATACCCTGCTTTTCAAATGCGGGCAGCAAGTCGTCGTTGTACAGCGAGTATTGCCGCGCCACCATGTTGTGCGCGGCTTCAGACAGCGCGGTGAACGAATCAACCGTGTACGGGCCCTTGTGCTCGCTGGTTTGTGCGGCCGTTAAATGCGGGGCGGCTCGCACTTCAAAAAACTCATCCAAATTTGAGGACACGATGCACAGGT
The DNA here is from genome assembly GCA_043778695.1 of Polaromonas sp. Classification (GTDB taxonomy): domain Bacteria; phylum Pseudomonadota; class Gammaproteobacteria; order Burkholderiales; family Burkholderiaceae_C; genus Polaromonas. Next base: position 11,752 of record JAYWFR010000020.1, on the reverse strand, counting down.
AGCGCAGCCGCTCCAGCAGCGGCACATCAGGTCGCCGCGCCCAGTCCAGCACCCGTTCATTAAAGGCAAGAATGCTGTGGTCACGGTCCAGAAACTGAACCGGCTGGGCTGGGGTTGGTATTGACAAAGTGGGTGGCGTGGAGATCGGGATCAAGGTGGTCACTGTTGTCATACATGGTAAGGGAATGCATCCAAGTGTTGACAATTTTCATGACAGTGATGTGACAGACGTCTAACAGTTTAAAACTCACGAGTTTTGTTCGTGAAATACTTTAAATACCGGGGGGGCAAGTCTGTAATGCGCATCATCATTGGCAAATCAGCGGAATTAAAGTCGGGGTCCCAGGCCGGCGCGCCTAGCACCTTGGCACCCAAGCGCAAATAGCCGCGAATCAAAGCAGGCGGCTCGATGTTCAGTGAATCGTCAAGCTTGTCCACAGGCAGCGCCAGGCGCGGCGTGACGTGAAAGTCAATTGACGCCAAATGCGTTTGCCTGACCTGGCGCCATATGCTGGCTGCCGCCTGGCCACTGTTTGTCCCAGGCGATTGCATCGGTATGCTGGCGCAGCCAATCATGGTGTCTAACTCGTTGCGCGCCATGAACTCAGCCAGCGCGCCCCATAATGCCAAAATTACACCACCCGAGCGGTGGTCAATATGCACACAACTGCGGCCCAGTTCCACCATGCGCTCCCGAAGGCTGCGCAAGCGGGTCAGGTCAAACTCGGTGTCGCTGTAGGTGCTGCCAACGCGCTTGGCTTGGGTCGGCGTTAACACGCGGTAAGTGCCAATGACCTCGCCACTGTCCTCTTCACGCACCAACAAGTGCTCGCAATAGTCGTCAAACACATCAATGTCGTGGCCGGGGACGTTGTTGGGCAAGGTTGCGCCCATTTCCACTGCAAAAACTTGGTATCTCAAGCGCTGCGCCGCCCGAACCTCGTCTTTATGCCGGGCCCAGCTGACCGAGATTTTGCCCACGGCAGGCCTTTGAACAACATCGGCAATGACAGCTTGACCGCGTGGACAAAGTGACCCCCGTAGAACTTGTGGCATAGCCACGGGGGACAGGTCAAACGTTGGGTTGGGCAGTTCTTTCATGGCTAGCTCCTTGTGCTTATGTCAATGGGTTTAAGTCAGATCCAAAAAACGCTGAAAAAAGCCCCGAAGTCGGGGCTGCTAGTTGAAAGTCATTTGATGCCCATCGGCTGCATCGGCCGAATGGTCTGGAGACCCACCAGCCACGGCCGCGTGCCCGGCTCAAACTGCAAACCACCTGGGCTGCTTGCCAGGGCCTCGGCAGTGCAACGTAAAACGCGTAAGCACTGCTGATTAAAGTCAAGAAAGGAAATTAAGTGGCCTGCTTTTTTCATAGCCTCATTGTGAAAGGCGAGAGTGACGTATCTGTGTCAGGTAAACGGCAGTTGTGTGACAGGACAAGGCCGTGAATTAAGCCTCGGCAAAAGCTTAAACGCTATTTTTTCAGGAGCTGTACGCGCAATAAATTGTTGGGCTTAAAGCACTTTGTTCTTGAATCCGCCAAAGAAAAAGCAAGCGATTTTTAGAGTCAAAAGACGCGGGTTTTCTCAGTCATCAGAGTTTAATCAAACGGATGCACGGGTAGCAACGGGTTGTTGCTTGCGAGAGCTACCCACTCAATCAATTTTTTTATGAAAGTATGTCGTCAGTGGTTGGCAAGAAGTTACTGTCATTGCACTTTTTTTCCTTTTGCCACTTTCGCCCCTTTCATCGCTCTTTCGCTAGTGCAGGCGACCGAATCCGTTAGCACCGTGCGCATCAAATCACGCACCTTGTCCAGCAGCGGTGGCTCTGTTCGCGAGGCAATCGTTACCAGCCCAAAACGGGCCTTGGCATTTAACGGTGGCGACATCCGCAGTTCCACCAAGTCCGGCGCTGAAGCGCGAATCGTTAACACCACCGCGTCGCTGCACCTGACGACATCAAGCAGACTGGAGATTTCTTCTGACCGCAGGTTGACCAGTTGGTCTGGGTGCGCCCGGGGGCCAAACCGCTCTATCAAAATGCGCGCCACTTCATCACTGAGCGGCGTCGAAGCAACTGGGTAGCGGCTGAGCATCGCAAAAGATACGCTGGCTTTTTCTGCCAGCGGGTGGCCGGGTCGGCACATGAAAGCGCCTTGCATTTCTTGCAAAGCCTCAACTTTCAAATCAGCAGTAGACTGCAACGAGCGGACGTCCAGAATCAGCGCGTCGAGTAAGCGTTCACGCAGCGCCTGCACCAGCAGCGCAGTGCTGCCGCGAGAAATTTCAAGGCGCGCTTTGGGGTGGTCGGTCGCCATAAGCAACAACAAAGGCGTCATCAGCATGGCCCCCGGGCCAGAACCCATGCCGATTCGAAACTGGCCTATCTCCCCTTTTTTTAGCTGCACGCTGGTTTGGCGCAGTTCGTTGGCCTCGTCCACCAGCACCCGGGCTCGTTGAACGATGTGCTGACCGAAAGCGGTCAACTCGTTTTTACGCCCGACCCGGTCAAACAAGCTTTGGCCCAATTCGCCTTCCAGCGCCTTGATGCTGCGGCTTAAGGCGGGCTGCGTGAGGTGCAGTTTGATGGCCGACTGACTGAATGAGCCGTTGGTGGCGAGTTCGATCAAATGCTTGAGCTGAACCAGGGTCATGGTAGTTTTATTTATTCATTTAACTCATACAACTTTGCATAAGAATGCATTAGACATTATAAAAATGGCTGATTACTATCCAAGTGCAACCAACACCTGAAAGCCGAGACATGACCAACCTATTGAACCGATACGCCGCTTTTTTCAGCGGCATGCTACTGACTGGCGCAGCTTTCGCGCAGGCCTACCCCAGCAAACCGATCACACTGATGGTGCCCTACCCCGCCGGCGGTTTGTCTGACGTGATCGCCCGCACCGTCAACACCACGCTGGCCAAGAACTTTAACCAGCCGGTAGTGATTGAAAACCTAGGCGGTGCCAGCGGCGCAATTGGCGCGCAAAAAGTGCTGGCTGCACCATCTGACGGGCACATGATTTTTCAGGGTTCGCCCAATGAATTGATTTTGGCACCACTGGCCATTTCAGCCGTCAAGTACAAGAGCGAAGACTTTCGCCTGGTGCAAATGATTGCCACCGCGCAAATTGGCTTTGTGACGCGAAAGGATTTGCCAGTGGGCAATGTCGATGAGTTTCTGGACTACGCCCGTAAAGAGGCGCTGGCTGGCCGCCCTGTGACCTACGCCAGCGTGGGGCCAGGCTCGTTTTATCACCTGCTGGGTGAGCAGTTGTCCAAAGTCAGCAATATCCCCATGACGCATGTGCCGTACAAAGGGGTTGCACCAGCACTGCAAGACCTGATGGGCAGCCAGGTCGACATATTTTTGGCACCTATGGGCAAGGCCAATATTGAGCTGCAAAAACAGGGCAAACTTAAAGTTCTGGCCATGCTGAACAGCGAGCGTATTGAGTCGTTCAAAGACTACCCCGCTGTCAGCGAAAGCAAATCACTGAAGAACTTCACCTTCAATATCTGGACAGGTTATTTTGTAAAAAAAGACACGCCTGAGCCCATCGTGCAAGTCATCTACAAAGCCATCACCGATTCATTGACCGACCCAGCCGTGCGCAGCGGCCTGGAGGCCAACAGCCAGACAGTAGCCAAGCCGCTGTCGCTGCAAGCCATGGACAAAGCTTACGCCGACGGCACGGCGCAGTTTCGCGCAATTGCCAAAGCCATCAATTTGCAGCCTCAATAAGGCAGGGCAAGGTATGAGCTACATGGGTGATGCGCTGGTCAGCAAAGTCGGCGAGTTCATCCAGCTCAGGCGCGACATCCATCGATACCCTGAGCTGGCGTTTGAAGAGCACCGCACCAGCGATCTGGTGGCGGCCAAGCTGGCAGGTTGGGGCTATGCGGTGCATCGTGGCCTGGGCGGCACCGGCGTGGTGGGTGTTCTTAAAAAGGGTTCAAGCAGGCTCTGCCTGGGCATTCGCGCCGATATGGACGCGCTGCCAATCCTGGAGGCCACTGGCCTGGACTGGGCCAGCAGCAAACCTGGCCTGATGCACGCCTGCGGCCATGACGGGCATACCGCCATGTTGCTGGCTGCTGCTAAATCAATAGCAACCAACGCAAGCTTTGACGGCACGCTGAACCTGATTTTTCAGTCGGCTGAAGAAGGCGGCGGCGGCGCGGTACGCATGATGGATGAAGGCTTGTTTGACCAGCATCCGTGTGATGCGGTGTTTGCCATGCACAACATGCCGGGTGTGCCGGTGGGCCACTTTGTGTTTCGCGATGGTGCGGCCATGGCGTCGAGCGACTACGCAACGATTCGTATCCACGGGACAGGCGGCCACGGTGCTATGCCGCACCGGGCGGCTGACCCGCTGGTGGCCAGCGCGTCCATCGTGATGGCGCTGCAAACCATCGTCTCGCGCAACGTGGATCCGCTGCATACGGCGGTGGTCACAGTGGGAGCTTTGCACGCGGGCAATGCTAACAACGTCATTCCTGCGATAGCTACCATGGAGATGAGTGTGCGTGCGCTTGACCCTGGCGTGCGGCTGCTTCTAGAAGAGCGCATCAAAGTGCTGGTCCATGCGCAAGCGCAAAGCTTCGGCGTGCGGGCTGAGATTGACTGGCGCAAAGGCTATTGTGTGCTGGTCAACCATGCGCATGAGACGGAATTTGCGCGCCGGGTGGCGCTCAAACTGGTCGGGCCTGAACGCGTGACACTGCACGGCCCGCAGCTTACCGGCAGTGAAGACTTTGCCTTCATGCTGGAAAAAATTCCTGGCAGCTATTTGCTGATTGGCAATGGTGATGGGGACTCGGCTGGCGCATGCATGGTGCACAACCCAGCCTACGATTTCAATGATGACAACATCGCCGTAGGTGCTGCATATTGGGCCGCCCTTGTGCAGGAGTTCTTTGCAACTTAGAATAGTTTGAATTCGACACCTAGTCGACATGTGATCGGGAGAGACTGCCAGGGCCGTTGATTTGTCAACAGCACGTGGGCAGCGCCGAAGGAGCAACCGCCCCGGAAACTCTCAGGCAAAAGGACCGATCACCTGCAATTACTCTGAAGAGCTGCTGGCATGCACCGTCTGCCAGCGCACCGAAGGAGCAAGCGATGTGCTAAAGCGCACCGTGAATCTCTCAGGTCCAGAACAGAGGGGGCGCTTTGTTATGCGGCTTGCGTATCAAAGCCCAATCCCCTGACGTTTTGAAAGCCTCTTCTTCATGAAAACCATTGCAGTTATTGGCGGCGGTATCACCGGCGTCACCACCGCTTACGCGTTGGCCAAGCGCGGCTTTGCCGTCACCTTGTTTGAGCGCCATCGCTATGCAGCGATGGAAACATCGTTTGCCAACGGCGGGCAACTTTCAGCATCGAACGCCGAGGTGTGGACGCACTGGTCCACGATCTTCAAGGGCCTGAAGTGGATGCTCAAGCGCAATGCGCCGCTGCTGGTCAACCCGGCACCGACCTGGCACAAGATATCGTGGTTTGCCGAATTTATGGCCGCCATGCCGCATTACGAGCGCAACACCATCACCACCGCGCGCATGGCTGTGGCTGCGCGCCAGCATTTGTTCACCTGGGCGCAGGACGAAGGCATTGATTTCGACTTGAAAAAGCAGGGCATCCTGCACATTTACCGGGACAAAAAAGGCTTTGACCACGCGGGGCGGGTGTCGCAAATGCTGGCCAAGGGCGGCTTGCCAAGGCGCGCTGTTACGCCCGAGGAAATGAAAACAATCGAACCCGCACTGGTCGGCAACTACTATGGCGGCTACTTTACCGAGAGCGATTCAACCGGTGACATTCACAAGTTCACCCACGGCCTGGCGCAAGCAGCCGAGCGCCTGGGCGTGCGAACCTTGTACGGACAAGACGTCAAGTCGGTGCAAAGCGACGGGAAAAAAGCCATTGTTGTGACTGCAACACAGGATGGCGCGCCGGATAACACGCGGGGTCATGCGCAGTCCTTCGACGGTATCGTTATTTGTGCCGGTGTGGCCAGCCGCAACCTGGCTGCACAGCTGGGCGACCGGGTCAACATTTACCCGGTCAAGGGCTACTCCATCACCGTCAATCTGAACGACGAAAAAAGCCAGCTGGGCGCGCCCAACGTGAGCCTGCTGGACGACGAAACCAAGCTGGTCACCAGCCGTTTGGGTATCAACCGCTTTCGGGTGGCAGGCACGGCCGAGTTCAATGGTGTTGACTACGACATTCGTGCAGACCGCATTGCCCCGCTGATCAGCTGGGTAGCGCAGTGCTTTCCCGACATTGACACACGTTCGGTGGTGCCCTGGGCCGGCCTGCGCCCCATGCTGCCCAACATGCTGCCGCGCGTTGGCGCAGGCCGCGCGGCCAATGTGTTTTACAACACCGGCCACGGCCATCTGGGCTGGACGTTGTCTGCCATCACGGCTGATATGGTCGCTGGTGTGGTCAGCCAAACCATGGGTGGCGTACCCAAAGCCAGCAACGCGGCTCGTGCAACAAATGCCTTGCCGCGCGTTTAGCGATGTGCAAACAACGCGTCGCTTACCGTTGATCGAGAGCCCGCTGGCGCGTGGCAACTGCCGCGCCCAGCCACAACGCCAGCGCTGAAAACATCAGCCCGCGCTGCAAGCCTGCCAAGTCGTTGCCCGCTCCTAACCCGTCGGCTATCCAGCCCACCACAGTGGGCCCCACGATTTGGCCTGCTGCAAATACGATGGTGAAGGCGCTAATGCCCGCCGCCCACTGGCTTTGCGCCACGTTATGGCGCACCAGCGCAGTGGTGCTGGCCACGACAGACAAGAACACGCCGCCAAACATCACCCCAGACAAAAGCACCAGCGGCCAGGTAGAGGTCAACGCGGGCAGCACGCAAGCCACGCCCAGCAGCGCATTCAAAATTGCCAACGCTTGCCCGCCCTTAAAGCGGTTCAGTAGACCCGCCCATAGCCGTGATGACGCCATGACAGCCAAACCCAACAGCGTGTAAAACAGCGTGATGAAGTGGGGCGAAGCGCCCTGCTCTTTTAAAAGCGCCACCACAAACGTCATGTAGCCGATGTAGCCCATGCCGAAAAATAAGTAACCCAGCAAGCCGGGTGCAAAGTCGCGCCACTTGAAGTGGCGTTTACCCGTCGCCTGCGCCGTGTAAGCTGCCTGCGCAGTCAGCACTGCCAAGCGCTGCCCGGCCCAAGCCAGCGTGCTAGTTGCAGCCAAGCACGCGGCAGCCAAAGCCCACCAGGCCCAAGACCAGCCATGTTGCACATGCGGCACAACGCTGGCCACTTGCAACATAGCAGGCACCAGCAGCGCCGACACCACTATGCCCACTCCCGTGCCGCCGTAATAAACACCCAGCAGCAGCCCCATGCGCTCTGGTACCAGTGCACCCAGCCGCGCGGCCAGCAAACCGCCAGCAATGAACACCAGCGCACTGGCCACACCCGCCAGCAGCCGCTGCACCAACAGCGACGGCGTATCGGTAAAAAACCCACTGCCCGCCATAAACACGCTGGCCAGCAAACTGCCCAACACAAGCAGCGTGACGCTGCTCAGGCGTTTGAGCAGCCAAGGCGTCGCCAGCGCCCCAAGCAAGTAACCCAAAGCGTTCAACGTGTTCATCGCCCCAGCCAGTGTGTAACCCCAACCCAAGTCGGCGCGCATGGTGGGCAGCAGCAAGCCATAAGCAAAGCGGGTGATACCCAGCGACACCGCAGCGCCCAAAGACAGCACGGCAGCCAGTGCCAGCAGCTGCGAAAATGTGGGTGCCATAAGCGGTTTTATTACGGCAGATGACATGGTTAGGTGATTTTTCAGCAACGGCTTTGCTACGTATTTAAGAGCTGCACACGCACATTTTATATGGCCTATTGGCTATTTTTATGGTTAAAAAGGTAACTATTAGCATCGCAAACGGCTGCAAAGGCAGGGCGAAGGCTCAAGCGCGCCGACACAAATCAAGCGGCACCACAACAGGCATGACTTTGAGAATTTAGCCCACGTTGCCGTGATGGCAGGCCACTGGTCAAGCGCACAAAATTCCAATTTGCCGCGCGACATTGATGACATGCTACTTGATCTGTTGGCATGACCGCTAAACTCGGCACCTCTCGTTGACCATTTGACGCCAAGCGCCTAAAAATATCCGATGCAAGCTCTCTGGATGGTACTTTCAGCCCTTATCTTTTCCACCATGGCCGTGTGTGTGAAGTTCGCCTCCAGCTATTTCAATTACGCCGAGCTGGTGTTTTACCGGGGGCTGATTGGGGTGGTGTTCATGGCAATTTTTGCGCGCGTGCGCGGCACGTCACTTAAAACGCAGGTGCTGCCAATGCACATCTGGCGCAGCATTGTGGGTGTGGTGGCGCTGTCCGCCTGGTTTTATGCGATTGCGCACCTCCCGCTGGCCACCGCCATGACGCTGAACTACATGAGCAGCGTTTGGATAGCGGCGTTTTTGGTCGGCGGTGCGCTGATGTTTGCCAAAACCGGGGGAAAGGAGTTTACCGCCGGGCCGCCCCAAGGAAAACTAGCCCCCTCGGGGGGCAGCGCATCACGCGAAGCGGAAAGCGTGGGGGCCAGTTTCCAGTCACAAGCCCCTTTGGTGGGTGCCATTCTTGCCAGTTTTGCGGGCGTCATCATGCTGCTGCGCCCCACGATTGACCAAAACCAGGCCTTTGCCGGGCTGATTGGCCTGTTGTCAGGCTTGGGCGCAGCGTTTGCCTACATGCAGGTGATGGTGCTGGCGCGCATGGGCGAGCCAGAAGCGCGCACAGTGTTTTATTTTGCCGTGGGCAGCGCCATTGCTGGCGCAGTGGGTATGGCGGTGTTGGGCATGTCGCCCTGGGACTGGCAACATGCGCTGTGGCTGCTGCCCATTGGCCTTTTGGCTAGCTTGGGCCAGCTGTGCATGACCAAAGCGTATTCCATGTCAACCAACCACGGCAGCACGCTGATGGTGGCCAACTTGCAATATTCGGGCATTATTTTTTCAGCGCTGTACGGGCTGGTATTGTTTGGTGACCAAATCCCGCTGCTGGGCTGGGCGGGTATGGGGCTGATCATGCTGAGCGCGGTCTCCGCTACTTTTTTAAGAGCACGTGCCGCACCAAATGCGCCCGCTGAAGAGCATTAACTTTAACAAATTGTGTATGAACCACGACCTGCTGATATCCGCTGAACAACTCCAAGCGCTGCTGGACAGCAAAACGCCGATGATGATTTTCGACTGCACCTTTGATTTGGCGCAGCCACATTTGGGCCAGCAGCAGTACAGCGCTTCTCACATCCCTGGCGCGGTGTATGCTAATTTAGACACCGATTTGAGTGCGAAACACGGCGCGCATGGCGTTGGGTTATTGGGGTCAGACGCACCCGCATCCGGCGGGCGCCACCCGCTGCCCAACCGCGAAAAGTTCTCTGAGTGGCTGTCTAGTATCGGCTTTGCCAACAACATGCAAGCCGTGGTGTACGACCGCAACGGTGCCAACTACTGTGGCCGCCTGTGGTGGATGCTGAAATGGGCAGGCCATGCCAACGTAGCCGTGCTGGACGGTGGCTTGCAAGCCTGGCAGGCGGCTGGGGGCGCACTGGCCAGCGGCATTGAGCCCGCCCACTTCCAATCAAACTTTGCCCTAGCTCATGAATTAGTTGCGTTAGTAGCTACTAAAACCATAGCTGACAACCTTGGCAGGCCAATTCAAACCCTGATAGACGCACGCGGCGCACCGCGCTTTCGCGGCGAGGTCGAGCCACTAGACCCCATAGCAGGCCATATCCCCGGCGCGCTCAATCGACCGTTCAGCCAAAACATGGGCGCTGACGGCAAGTTCAAACCTGCCGCAGTTTTAAAAGCAGAGTTTGAAGCCCTGCTGGCAGGACGCGGCCCCGCCACGGCAGTCCACCACTGCGGCAGCGGGGTGAGCGCGGTGCCCAATATTTTGGCGATGCAGATTGCGGGGCTCGGTATGACGGGCTTATATGCCGGCAGCTGGAGCGACTGGTGCAGTGATGCCAGTCGGCCAATGGCACAGGGTTGACAGAACTCCAGCTAGCGCGCGTGCGCCAACCCACTGATTAGCATCACCAACCCAATACCCGTTAGCAGCCAGGCGATTTGCGCAGTGGTTTGTCCAAGCGCTGCACGCTTTTGTAGCTGGGGAATCAAATCAGCCAGCGCCACATAAATAAAACTGCTGGACGCAATGACCAAAAAGAACGGCAAAAAATCATACAGCTGGTCAACCAGCGCGTAGCCCAGCACGCCGCCCAGGGCCGTCACAGCGCCTGCCAGTGTGACTTTGACCAGTGCCGTGCGGCGGTTGTTGTTTGACGACTGGCGCAACACCACCAAGTCGCCCATGTGGTGCGGTACTTCATGGGCTAACACCGCCAGTGAGGCGACGATGCCTAAACGAATGTCGGCCATGAAAGCGGACGCAATCAAAATACCGTCGCCAAAGCAATGCACGCTGTCGCCTGCCAAGACGGCCCAGCCGCCAGTCGCTGCGGCCCCCAGGCTTGTCGGTTCGGGTGCCTGCGGCGGCACGCTGCCACTATCACTTGAAATTGGGGCTGAACTTGCTTGGGCCGGCCCGGCGCTACGTTCGCTGTTTTCACCATGGTGACGGTGATCGTGTGAATGATCACCACCAGCGCCATGCTCATGCCCGTGATGCCACAGCTCGGCCTTGTCGAGCAAAAAGAAGAACACCAGCCCAACCAGCAGTGCGGCAAACAGGTCATGCGCACTGGCCTGGCTTTCAAACGCCTCGGGCAGCAGGTGCATGAAGGCCGTAGCCAGCAGCGCGCCTGCGGCCAAACTCAGCATGTGCTGCGTGTAGCGCGCCAAAACGCCAAAGCTTAAAGCCGCAGCAAGCCACACGCTGCCAATACCGGCGGTTAGTGTGCCTAAAATAATTGCTATTAATGTCATAGCTGCTAGCGCCCTTACTTGTTGGGCTAGAGGCCTAATTGATGCCTGAAACAGGGTTAAACGGGATAAAAAAAGCCACCGCACGTTGCCGTGGGCGGCTTTTCAATGTGACGACTGAGTTTAAGCCAAGCTTCGTGGCCGCCTTCTTTTTTGCGGCCGCCGTCTTTTAAGCCACGCCGTTGGTCTTAAACCAGGCCAGCGCCCGCTTAAAGCCGTCTTCTGCCGCGTCCTTGCGGTAGCTCGGGCGATAGTCCGCATGAAAAGCGTGAGGCGCATCAAGGTACACCACAAATTCAGACGCCTTGGCGGCGGCATTGCCTTTGGCAGCCGCCTCAAGCAAAGCAGCTTTCATCTGGTCAACCGTGGCCACCGGAATGCCGCCGTCTTGCCCGCCGTACAGGCCTAGCACGGGTGCGCTGATTTGAGCGGCCAAGTCCAGCGGATGTTTAGGTGTCAACGCTGATGGCGCGCCGATCAAGCGACCATACCAAGCAACGCCGGCTTTGACGTTTTTACTCTGCTCCGCATACAGCCAAGTGATGCGGCCACCCCAGCAAAAGCCAGTGATGCCAACCTTTTTCAAATCGCCGCCGTTGGCACCAGCCCATTTCACCGCACCGTCCAGGTCGGCCATGACTTGCTCGTCAGGTACTTTGGACACGACCTCAGCCATCAGCTTGGCCATTTCGCCGTACTTGGTGGGGTCGCCTTGGCGGGCAAACAACTCGGGAGCAATAGCCAGGTAGCCAGCCTGCGCAAAGCGGCGGGCGGTGTCGGCAATGTATTCATGCACGCCAAAAA
>JAYWFR010000019.1:0-14944 GCA_043778695.1 Polaromonas sp. | reverse complement strand
CTCATTTTGCGGTTCTCCTATGCTTACCAGCTTGCTTTGGTGATACCAGGGATATCACCAGCAAATGCCAACTCACGAATCTTGGCGCGAGCCAAGCCAAATTGACGGAACGTACCACGCGGACGACCCGTGATCGCACAACGATTGCGCTGGCGGGTTGGGTTGGCGTTGCGCGGCAATTTTTGTAACTCCAAACGGGCCAAAGCGCGATCGTCGTCGGTGCGCTTAAAGTCGTTGGACGTCTTTTTGAGTTCTGCGTGTTTCTTGGCGTACTTGGCGACCAACTTGTCGCGTTTGATTTCACGTTGCAGCAATGCTTGTTTTGACATGCGAAAGCCTTCAATTCTTGAACGGGAAACGGAAAGCTGTCAAAAGAGCTTTGCACTCTTCATCGGTCTTGGCCGTGGTGGTGATGCTGATGTTGAGTCCACGCAAGGCATCGACCTTGTCGTATTCAATTTCAGGGAAAATGATCTGCTCTTTCACGCCTATGTTGTAGTTGCCACGGCCATCAAAGGCGCGGCCAGAAATACCGCGGAAGTCACGTACGCGGGGCAAAGCCACCGTGACGAAGCGGTCAAGGAACTCATACATCTTGACGCCGCGCAAAGTCACCATGCAACCGATTGGCAAGTCTTCGCGGATTTTGAAACCGGCGATAGCTTTTTTGGCCTTGGTCACAACGGGCTTTTGGCCGGCTATTTTGGTCATGTCGCCAACGGCGCTGTCCATGACTTTTTTGTCGGCAACCGCCTCGCTCACACCCATGTTGAGTGTGATCTTGGTGATGCGTGGAACCTGCATTGGCGTTTTGTAGCCAAACTTTTCGATCAGGGCGGGCGAAATTTTTTCGCGGAACTGCATTTGCAGGCGGGCCTGTGTTGCAGCTTGTTGTGTTGTAGTTTTAGCCATTGTGTTTACCTTTTCAGGCAGCCTTAATCTCGTCGCCGCTGGACTTGAAGACGCGCATTTTTTTGCCGTCAGCCAACAGCTTGATGCCAACGCGATCAGCCTTGCCCGATGCCGCATTGAAAATTGCGATGTTGGACTGGTGAATCGGCATGCTTTTTTGAACGATGCCGCCGGTTGTACCTTTAAGCGGGTTGGGCTTGGTGTGTTTTTTCACCATGTTGATGCCCTCAACCAACACATATGCGTCGTCGGTGCGCTGCGTAATGGTCCCGCGCTTACCCTTGTCGCGGCCTGTGATGACGATGATTTCATCGCCTTTGCGAATTTTGTTCATGGCGTGCCTTTACAGAACTTCGGGAGCCAGGGACACGATCTTCATGAACTTTTCAGTGCGCAACTCGCGCGTCACTGGTCCGAAGATGCGAGTGCCGATAGGCTCGAGCTTGGCGTTAAGCAATACTGCTGCGTTGCCGTCAAATTTAACCAGTGAACCGTCGCCGCGACGAATGCCCTTGGCGGTACGAACCACCACAGCGCTATAAACCTCGCCTTTTTTGACGCGGCCGCGAGGCGCTGCTTCTTTGATGCTGACTTTGATGACGTCGCCAACGCTGGCGTACCGGCGCTTGGAGCCGCCCAGCACCTTGATGCACATCACGGATTTGGCACCCGTGTTGTCAGCAACATCGAGTTTGGATTGCGTTTGAATCATTTAAATTTGTTCCCAACTTGCACCAGATAGCCGTTTGAAGCAGTCTGATCAGTCTTGGGCCTGTCGTCCGCCCCGCAAACCGCTTGCGAGGCATCCATTAGGCTATTGTCTAAGATGCTGTCATGTTCAACGCTTTTTGAGCGAAGCCTTTAAGTATCACCCAAGTCTTGGGCTCTGTCAACACCAGAACGTCTAAAAACCGTTTAAATTCCCAAGAAAGCTAGAAATAATCAGTCTGGCAGATGCAAATACTGGTCGCACAGCAGCAAGAATTCGTCCAAGCCCGGGTCAACACCGGTTTCTTGTTGCAATAGCGCTGCAACCGGCGCTGCCAATGATTTCGCCAGCGCTGCATCTAAAAACAGCAGTCGCGAACGCCGCGCCAGCACGTCTTCGACACGTCTAGCGTATTCAAACCGGGCAGCAAAGCGCACCATTGCCGCAGTTAATCCCCCGCCCAACTCCTTGTCAGCGCCCGGCAGGGCCAGCACAGCAGCCGCCTCGCAGCCATACAAATGAATACCCGGCGAGTCACTGATGGCCTGTTTTTTATGCCGATCTGGCAATTGCGCACCTACAAGCTTCAAATCAATCGTAACGCCGCCGGACTTGGCAGGCAACAAATCAGCCGCAAAACACTCGTCTAAAACATCTTCAGCCATCGCGCGATAAGTCGTCCATTTGCCGCCCGTCACCGTGACCATTCCGCTTTTACTCACCAGTACCGTGTGTTCACGCGACAAGCCCTTCGTGCCATCGCCGTCGTCATCCGCCGGCTTGACCAGTGGCCGCAGGCCCACCCAGATACTTTTAACGTCACACCGCCCGGGCGCTTTGGTCAAATAACGAGCTGATTCATTCAAAATAAAATCAAGCTCTTCGTTAAACGCCAGCGGCTCGCGCACCACGTCCTCTCTAGGCGTATCAGTCGTACCCAGAATGGTTTTACCCAACCAAGGCACTGCAAACAGCACCCGCCCGTCAGCGGTTTTAGGAATCAGCATGGCGTGATTGCCGGGCAAAAAGCTGCGGTCAACAACAATGTGCACCCCCTGGCTGGGCGCAACCATGGCCTTCACATCTCGGCCAATCGCCTGACCATCCTCCATCCGAAATTGATCGACCCACACCCCGGTGGCATTGATGACAGAGTTAGCCTTAATCTCATAAGCTAGACCCGTTTCGGCATCTTTTACTTGCAGGCCAGCTACTTTTCCGCCTTCGTGAATCAAGCCAGTCGCTGCGCAATAGTTGATAAGCAGTGCGCCCTTGGCTGCCGCCGTGCGTGCTAAAGCCAGCGCCAGCCGAGCATCGTCGAACTGGCCGTCCCAATACTTCACACCACCTTTGAGTTGCCCGCCCGGGCCAGCAAGCTTGCTGTTCGGCAGCAGCGCCAGCGTCTCATCACGGCTTAAAAATTCCGTAGCGCCCAGCCCGGCTTTTCCAGCGAGCGCGTCATACATTTTCAGCCCCACGCCATAGAACGGCGCCTCCCAAAACTTATACGAAGGCATAACAAACGCCAGCGGTTGCGCCAAGTGCGGCGCATTGGCCAGCAGCGTCGTGCGTTCGTGAAGTGCTTCCCGAACCAACGAAATATTGCCCTGCGCCAGGTAGCGCACCCCGCCATGCACCAGCTTGGTAGCGCGTGACGACGTGCCCTTGGCAAAGTCATGCGACTCGACCAGCACGACAGAAAAGCCGCGTGCAGCTGCGTCTAGCGCCACGCCTAAGCCCGTCGCGCCGCCACCTATCACAGCCATGTCGTAAATTCGGGGAACTGCAAGCTGCGCCATCAAAGCGCGTCTATCCGTTGTCAGCATATTGTTTGCACTGTTGGTTGTCGAAATGGTGTGGCGGCAACCGTTAAATTCATCAGCCTAAACCCCAAAACTGCGAAGCCGCGCATCAAGTGTCGTGACGCGCGGCTTCGTGATTTAGCTAGCTGAAAATTTACCGGCTAAACCGTTACTTTTACTCAACGTACTTTGCCATTTTTCCAGGCATTTAGAAGCGTTTCATAGGCGATGGTTTCGCCCTTTGGCTTTTCATTGGCCAACTTTTTCCAAGGCGCGCCCTTGTCGCTCAGGTACTTGTTCGGGTCGCCTTTTGGATTGAGCTTGGGCGCGCAATTTGCCATACCTGAACGCTCCAGGCGCGCCATCACCTGATCCATCTCTTCAGCCAGGTTGTCCATGGCCGCCTGCGGCGTCTTCTCACCCGTCACAGCGACTGCAACGTTTTTCCACCAAAGCTGCGCCAATTTCGGGTAATCCGGCACATTGGTACCCGTTGGTGTCCAGGCCACGCGAGCAGGGCTACGGTAAAACTCAATCAAGCCACCGTATTTGTTGGCGTTCTGGGTAAAGTAATCGTGGCGAATATCGCTGTCCCGCACAAAGGTCAGGCCAGTGATCGACTTTTTCAGTGACACGGTTTTGCTGGTCACAAACTGCGCGTACAGCCACGCGGCGGCCACTTTGTCAGGGTTGTGATCCTTGAAAAATGTCCACGATCCGACGTCTTGGTAGCCGTTTTGCATGCCTTGCTTCCAGTACGGACCGTTTGGGCCCGGTGCCATGCGCCATTTGGGTGTGCCATCCTCATTCACAACCGGTAATCCCTTTTTCACCATGTCCGCAGTGAACGCTGTGTACCAAAAGATTTGTTGAGCAATTTGTCCTTGCGCTGGTACGGGTCCGGCTTCGCCAAATGTCATGCCTGTGGCTTCTTTGGGCGCGTACTTTTTCATCCAATCGATGTACTTGGTGAGTGCGTACACAGCAGCAGGAGAGTTGGTTGCACCGCCGCGCGACACTGAAGCGCCTTGCGGATGGCAACCCTCAGCGTCCGCTCGAATGCCCCACTCGTCAACTGGTCGGCCATTCGGAATACCAATGTCTGCAGTGCCCGCCATCGACAGCCACGCATCGGTAAAACGCCAGCCCAGCGATGGGTCTTTCTTGCCGTAGTCCATGTGCCCATAAATCGGCTTGCCGTCAACCATCTTCACATCGTTGGTAAAGAACTCAGCGATGTCTTCATAGGCGCTCCAGTTTTGCGGCACGCCCAAGTCGTAACCGTATTTGGCTTTAAATTTGTCTTGCAGGTCTTTTTTTGCGAACAGGTCGGCGCGGAACCAATACAGATTAGCAAATTGCTGATCCGGCAATTGATACAGTTTTTTATCGGGTGCGGTGGTGAAGCTGGTGCCAATAAAGTCTTTCAAGTCCAGATCAGGATTGGTAAATTCCTTGCCTTTGCCCACCATGTAATCAGACAAAGCCAGAATTTTTCCGTATCGGTAATGCGTGCCAATCAAGTCTGAGTCCGAAATCCAGCCGTCATAAATGCTCTTGCCCGACTGCATTGAGGTTTGCAGTTTTTCCACCACATCGCCTTCTTGAATGATGTCGTGTTTGACCTTGATACCTGTGATCTCCTCAAACGCTTTGGCCAGCGTTTTGGATTCGTATTCATGCGTGGTCAGTGTTTCTGACACCACTGAAATTTCTTTCACACCTTTTGCTTGCAACTTTTTAGCGGCATCGATGAACCACTTCATCTCTGTCGCTTGTTTATCCTTTGACAGCGTTGAGGGTTGAAACTCACTGTCGATCCATTTTTTGGCTGCCGCTTCGTCTGCCCAGCCATGGCTGGCCATGGAACAAGCGATAACGACGGCCGATATTGAATATCGCAACTTCATGATTTATCTCCAAAAGTTTTAACCCCTGTCAAAGGCTGCTACGGCTCCAGGGGGTCAAGCCGATCCTTAGAAAACATCTACTTCTGCCTTATCCCTTGCGCATCACAAAAGCCAGTACGCACAACGAAAATAAGAAACTGATCCATATCGACGGCTCAGCTTGAAGCCCCATCCAGGCTGTCAGTTTGCCGCTGATACCGATGAATGCCAGGTTGATGTAGGCCATGATCAGTAGTGCGATAAACAGCCGATCACCGCGGGTTGTTTCAATCGGCAGAAAACCTTTGCGCAGCGCCGTCGGTAGCTTGATTTCCCACACCGTCATGGCGGCAAGTAGCGTCGCAATACAAACGAAGAACACCGCAACCGGCGTAGTCCAAGCCATCCATTCAAACATTGGCAACTCCTTTCATACCCGGCCCATCGCAAAGCCCTTGGCGATGTAGTTGCGCACAAACCAGATCACAACCGCGCCCGGCAAAATCGTTAAAACGCCAGCCGCGGCCAACGTTGCCCAATCCATCCCCGAAGCAGAAACAGTCCGTGTCATGGTCGCCACAATTGGCTTGGCATTCACGCTGGTAAGCGTACGCGCCAGCAGCAGTTCAACCCAGCTGAACATGAAGCAGAAAAATGCCGCCACACCCACACCCGCTTTGACCAGCGGCAAGAAAATCGTCACGAAAAATCGTGGGAAGCTGTAGCCATCGATGTAAGCTGTTTCATCAATCTCGCGCGGAATCCCGCTCATAAACCCTTCAAGAATCCACACCGCCAGCGGCACATTAAAAAGCAGGTGCGCCAACGCCACTGCCAAATGCGTGTCCATTAGACCAACCGTTGTGTAGAGCTGAAAAAACGGCAGCAAGAACACCGCTGGCGGCGTCATTCGGTTGGTCAGCAGCCAAAAGAACACGTGCTTATCGCCCAAGAAGCTGTAGCGCGAAAACGCGTACGCTGCAGGCAACGCCACAGCCAGGGAAATTACAGTGTTGATGGCCACGTAAATCAGGCTATTGATGTAGCCCGAATACCACGATGGATCGGTCAGTATGGTGCGGTAGTTGTCCCACGTGAATTGCTGCGGAAACAAAGAAAAACTAGCCAGAATCTCACCGTTCGTTTTGAACGACATGTTGACCATCCAGTAAATCGGCAACAACGCGAAGACGATGTAAAACGCCAAAAAGACCGAGCGCTTTTGAAAGCCTGTCTTATGCATGACTGCCCTCCTTCTCCTGAGTGCCAACGCGCTGCATCCAGTTGTACAAGATGAAACACAGCAGCAAAATAATCAAAAAGTAGATGAGCGAGAACGCTGCAGCCGGTCCCAGGTCAAACTGGCCAACCGCCTTTTGCGTCAAGAACTGTGACAAAAAGGTGGTCGAGTTACCTGGCCCGCCGCCCGTCAGCACAAACGGCTCGGTGTAAATCATGAAGCTGTCCATAAACCGCAGCAGCACCGCAATCATCAGCACCCCGCGCATTTTGGGCAGTTGCACATACCTGAAAACGGCGAACTTGGAGGCGCCATCGATACTGGCGGCCTGGTAGTAGGCATCGGGGATGGAGCGCAGGCCCGCATATCCGAGCAGCGCCACCAGCGGCGTCCAGTGCCACACGTCCATCAGCAGCACCGTTGCCCAAGCGTGCGCCGCGTTACCTGTGTAACTGTAGTCAATGCCCAAGCCTTGCAGCGCTGCACCCATCAGCCCAATATCGGAGCGCCCAAAAATTTGCCAAATCGTGCCGACCACGTTCCAGGGGATGAGCAGGGACAGTGCCACGATGACTAAAGTAGCTGAAGCCTTCCAACCGTTAGCGGGCATGGACAGGGCTAACAAAATACCCAGCGGCAGTTCGACTGCCAGCACCGCCAGTGAGAATGTCAACTGCCGCAGCAGCGCGCCGTGCAGTTCCTCGTCACGCATCACAGCGACAAACCATTCGGTGCCGACAAACACCTTGCGTTCGGGAGAAATAATGTCCTGCACCGAGTAGTTAACCACCGTCATCAGCGGCAAAATGGCCGAAAACGCGACGCAAATCAGCACCGGCAAGATTAAAAACCAGGCTTTTTGATTGACCGGTTTGGTGGTGGTGCTCATGGCAGGATCTCTTCGTTTTTGTAAAAGCAGGTGTGCTCACTCAACACTTTTAACCACACGACATCGCCCACACCAAGCTGCACGCTGGCCACAGGTACACGTGCTTTCAGTGTTTGCCCTGCCAGCACGGCAGACAAAATAAGGTGCGTGCCCACGTCCTGCAGCTGCAGCACAATTGTTGCCAAAGCGCCTGGCGAGTGGGGCGCCACCGGCAACAAGTATTCGGGCCGGATACCCAGCTTGATGGCGCCGTCAGGCAGACAGCGACCTGCGGGTAATGGCAATGCAGCGCCGCCTGCTTCAAAGCAGCCACTTTTGATATTGCCTACTATAAAGTTCATCCCCGGCGAGCCGATAAAGTGCCCGACAAACGTATGACTTGGCCGCTCAAACAAGTCTGCCGCCGAACCCACTTGCACGGCCTTGCCACGAGTCATCACCACCACTTGATCGGCAAAGGTCAGCGCCTCAATCTGGTCATGCGTGACGTAAATCAGCGTGAGCTTGAGCTCATGGTGAATTTGTTTGAGCTTGCGCCTGAGCTGCCACTTCAGGTGCGGGTCAATCACAGTAAGCGGCTCATCAAACAGCACGGCTGACACGTCGGGCCGAACTAAGCCACGGCCCAACGATATTTTTTGTTTGGCGTCTGCGGCCAGGCCAGCGGCGCGCTGCTGAAGCTGGCCCGTCAACTCCAGCATGTCTGCAATGTCGCCAACGCGTTTGTTGATTTGTGTCTGCGACATGTTGCGGTTCCGCAGCGGAAACGCCAAGTTGTCAAACACGGTCATCGTGTCGTACACCACCGGAAACTGAAACACCTGCGCAATATTGCGCTGCTGCGGCGTGGCCGTGGTGACGTCTTGGCCATCAAATCGCACGCTGCCTTGGGACGGCGCAACCAGGCCCGACATGATGTTGAGCATGGTGGTTTTGCCGCAGCCCGAAGGCCCAAGCAATGCATAAGCGCCGCCGTCTTCAAACGTCATTTTTAGCGGCAGCAGTGCGTAGTCGCTGTCGTGCTGCGGGCGGGCTTTGTAGGCGTGAGCCAGGTCAAGTTCAATGCGCGCCATATCAATGCACCCTGCCGCGGCTAGGCGCGTGCAGTAACGCACCCGCCTCGTTGAACAGATACACCTGCGCAGGGTCAACAAACAGTGACACCTGTGACCCCAGCTCAAAGCGCTGCACCCCTGTTAGCTGCGCCACCAGTTCACCCACCGCAGTGCTGGCATGCACATAGGTGTCTGAGCCTGAAATTTCAGCCAGCTCAACGCGCCCCGACAAAAACACGCCCGTCCTGCCCCGAACCAGGCCAAGCGCGCTGGCGCGTATGCCCACAGTGACAGGCTGCCCGGGGTGCATCAAGGCTGATTGAGCAGCATTGGTAGGCACGGCAAGTAGCGGTCCATTACAAAGCTGAATCCCGTCACGCGAAGCGGCAGCGGGCAATAAATTCATCGGCGGGTCACTGAACGCTTTGGCAACCCTGAGCGACTGCGGGCGATGAAACACTTCGGCCGTCGGGCCGTACTGCAGCAGCTCGCCAGCGTCCAGCACAGCGGTGTAGCCGCCTAGCAGCAGCGCTTCGCCTGGCTCGGTGGTGGCGTAAATGACGGTTGAATCGCCCACGGCAAACAGGGCCGTCAGCTCATCTCGAAGTTCTTCGCGCAGCTTGTAGTCCAGGTTGACCAGCGGCTCGTCCAGCAGCATCAGCGGTGCATTTTTAGCCAGCGCCCGCGCCAGCGCTACACGCTGCTGCTGGCCACCAGAAAGCTCGGCCGGTAGACGGTCTAAAAACATGTCGATGTGCAGCTTTTCAGCCAGCTCTCGCACGCGGGCATCAATGTTTTTTTCACCCCGCAGCTTGAGCGGTGAGGCAATGTTGTCGCTTACCGTGAAAGATGGGTAGTTGATGAACTGCTGGTACACCATGGCCACGTTGCGCTCGCGCACAGACATGCCCACCACGTTGGCACCATCAACCAACACGCGCCCAGACGTGGGCACGTCCAAGCCGGCCATGATGCGCATCAGGCTGGTTTTGCCAGCTTGCGTGGCACCCAGCAGCACCGTTACCGCGCCACTGCGCGGCGCGATGTCCATGCTGTGCAGCCAGGTCTCGGCCCCGACTTTTTTACTGATGCCCTCCAAACGCAATTCCATCACACACCTTGTTTAAAAACTCTCAGCGCACACTAAAAAGCCGTGCAGCTCGCTTCAAAAGCAAGCCAGATTATTGTTCGATTGTTTTCTTTTACGCTTCGTATTTACCCTTAAAGTTTTCTTTTCCGTTCGTTTCAAATTGTTTTTTTAATCGCGGTGCGGTTTTTCGTTTCAAAATACAGGTCATGAATTCCAATCCACGACAACTCACGATGCTGGCTGTTGTGCAGGCGCAAGGCCCTGTAACGGTAGAGTATTTGGCAGAAAAACTGGGTGTGACTTTGCAAACCGTGCGCCGCGACGTGCAGCGTCTGGCTGACGAAGGGCTGCTAGCGCGCTTTCATGGCGGCGTGCGAATGCCTGGCTCAACCGTTGAGAACGTGGCCTACAAGCAGCGCGAAAGCCTCAATGCTGCGGGCAAGGCGCGCATTGCAAAAGCAGTGGCCAAAGCCGTGCCGAACGACTGCTCGTTGATACTGAACATTGGCACCACCACAGAAGCCATTGCCAAGGGGCTTTTGCAGCATTCGGGCCTGCGCGTCATCACCAACAACTTAAACGTTGCTCATATTTTGAGCGCCAACAACAAAAGCGAAGTGATTGTGGTGGGCGGCGTGGTGCGCGGCCGTGACCAAGGCATTGTGGGAGAAGCGGCGGTTGACTTTATTCGCCAGTTCAAGGTGGACATTGCGCTGATGGGCATTTCAGGCATTGAAGCCGACGGCACGCTGCGCGACTACGACTACCGCGAGGTCAAGGTGTCGCAAACCATCATCCACCATGCGCGTGAGGTGTGGGTAGCCGCCGACAGCAGCAAATTTAAACGGCCAGCGATGGTGGAGGTAGCCCGCCTAAGCCAGATAGACCGCCTGTTTACTGACGCCGAGCCGCCTGAACCGTTTCCAGCCCTGCTAGCCGATGCGCAGGTGCGCTGTGAAGTGGCATAAGCTGCTCTAGCCCAATATTTACATTGGCGAGCAGCTCCTCAATTTATAGCGTTAGTCGTCTACCCAAGACTTTGCCCTGACCAGCGCCTTGTGCCAGCGCGCCAGCTTGACGGCTCTTTCGTCGGCGCTGATGCGCGGCTCAAACCGCCGATCCATCTGCCATTGGCTGGCTATTTCGTCTAGACCCGACCAAAAACCAACCGCCAGGCCAGCCAGGTAAGCCGCGCCCAGCGCTGTCGTTTCCAGCACTTTGGGCCGCACCACGGGTACGCCTGAAAAATCGGCCTGCATTTGCATCAAGAGATCGTTGGCAGCCGCGCCGCCGTCCGCTCGCAGTTCATTGAGCTGCATCCCCGCATCCTGGCTCATGGCGATAAACACGTCAGCGCTTTGCAGTGCGATGGCTTCTAGCGCGGCACGCGCAATGTGTGCCTTGGTTGTGCCGCGCGTAATACCCAACATGGCGCCGCGCGCGAAGGCGTCCCAGTGCGGCGTGCCCAGCCCGGTAAAGGCCGGAACCAGGTACACGTCGCCACTGTCTGGCACGGTTTCAGCCAGCGCTTGCACCTCAGCTGCGGATTGGATGATGCTCAAGCCGTCACGCAGCCACTGGATGGTCGCACCACCCATGAAGACGCTGCCTTCTAGGCAATAGGTTGCCTTATCGCCAAGCTGCCAGCCCACGGTGCTGAGCAGTTTGTTTTTTGACGCCACGCTTTGGCTGCCAGTGTTCATCAACATAAAGCAGCCGGTGCCGTAGGTGTTTTTGGCCATGCCGGGTTTGAGGCAAGCTTGCCCAAATGTCGCGGCTTGCTGGTCGCCTGCAATGCCGGCAATTGGGAAGGCAGCGCCGAACAGGGCTACATCGGTGTGCCCCACCACGCCGCTGCTGGGCACGACTTTGGGCAACACTGACGGCGGAATGTTGAACAGCGCGAGCAGAGAGTCGTCCCACGCCAGACGGTGGATGTTGAACAGCATGGTGCGCGACGCGTTGCTGGCGTCGGTGACATGTACCTTGCCTCCCGTCAAATTCCAGATCAGCCACGAGTCCATCGTGCCAAAGGCCAGCTCGCCCTTGTCAGCCTTGGCGCGGGCACCGGGCACGTTGTCCAGCAGCCAGGCCAGCTTGGTGGCTGAAAAGTAGGCGTCCAGCACCAATCCGGTTTTTTGCTGGATCAGCTCTGCATGGCCTTGGCTGCGCAGCTCGTTACAGCGCGCTGCTGTGCGGCGGTCTTGCCAGACGATGGCGTTGGCCAGCGGCAGGCCGGTTTGCCTGTCCCACAGCACAGTGGTTTCTCGCTGGTTGGTGATGCCAATAGCGAGTATTTCAGGTTGTCTAGTCGCTACTAAATCAGGAGCTGCTAGTGCTTTATTTATATGGGCTACAGACCCATCTAACGCAATTTTTAAGCAATTTCGAGCTACTTTTAGTTGACTGTGCCAAATTTCAAGCGCGTCGTGCTCTACCCAGCCCGGCTGCGGGAAGATTTGGGCGAATTCAACTTGGCTAACTGCAGCGACTGACCCCGCGTGGTCAAACAGCATGGCGCGGGATGAGGTGGTGCCTTGGTCGAGGGAAAGGATATAGCGCATGGCTTCAAGGCTAACGCATAGCGCGCGTCGTTTGCACTGGCATCTTCCCCAAGTCACCTCGCCCAGATAACATTGGCGCATAAACTTTCACCCGCAGCAGATCACACTAATTTTTTGCTTCTGCGTTTTTACAATGATCACCATGACGACACACCACGACAACATCGCCTTCATTGGCGGCGGCAACATGGCCAGCGCCATTATTGGTGGGCTGATCAAGCGCGGCGCGAGCCCCAACAGCATTCAGGTGGTTGAGCCGGTTGCCGCACAACGTGCCAAATTGAGCGAACAGTTTGGCGTGCAGTCGGGCCTGAATGTGCACGCTGTGCCCGGCGCGCAGCTGGCCAGCGCCGCCCTGGTGGTGTGGGCGGTCAAGCCGCAAACCTTCAAAGAAGCGGCATTGCAAACCCGCTTTCACACCAAAACGGCGCTGCACCTGAGCGTAGCTGCGGGCATCACGTCCGGCAGCATTGCGCACTGGCTGGGCACGGAGCATGTGGTGCGCGCCATGCCCAACACGCCAGCGCTGATTGGCAAGGGAATGACGGCACTGTTTGCGCGGCCCGCCGTGTCAAGCGCAGGCCGCACCATGGTGGACCGGGTCATCAAAACCACTGGCGACCGAATCTGGCTGGACGACGAAAGTCAACTGGACGCTGTCACCGCCCTGTCGGGCTCGGGTCCAGCCTACGTTTTTTACTTCATTGAAGCCATGATTGATGCCGGTGTGGCCATGGGTTTGACGCGCGAGCAAGCGCACAAGCTGGCGGTTGCCACCTTTGTGGGCTCTGCCGCATTGGCCAAAAAGTCGACCGAGCCGATTGAAATTTTGCGCTCCCGCGTCACATCCAAAGGCGGCACGACTTACGCGGCTATCGCCTCGATGGAACAAAACAACGTAAAGGCGCTGTTTATCAGCGCCATGCACGCAGCGCAAATGCGGGCAGAGCAGATGGGTGAGGAGTTTGGCAAGGCTTGACGCTGAAAAGTGCAGCGGCGTGTCAACCTGAATGAGTGCTGCTGCGTTATAGAGGGGTTTTAATGTGGAAATTGCCTTATTTTTGAAGAATCGGGTGTTTACGCAAAAAAACCAAACATCAAAAGTCAAATTAATCACTTCAAGGAAACATCATGAACAAATTACTCTCCGCCCTGGCAACTGCCGCTGTTTTGGCAATGCCTTTGGTTGCTGTGTCTACCGCTCAAGCCGCTTCACACGCTGGCGCCCCTATGGCCGCACCTGCTGCTGCTCCAGCCGCCGCACCTGCTGCTGCTCCAGCCGCTGCTCAAAAAGCCATGCCAGCTAAAAAGTCAAAGAAATCCAAGCGCAAAGCAAAAATGGCTAAAAAGCCAGCGTAATCAGCCAAGCCCGCGCAAGCGGCTTGACTTTAAAAAGCCCGCAGTAGCGGGCTTTTCGCATTTAACCGGCGATGCTTCTAAGCAACAGCATAGGACACAGCAACACCCGCAAACACGGTGAACCCTAGCCAGTGGTTCAGCCGAAATGCCTTGAAGCAGTCGTCACGCTGGCGCTTGCGGATGAGCCAGACATGCCATACAGCTTGGCTGAAAGCCAAACCAATAGCTATCAAATAAATAGCTGGTTGCGCAACATTTAATTGGGCTATAAGCACATTTAGCCATATAAACAGGTATAAAACGTAGCTCGCCAGCACCGCCAGCACGTCAAACCGCCCAAAGGTAATCGCCGACGTTTTCATGCCGATTTTTAAGTCGTCGTCGCGGTCAACCATGGCGTATTCGGTGTCATAAGCAATCACCCAAAACAAGTTGCCCAGCAGTAGCAGCCAGGCCAGCGGCGGCACCCGCGACTGCACGGCGGCAAACGCCATCGGGATGCCAAAGCTAAACGCCACGCCTAACACCGCTTGCGGCACGGCCACGTAGCGCTTGGCAAACGGGTAGACGATGGCGATGCCCAGTGCGGCAAATGACCAGGTGATGGCGGTGACGTTGGTCGTTAAAACCAAGCCGAACGCAAGGAGTGCCAACACAGCGCCCACAGCCAGCGCCTCGCGGCTGCTCAGCTTGCCGCTGGTCACGGGCCGCTGCGCGGTGCGCTTGACGTGTTTGTCAAAGTCACGGTCGGCCACGTCGTTCAAGCAGCAACCTGCGCTGCGCATTAAAAACGTTCCGAGTGTAAAAACAATCAACAGATGCCATCCCGGAAACCCGTGCGACGCTAGCCACAGCGCCGACAGCGTGGGCCACAGCAGCAGCAGCCAGCCTGCGGGGCGGTCCCAGCGGATCAGCTGCAGGTAAAGGCTCAGCTTCGTTTTCAAACTACTCGGCGTTGTGAAAGTCTTTAAACGGCACCAGCGCGGCCAGAGGCGGAAATTCTCCTGCGCGTTTTTGCTGCATGGCGCTCACCGCCTCGCGCACATGGGCATTGCTCCAGATGCCTGCTTGCAACCAGCCCATTTGTTTTAACGCGTCCTCGGTGCTGTGGTCGCGCGTGTAGTGGATTGCTTGCTTGGTGCCCCAAATCGCCACTGGCGGTTTGCTGGCAATCTCGGCGGCGGTTTGCATAGCAGCGGCCAGCATGACGACGGGAGACTCAAACACCTCATTGACCAAGCCGTAAGCCAAGGCTTTGGCAGCTGGCAAACGCCGCCCGGTGTAGGCGTACTCTTTAACAATCGCCTCGGGGATCAGCTTGGGCAGGCGCTGCAGCGTGCCCACATCAGCGACCATGCCGATATTGATTTCTTGAATGCAAAAGAAGGCGTCAGCAGTGGCGTAACGGATGCAGCAAGCCGTCACCATGTCCACC
>JAYWFR010000018.1:0-6328 GCA_043778695.1 Polaromonas sp. | reverse complement strand
GATGCAATATCTGTTCGGCATCGATACCGAGGCGATGACTTACTCTTCAACGTTTGACTTCAGAGTCTGCCCAGAGGAGTATTCGCTTCACGAAATTCGTAGACTTCAGCGCGCCGCCAGCGCGGACTCAAAGCGTTGGACCGTCGCCGGAATGCTTGCAAAGTGCACAGGAAGAAATGTTCGCGGCGTCACGGTAACGCGGCCCTTCTTGAACTTCATTTTCACCAGCACATCTGCTGCCAGAGTACCTTTGGCTTGAATTGTGTGCGAGAAGTATGCGCACTTGTCATCGGCGTAGATGAGTCGAGTTTCGACGCGAACACGGGAGAACATTGAAACTAGGCAAGTTGCTCGAGCGACAAAGCGCTCTCTTACTCGTGGGTGACAACATCCTGTGCAGGCTTTTGCCGGGCTGGCAGTCACTGTTGCAAGCTGCTCAAAGTCGATGTTTGCGTTGACCAGATCACGCGGTGTCAAGCTGCGTGCAAATTAAGTCACCACTGTCAAATCTCCCGACATCAGAGCGTCAATCCGCGTGGGCAAAGTGAACGAATCACCAATGGGCTGTGTAATCTGCGCTGTGGGCCATGGAATCAGGGTTGTCGGCTATCGAATCTGAGCTATGGGATCTAGGCTGTGGGCTGTAGGCTTGCGACCATCTAGCCGTCTGGCGCTTACTATTAAATCAGTAGCTGCTAGCGCAATAATTACGTGGGCTACAGGCCTAAAACTTCTCTAAAATGGCAAATTAATCGCGAAAAGGGCTTTTTACAGCCTGAGCACGACAAAAAAGCGGCTTGAGGCAAAATTCATTGGTCCAACACGCGTGCTGGTCAACCTTTTATGACCACGACTCCCATACACATCTCGTTCACACAGTGGCTGACTGCCCTCGGCGTGGTGTGGCTGGCAGCGACCACCGTCAACGCCAGCGCAGCACCCAGCTTTAAAGACGACATGGCCCAGCGCACGCTGGCCTGCACGGCTTGCCACGGCCCGCAGGGCCGCGCTGCGCCTGACGGCTACTACCCCCGGCTGGCTGGCAAGCCTGCAGGGTACTTGTACAACCAGCTCGTCAATTTTAGGGAAGGCAAACGCCACTACGCGTTGATGACACAGCTCATCGCGCCACTGACGGATAGTTACCTGATGGAGATGGCGCAGCACTTTGCTAGCCTGGAAGTGCCCTACCCCAGCCCCTTAGCCACCGGAGCATCTGCGGTTGTGCTGGCTCGCGGAAAACAATTGGTGCTCAGCGGCGAACCGTCTCGCGGCATACCAGCATGTGTGCAATGCCACGGCAGCACCATGACAGGGGTAGCGCCCAATGTGCCCGGCCTGCTGGGCCTGCCGCGCGACTATCTGAATGCGCAACTGGGCGCTTGGAAGGCTGGCAAGCGCCGCGCCCATGCGCCCGACTGTATGAAGGCCGTGGTGGCCCTCCTGACAGATGACGACATCAACGCGGCCAGCAGCTATTTGGTGGCGCAAGTGCTGCCCGCCAGTACCAAACCTGCCGCGATCGCGCCGCCGCTGGCTGCGGGGCAAGCAGCCGTCAGCTGCGGCAGCGCGGCCAAGCCATGAGCAAGTTGTTCAAACTGCTCGCTGCCCTTTGCGGTTTGCTGACGGTTACGGCAGTGGCGATTTGGTGGCTGAACACGCGCGGCGATGCACTCATCAACTCACCCTTGGCAACTACCAGCACAGCACAGCGCGGCGCGTATCTGGCTCAAGTTGGCAACTGCGCAGGCTGCCACACTGCGCGCGGTGGCCAGCCGTATGCGGGGGGCCTGGCAATTCAAACGCCGTTTGGCAGCGTGTATGCGTCTAACCTGACGCCGGATGCGGCCAACGGCATTGGTAGCTGGTCGCGGGCTGAGTTTTGGCGGGCCATGCACCACGGCCGCTCCAAGGACGGGCGCTTGCTGTACCCGGCTTTCCCGTACACCAGCTACACATTGGTGACGCGGGATGATTCAGATGCGCTGTTTGCGTATCTGAAAAGTTTGCCTGCGGCGAATCAAGCCAACCAAGCGGATGCAGTGCGCTTTCCCTTCAACTCGCAAGCCGCACTGGCGGTGTGGCGAGCGCTGTATTTCAAGCCTGGCAACTATCAGGCGGATACCCGCCAAAGCATCGACTGGAACCGCGGCGCCTACCTGACCGAAGGCTTGGGCCATTGCAGCGCTTGCCACGCGGCGCGCAATGCGCTGGGTGCCACAGATGGGCTGAACCTTGCAGGCGGTTTGATCCCGGTGCAAAACTGGTATGCACCCTCGCTGGTTACGACACAAGAAGCAGGCTTGCAGGACTGGCGCATAGACGACATCAAGACTTTGTTTAAAACTGGCATAGCGCCGCAAGCATCCGTCAATGGTCCGATGGCCGAGGTGGTACTGGGCAGCACGCAGCACTGGAGCGATGCCGACTTAAACGCAATGGCGGTGTATTTAAAAGCACTGCCAGCAGCTGCCGCCACACCGCTACCCACAACGCCGGGCCAAACTTCAGAGCGCGGCAGCAAGCTGTACGAACAGCACTGCGCACAATGCCACGGCGAGAACGGCCAAGGCATGCCCAACGCTTACCCCGCCCTGGCAGGCAACCGGGCAGTAGCGACGCCGCAAACAGCCAACCTGGTACAGGTGGTGCTAAACGGTGGCTACGCGCCCGCTACCCACGGCAACCCGCGCCCGTTCGGTATGCCGCCTTTTGTGCTGGTGCTCACTGACGCTGATGTCGCCGAGGTGCTCACGCACATCCGCAGCAGCTGGGGCAACCAGGCACCCGGGGTGTCAGCGTTTGATGTGAACCGCATTCGGGCCAATGGAGCGCGGTAGCTGCCGCACCAGTCAACGTTAATATAAGCACAACTTACTGAGGGTTTTATGCAACGTATCGTCATCATTGGGGGTGGAGCTGGAGGCTTAGCTCTGGCTACCCAGCTAGGCAAGCGCCTAGGCAAAAAAAAACAAGCCAGCATCACACTGGTTGACAGCGCCCGCACGCATGTGTGGAAGCCATTGTTTCACCAGCTGGCAGCCGGAAGCTTTGACACCCACGCCGAAGAAATCGAGTACCTGGCTCAAGCTCGCTGGAACCATTTCAAATTTCGTCTGGGCAGTCTGACAGGCGTTGACCGTGCCAACAAAACCGTGCAATTGGCAGCCAGCTTTGATGCTGCACGCCGAGAAATTACACCGGCTCAGTCGCTGAGCTACGACACACTCATCATTGCGGTGGGCAGCCAAACCAACGACTTTGGCACGCTAGGCGCGGCCGATCACACCATCAAACTTGACAGCCCCGCAGCCGCCAAATACTTCAATGCGCGGTTGGTCAACGCTTGCCTGCGCGCGCAAACTTTGCCGCGTGTCCCGGGCAAAAGCATGCTTACCGTCACCATCGTGGGGGGCGGCGCGACGGGCGTTGAGCTAGCGGCGGAGCTGCATTCGGCTGCGCGGATCATGGGGAACTATGGCTTTGAAAATATTGATCCTGAAAAAGACCTGCAAATTGTCCTCGTCGAGGCCGGGCCGCGGCTGTTGGCACAACTGCCCGAGCGGTTGGGTCAGGCGGCTGAAACTGAATTGCGCAAGCTGGGTATCGATGTTTTCACCAGTGAAAAGGTCGTCGAGGTGACTGAAGACAGCTTGAAAATGGCCAGCGGCAAGGTGATTGAGTCCACCCTGACCGTTTGGGCGGCGGGCGTCAAAGCGGCTGATTTTTTGAACACGTTAGGCGGCGACCAGCCACTGGAGGTCAATCGGCTCAACCAATTGATGGTCAACGGGAATCTGCAAAGCAGCCGAGATGCCAGCATTTATGCCTTCGGCGACTGCGCAGCCTGCCAGCAGCCTGACGGCAGCTGGGTGCCACCACGTGCCCAGTCGGCCTACCAACAGGCAATGTATTTGGTCAAAGCCCTGCCGCAACTGATGGCAGGCAAGACTGTTAAACCGTTTGTGTATACCGATCAGGGCTCCCTGGTGTCGCTGGCTGAATACTCGTCGGTTGGCTCGCTGATGGGCAGCTTGAGCAAAGGCAGCTTTTTTGTTGAAGGCCAGATTGCCAAATTCATGTATTGGGCACTGCACAAACAGCACCAATTGGCTCTTGGCGGCGTTAAAAAAACCGCACTCGTCACAATGTCTGAATTGATTGATCGCGCGCACCGTCCGCGCATCAAGTTGCATTGATAATTATGGTTTTCAATTGAAGGAGAACGCTATGGCAAAAGGTCAACAAAACAGCGGCAAGATGGTCAAAAAACCAAAAAAAGACACGTCACCACCGAAGTCTGTGTCGCCCGACGCAGTGCGCCCTACCGTCGTCACGCAGGTGCCGCTGCGCGGTAAGTTGAAGAACAAGTGATTTGGTGGCTGATCTACCAAACGCTGATCCGCTACAAGGTGTCACATTAGAGGTGGTTGTGACTGCCTTGTCGGTACATTACGGCTGGGATGAGCTGGGTCAACGCGTTGCGATTCGCTGCTTTCAAAGCGACCCCAGCGTAGCGTCGAGCTTGAAGTTTTTACGCAAAACACCATGGGCGCGTGACAAGGTAGAAGGGCTATACCTCTTCATGTTGCGTGACATCAAACGAGGCAGCCCCACGGTGCACAACTTTCCGCCACGCAAGCCCAAAGCATCAGGTGACTGATACCGACACTGGGTTTGTAACGATCTATGCAGACGCTCATCTGCTGGTGTTGAACAAACCCCACGGCTTGCTGTCCGTCCCCGGCAAAGGTGCTGACAAAAAAGACTGCCTGAGTGCTCGCGTGCAAGTTATTTTTGCCGATGCCTTGATCGTCCACAGGCTGGACATGGCCACGTCTGGTTTGATGTTGATGGCACGCGGGCCAGCCATGCAAACTGCGCTCTCAAACCGGTTTGAAACTCGCGCCATTCACAAACGCTATGTGGCTGTGGTTAGCGGGCAGATGAGCCGCCATGAAAGCTGGCAACTGATTGACCTGCCAATTGCCCTTGACTGGCCTAACAGGCCGCTGCGCATCATTCATGCAGACGGCAAATCCAGCCAAACCCGTTGGCGCGCTTTGCACTACGACGCTCATACAAACTCTACCCGGGTAGAGCTTGAACCCATCACAGGGCGTTCTCACCAATTACGCGTGCACTTGTCTGCACTTAGGCATCCGATATTGGGTGATTCGCTGTACGCACCGGCTGGCGTCAAGGCAATGGCCGCTCGTTTGTTACTGCACGCCAGTGCCTTGCAGTTTTTGCATCCTGAAAGCGGCGAAGACATGGTTTTTGAAAACGCCCCCAGCTTTTAGGAACCTCAGCGCTCGCCACAAGGTCTCAACCAGACAGATTGGAATGAATCATGCCTACACCGCACAACCCACTTCGCCGCACCCTCACCGCAGCGCTCGTTGCTGTGCCCGCCCTTTGGCTGGACGCGAGCGCGCAGGCAATACTTGCCATGCGCGCTACTCCCTCTCAAACAGAGGGGCCGTATTACCCCGCTACCTTACCGAAAGACTCCGACTTTGACCTGTTGCGCAACGGCAACCAAAACTACCCCAAGGGCCAAAGCACGTGGGTAGAAGGAAACATCAGCGACCTGGCGGGCAAGCCCGTTGCAGGCGCGGTGGTTGAAATATGGCAGTGCGACAACGACGGCCACTACCATCACCCGGCTGACGGCGGCAAGGCAGACCCACGCTTTCAAGGCTTTGGCCGCGTGACCGTGGGCAGTGACGGCAGTTATCGTTTTCGCGCCCTCAGGCCAGCGCCCTACGGCGGACGCGCACCGCACATTCACGTCAAGGTCAAGCTCGGCCAGCGCGAGTTGCTGACGACGCAGCTTTATGTGGCCGGTGACGCTGGCAATGCGCAGGACTTCCTGTGGCGCAAGTTGAACGAAGCCGACCGTGCCGCGTTGACGGTTCCATTTGCGCCTGCAAGTCAGGGCTGGAAGGCGCGCTTTCCTATTTTTGTAGCCTCTTGAATCGTCTTACCCATCATCATGAATCAACATCTTTTTATCGTCACCGGCGCATCACGCGGCATGGGGCTGGCCATGGCCAGTCAATTGCTTCAACCAGGCAATACGGTGCTTTGCATTTCGCGCAGCATCAATGAAATGCTTGCGGTTCAGGCTAAACAGGCAGACGTGACCTTGCTGCAATGGGCGCAAGACCTGGCTTTGGGCGCACGTACCAGCGCGCGGTTAGAGCAATGGCTGCGTGAGCAAACTGGAAGTAGTTTTGTTAGCGCAACGCTGGTCAACAACGCCGGCGTGATTGCGCGCATTGGCCCGCTAAGTGATGCCGATGCTGACGACCTGAGCCACGCG
>JAYWFR010000017.1:0-14975 GCA_043778695.1 Polaromonas sp. | reverse complement strand
TTTTGTTCGGCTCAAAAGGCACCACCGCGCCATTGCGGCGGATGATTTGGTAGTTGCTGAACGGATTGGTTGCGGCGGCTGGCTGGCTGTAGTTGCCGACTGTGAAAGTAGGCGTGCTGCTTGTCAGTGGGGTGATATTTTGCGTCGTTTGCATGGGCGTCCTCTCGGCTTGTTTTATAAATTTTTCGACATTGCTTGCTCGCTTGGTCTGACGTGAACTTCTACCGAGTCCATCTGCATGACTTGTGATCATGACCCAACAATTAAAATCATCGCAAATCAAATTTGCGAGAACCAATAACTGGCTGCGGGTGGCTCAATGAACCGCTTCAACGCATCAAACCTAAACTATTAAACACACTATACCTAGGGTCTGAAAGGAATTCAAGCACTACCGGTAGTGTTTTTAATGTGAATTTTCAACATAGCGATGGCTGACCCTCAAAGTCGGGACGCGTGGCCGCAGAGCAATAGTTGTGGCAGGCCGTTTGCTGCCAAGCGGATGCATTAAAACATCAGCATTCATGCGGCTTGCCGAACGATTTGTCTATCTGGCCAGTGACCCGCAACAGTTCAGGCCTCACCGACTTATATTTTTGGTAAGAATTTGTCGGCAAGGCCCAGGCTGCGTTGAAGTAGCAACCAGTCAAAGCCTGGTCCCGGATCGGCTTTACGACCAGGCGCGATGTGCTCGTGTCCGGCTACATGGGCAATGGGGTACTGCGTTATCAGGGCGCTACACAACGCCGTCAGCGTCTCGTACTGTGCAGCCTCAAACATCATGCCTTCCAGCCCTTCGAGCTCGATGCCTATCGAGTCGTCGTTGCAATTGCTGCGGCCCCGATGGCTGGACTGCCCAGCATGCCAGGCACGGTCATCGCCGCTGACGAACTGCCACAACTCGCCCGTTCGGCTGATGAAAAAGTGGCTTGACACCTGCAAACCGCGAATGCTTTGAAAGTAAGGGTGCGCCTCCCAATCCAGCTGGTTGGTAAACAGGCATTGCACGTGATGGTTGCCGTATTCGCCTGGCGGCAAACTGATGGAATGCATGACGATCAAATCAATGTGCGCTGCAGCTGGTCGTGGCCCGTGGTTGGGGGACGCAAGAGCTCGTGCGTAGCGATACCAGCCGCCCTGCCACAGCGTTGCCGCCGGTGCGGCTTCAAGATGAGTCATCTGCACCGTCGTTAGGTTCTGCTTGCGTGTCACCGTCTGGCATGGCGATATTCAGCCGTGCAATGCGGTAGCGAATCTGCCGCAGACTCATGCCCAATTTCGCGGCGGCCGCGGTGCGGTTGTAGCGGGTGTCATGCAGCACCCGACTCAAAATGTCACGCTCTTGCGAATCCAGATAATCTTGCAAGTTGTCCGGAAGCAGCAACACCGGTGTTTCAGTGATGCCTGGCAATACTTGAGGCTGCTGCCCCGGCATGTCCAGTTGCAGGTCCCCGCCATCACTCAGCGCCACAGCGCGGTGCAAAATGTTTTCAAGCTCGCGCACGTTGCCATGAAAGACATAAGATTGCAATTGCTGCAACACTGACTCTGCCAGGCGCGGAACCTCAAAGCCCGACTCTTTGCAAATCCGCGCTAGCAACGCTTCACACAGCTCGGGCAAGTCTTCAGGACGCTCGCGCAAGGGCGGTATGCCAATCACAATAACGTTGATCCTGTAGTACAAATCCTGGCGAAAGCGCTTGGACAACACTTCTTCGCCGAGCTCTTTGTGCGATGCGCTGACCACTCGGACATCGACCATGTCTTCTTGCGAAGAACCTAGCGGCCTGACCACGCGCTCTTGAATCGCGCGCAGTAACTTGGATTGCATGGTCAGCGGCAAATCACCAATTTCGTCCAAAAACAGCGTGCCGCCTTTTGCAGCTTGAAAATACCCCAGACGGTCCTGGGTAGACCCGGTGTAAGCCCCTTTGCGTGCTCCAAAAAACTCTGCCTCCAGCAAATTTTCAGGAATTGCGCCGCAATTGACCGCTACAAACGGGCCGTTTGCGCGGTGACTACAGTCGTGCACCGCTCTGGCAACCAGCTCTTTACCTGTGCCTGATTCACCCTGTATCAAAACTGGCGCCATGCTACCGGCCACTTTGGCAACACGCGACTTGACGGCCTGCATAGCTGCCGAGTTTCCAACCAATCGGTCAAGCGCTGTCGCGGCCTGATCTGTCTTGAGTTTTGAAGGTGTTGCTGTGCGTTTGACCGTCTCTGCATGCGCTTGCCTGCCAAGCGGTGCGGCCAGCTCAGCAACAGCTTTTGCGCCCTGTATGGCGGACGCGACAACGCTGCGAAACTGTTTTAAATCAACCGGTTTAGTCAGGTAGTCAAAGGCGCCTGCCTTTAAAGCTTCCACCGCATTTTCTGCAGAGCCGTGCGCCGTGATAACCACGCAACGCTCAGAACGTTGCTGAGCAACCAGTTCGCGCAGCAGTTCCAAGCCCAAGCCGTCCGGCAGACGCATGTCGGTGATGACGGCGTCAAATTGATGATCCAGCAATTGTTGGCGAGCTTGAGCCAGGTCGCCAGCGGCGTCTACCCGGTAACCCTCCCTTAGCAAGGTCAGCTCGTACAGCGTTCGCAAATCAGGTTCGTCGTCAATCACCAGAATGCGGGCAGGTTGTGGGGTGGGTGTGCTGGGGTTGGGCAACATAACGTTCAGGCAAATAGGTCGTCAGGTGTTGTTGCGGTAAGTTGAGTATTTGCTGATTTAAAAGTCACAAAAAATTCGTTGCCGTCAATAGGGCCGCTCGGCGTTCGCTGGTAGCCAATCAGGGCACCATAGCGCTCGCACAGCTCTCGACAAATATACAAGCCCAAGCCGCTGGAGCGGCTTTCAGACGTGAAAAAAGGCTCAAATAAATGCGCTTGCACCGTTTTTTCAAGCGGGGAGCCGTCGCTCCACACTGACAGCCTGACCTGTCCGTCGGGCGGTATGACAGTAATGATTTTTATCGCGCCGCTGGATTGACTGGCATAACGTAAAGCGTTGTCCAATAGATTGACCATCAGGCGGCGCAGGTGCTCAGGATCGAACACAACGCAGACCGATGCCGCAGTCAGTGAGATGCGTACTCTCCCGCCAGTTGCTGTTTGCTGGATCCAGTCAGTGGCTATTCGCGCGGTCACTTCGTCCAGCATCAAGGCTGTGCCGTGCTCTTCAGGCCGAAGCACTTGAACTCGCGAGATGTTCAAAACGTCATCAACAATTTTTGCCAGCCGCTGTGCGTTTTGCCTGACCATTGTCGTCAGTTGTTTGTGCGCTGGGTCTTTTAAATCCTCCTCGAGCAAGGCGTTCGCTTGCGAAATGGCCGCCAACGGGTTTCGGATTTCATGCGCGACTGCGGCAGACATTCGGCCCATCGCTGCCATTTTGGCCACCCGTACTTGGGCCTGCATTTCACGCAAATCTTCAAGAAACATCACGCACAGTGCTTCGTCTACGTTGCCTTGCGCCGCTGCCAGCCGAGTGCGGACATGCAGTTGCTGTAGATTTTTGCCTTGCTGAATGAACGTCACGTCAGCGCTTTGCGGTTGCTTGTCGCTAAAAGTTTGGCGCATGATGTCCACCAACGGCTGGCAGGCTGCTTGTGTCGCCAGTACAAATGGGGCGCTACGTGGGGTTTGACCAGTTGCCAGCAAGCGCCTTGCCGCTGGGTTGGCTGACCGCACAATTCCGTTCGCGTCTACCACCAGCACGCCATCGGTCAGCGTTTCAATGACCAGCTCATTGACCTGTGTTTGCATGCGTGCCATCTGCTGGCTAGCTTTGGCTGACCGCTCTTCCCGGGCCAGGCGCAACGCCAATTGATTGGCTAAAAGCGCCACCGCAAAAAAACCGCTCCCGCTCAGGCTGGCTTGTAAAAACCGGGCCGCTGAATCGCCCGTCACTTCAAGTGACATCGACCATGCCTGCAGCAGCAGCAGCAACGTCACACTGGCAGCTGTGCCAAGGGCCAGCAGAATCGGACCGAGTACCGACGCAAGCAGTACCGGCAGGGCAAACAAAGGCGTGTAATTCAGCCCGCCAGTCGGCAAAAAATTAAGCCATGAAAAAACCACCACATCCACGCCAACTGTCAGCATCCACTGAATGTCAAACGTGCGGCCAGGTGGTTTGGGTTGGGTCAGCAACCGCACCATGACGGTGGCCAGCAGGTAGGCAATGCACACCGCAATAGACCAGCCATTGCTGCCAGTTCCGAGCGCGTAGATAAAGGTTTGCAAGGCCACCAAAACTGTGGCAATAGTGATGCGCGCCGTCATGAAAGCACGCCATAACCTTCCGAAAGAACTTTGCCTTGGCTCGGCGGCCCAGTTGCTGTCCAGGCTTTCAAGCCCGCCAAACCATGAAGGCGATGGACGTTGCATGGCTTACAAACCGCTCACACCGTGCTTACCAACAACGCATGCTGTGCCAAACATAGCGCTCAGTCGCCTGCCAGTTGCTTGTGCGCCTCAGAACAATACAGGCCGTTTTGCCCTGGCAGCGCATCATGGCGCGGCAGGTGCAGGCGACAAACACTACAGGCCACGATTTCAGTGGCTTGGCTAACAGCAGGCGATTTGCGATCAACGGCTGCATTACCTTGACCGCCGTTATTGTTTTTGCGGCTTAGGCGCTGACTGCGCCAAAACCAAAAAATCAGGCCGACCAAGGCAAAAACTAAAGCGTATTTCATAGGTTTTTGCTGCAGACAAATTTAGGCGCGATTTAAAACAACTTCCAGCACAAACCTTGAACCTGCGTAGCCGAGCAGCAACAGGCCGCTGCCAGCGTACAGCACCCGTACTGCCCGCAAGCCGCGCCAACCCAATCGCGCGCGGCCTAATAAGAGACCCGCAAAGGTCAGCCAGGCCAGCACTGAAAAAATCGTTTTGTGGTTCCACTTCCAGGCCAAGCCCGGCCCGTACAACTGCTCAGCAAACAGCCAACCCACCAGCAGCGTAGCCGACAGCAGCACGAAACCTGCCTCAACAAAACGAAACGTCAAACGCTCCAGCGTCATCAAAGGCACGCCCGCCGCACTTTGCGCGCCCGCGCGCATGGCCCGTTCTGAGCGCTGCATCAACCAACCGTGTGCCACGGCCGCAGCAAACAGGCCATAAGACGCAATGCCAAAAGCCCAGTGCAGCGGCAGCCAAACAGTGGCCATGTGCGAGTAGCTGGAGCCCTGAAAAATCTCTGCCAGCAGTACCGAGGCTGCGCCTAACCCGGCAAGTGCCCATTGCGCCTGTAATTGCGGTAGCAGGCGGCTTTCAACGGCATACACTGCCAACACCAGCCAGACGGTGGTTGACAACGCCGGCGCAAAGCCAAAGCGCTGCGACTCGCCCAGCAAGCCCTCGGCCAGCATCAAACCGTGGAGTACCCAGCCCGCGAACAGCACCAGTCGCAGCATGTCAGGTGCCATACGCCGGTTGGCAAAAGCGGCCAGCCCATAGCAGACAAACGCGCCCGCCGCCAGCAATTCACCCCACCATTGACTCATCGCTAAAATCATGCCCAGAGTTTAGCCTTTAGTCAGCGTTCACCGCTAACGTTCCCCTTTCGCTCTTTACTGCCTTTCTACGCCTTTTTTGTCTTTTTAACTGCTCCACCGCCCCGGAGCCAACTCAATGGCCTCAGCCCTAACCGACAAACTCTCCCGCCTCGTCAAGGAAATGCGTGGCCAGGCCCGCATCACCGAGACCAACGTGCAAGACATGCTGCGTGAAGTGCGCATGGCTTTGCTGGAGGCCGACGTGGCTTTGCCCGTTGTGCGCGACTTTATCGCCAGGGTGAAAGACAAAGCGCTGGGCGTTGAAGTCATGGGCTCACTGCAACCCGGGCAGGTACTGGTCAGCATCGTCAGCAAAGAGCTCGCCGCCACGATGGGCGAGGGTGTCAGTGACATCAACTTGGCGGCGCAACCTCCCGCCGTGATTTTGATGGCTGGCCTGCAAGGCGCAGGTAAAACCACCACCACTGCCAAGCTGGCCAAA
The DNA here is from genome assembly GCA_043778695.1 of Polaromonas sp. GTDB lineage: Bacteria > Pseudomonadota > Gammaproteobacteria > Burkholderiales > Burkholderiaceae_C > Polaromonas. The sequence goes on along the minus strand of JAYWFR010000017.1, from coordinate 8,978 downwards.
CACCTGATTGAAAAGCGCAAGAAAAAAGTGCTGACGGTATCTGGCGACGTGTATCGCCCTGCCGCCATTGAGCAGCTTAAAACCGTCACTGCGCAAGCCGGGGCCGAATGGTTCCCCAGCACACCCGACCAAAAGCCAGTCGATATTGCGCGCGCTGCGATTGACTACGCCAAGCGCCACTTCTTTGACGTGCTGCTGGTCGATACGGCGGGCCGCCTGGCCATTGACGAAGCATTGATGGCCGAGATCAAAGAACTGCATGCGGTGCTCAACCCAGTCGAGACGCTGTTTGTGGTCGATGCCATGCAGGGCCAGGACGCCGTCAACACCGCCAAAGCCTTCAAGGACGCATTGCCACTGACCGGCATTATTCTGACCAAGCTTGACGGTGACTCACGCGGTGGTGCAGCCCTGAGCGTGCGGCAAATCACTGGCGCACCCATCAAGTTTGCCGGAACGAGTGAAAAGCTGGACGGCTTGGAGGTATTTGACGCTGAACGTCACGCCGGGCGCATTTTGGGCATGGGCGACATCGTCGCGCTGGTTGAGCAAGTCACCGCCGGCGTTGACGTGGCAGCCGCCCAAAAGCTGGCGGCCAAGCTCAAGTCAGGTAGCGGCTTTGACCTTGAAGACTTTTTAAGCCAACTGCAGCAAATGAAAAACATGGGCGGTCTGGCCAGCCTGATGGAAAAACTCCCCGCCCAAATGGCTGCCAAGGCTGGTCAAGTTGATATGGGCAAAGCCGAAAAAGACATCAAACGCAAGGAGGGCATCATTCAAAGCATGACCCCACTAGAGCGCCGCAGCCCCGAGTTGATCAAGGCGACCCGTAAAAAACGCATTGCCATGGGTTCAGGCGTTCAGGTTCAGGAGGTAAATCGCTTGCTCAACGAGTTTGAACAGATGCAGAGCATGATGAAGAAGATGAAGGGCAGCGGGATGATGAAGATGATGAAAAAAATGGGCGGGATGAAGGGGATGCCCAAATTCTAGATGAAAAATAGTGCTGTAGGCCAAGTAAACAGGGCGCTAGCAGCTCCTGAAACCGTAGCGTACAAACGTTTTAAAAGCCACTACAGTCTGCGCGCCAGCCCAACTGCAAGCGCAGAGCCGCCGCCCACCACGGCGCACCAAGCGCGCAGCAGCCACCCCGGCGGCTGGCCGCCCAAAGCGATTGCTTCGTCGCGGTGCTCGCACTCCTCTTGCTGGCATTGCAGCAGCAACTCAAGCAGCGCGGCATGCTCAGGCCGGTTTTGCAGCTTGTCAATTTGGTGCTGGTAATGTTGGTCTACAAAGGTCTCGACCGCAGCGATCGTGGCGTACACGGCGCGTGGGCCGAACAGTGCGGGCAGCGCGCCGGTTAAAAAGCCCGCCACACGCCAGCCGGGCAGCAAACGGCTGCGCTGCGGCCAGGGCAGCACGGCTTCAATCTTGTTCAAATGGCCTTGCTCCGTGGTGCGGTGGCGACGGGCAAATTCGCGCACGCCTACATCGCGCGACGCAGCCAGCAGGCCGTGGTAAATCCACACCGCGCCGGTCTCACCTGCATGGTCTGAGCGCAAGTCGCCCGCCAACTCTTGTGAAATCCGAGGCGCTTCAAATGCCTTAGCAACGCCTTGCATCTGCGGCCTTATTTTTAAAAATCCTCGATAAACCAGTTCGAGCAAAGGCGTCGCGCCTGGAAAGCGAGCCAACCAAGCCAGGTAGCGCCAGCCAGGCAAAGTTGCCCACAAAGCCACAAAAGCTGCCGCACCGCTGAGCATCACGCCATCGAAGCGACGCACGTGAAACCTTGCCATGAAGGCACTTTGCGAGCCGCCCGCTGGCAGCGTCGCACCAGATCTGCTCACATCAAAAAATTCGAGCACATGGCCTGGAGCAACCGGCTGTAGGCCCCGGTAAACCGCGATTTCCCGGCGGCACAATGGGCAGGCGCCGTCGTGAAAGACAGTCATGGTTTGGCAAGTGGCGGTGGGGGCTTGTTCGGTAGAAATTAACATTCCCAATTATTGCCAGCTGCTTGACGAACTCGCCAGCAGCCTGCCAATGCACGGGCTAGCAGTGCGGTCAAAGCCTAGCCCCATTTGTGACCTGCGTATGACTTTGGCGGCAAATTCAGGCATTTAAGGCTAACATCAGCGGCTCAATAAAAATCTCGCTTGATCGATGCACACTGAGTTTCCGATAGACATCGTCTACCTGTGGGTAGACGGCAATGACGTCGCCTGGCGAGCCAAGCGCCGCGCAGCGGCGGAGCAGTTAAGTGCTGACGACCGACGCGCCTTGGCTCCGTTTAGCAATGTTGAAGGACGCTACAGAGACAACGACGAGCTGCGCTACAGTCTGCGCGCGCTAGAGACGTTTTTTCCCGAGCACGGTCACGTGTATGTGGTTACTGATGGACAAGCGCCCTCATGGTTACTGGACCGGCCAGGCCTAACACTGGTCGACCATTCAGAGCTGATTCCGCCTGATTGCTTGCCGACCTTTGATTCAGGCAATATTGAGTCGTATATCCACCGTATCCCGGGACTGTCTGAGCGCTATTTTTATTTGAATGACGATGTTTTTTTTGGCTCATCGGTTCGGGTTGACGACTGGTTTTGGCCGGGCGGGGTTTACGTTGCATGGTCAGACGACGAGCCAGTTGCGGATGAATCGCTGAGTACCGATGCGACGTCGTTGATCAACGCGTCCAGGTTGTCTGCACAGTGGCTACAGGCCCGGGCGACCCGGCCCGTAGATGGCGCGCAATGGGCCCTGCATGTTGCACCGCACTACCAGCATACGTTTCGTACGTTTGCCCACTCTCCGCGGCCTATGCTCAGGTCGCTGCTGTATGAGCTTGAAGCGCAGGCGCCAGACATGTTTGCTCGCGTTCGTTCAACGGTCTTTCGCGCCTGGAACAAGCCCACTATCGTGTCCGACTTTGTGTTGCGTTGGGCGCTCGCCCACGGCGTGGCCAAGGTTCGGGACTATTCTCATCTGTATGTGTCTACCGGCGACGTCGACAAGACAGCGCAGCTTGAAAAGCTGGCAGCCAGCCAAGGCAAGTTAGACTTTTTTTGTATCAACGACACGACGGACGACGCACAGCTGCTAGACCCCCGTTTGATGAAAGTTCGCGAAACGCTTCAGGGCATGTTTGCCAATCCCTCGCGCTTTGAAATGCCCCCGAAACGAAGCAAACAGCCAGCAAAAACAAAGCGTCAAGCGGCGCAGGTGTTGCGGGAGCCGCAAACTGCTGGCTAAACATCAGGTGGTTCGCGGCACGAAACAGCGCAGTGATAATCAGGCTTTGACCGCTGTTCGTTGATCGATTCGTTTAGGAGCTATCTATGAAGAAACTTTATCCGTCCGCTGACGCGGCTCTCCAAGGTGTTGTGCAAGACAACCAACTGCTGGCGGTGGGCGGCTTTGGTTTGTGCGGCATTCCAGAGGCGCTGATTGATGCGCTGAAAAGCAGCGGCGTGCAAAACCTGACGGTGATCTCCAACAACGCTGGTGTTGACGGTTTCGGTCTAGGTAAGCTGCTGGAGACACGGCAAATCAAAAAAATGATTGCCAGCTACGTCGGTGAGAACAAAGAGTTTGAGCGCCAATACCTGGCAGGCGAGCTGGCTCTTGAATTCACGCCCCAAGGCACGCTGGCTGAAAAGCTACGGGCAGGGGGTTCGGGCATTCCCGCGTTTTTCACCAAAACCGGCGTTGGCACGCTGGTGGCTGAGGGCAAGGAGCTGCGCGAGTTTGACGGCCAGACGTATGTGATGGAGCGCGCTCTCGTGCCCGATGTGTCTTTGGTTAAAGCCTGGCGCGCTGACCAGTCGGGCAATCTGCAGTTCCGCCTGACGGCGCGCAATTTCAACCCCGCTGTCGCAATGGCCGGCAAGGTGTGTATTGTCGAGGTGGAAGAGGTGGTTGAGCTTGGGGCGATGGAGCCCGATCAGATTCATTTGCCCGGTATTTATGTGCACCGCATTGTGTGCAATCCAACGCCTGAAAAGCGCATTGAAAAACGCACCATCACAGAAAAAGCAGGGGTTTAATCATGGCCTGGACACAAGACCAAATGGCCGCGCGTGCCGCCAAGGAACTGCAAGACGGGTTTTATGTCAACCTGGGGATTGGCATTCCTACTCTGGTGGCCAACCATGTGAGCCCAGACATTGAAGTGTGGCTGCAATCTGAAAACGGCATGCTGGGCATCGGCCCGTTCCCTACAGAAGACCAGGTAGACGCTGACCTGATCAACGCTGGCAAGCAAACCGTCACCACGATTAAAGGCTCGGCGATTTTCGGCTCAGACCAATCGTTTGGCATGATTCGGGCCGGCAAAATTAACCTGAGCATTTTGGGCGCGATGCAGGTCAGTGAAAAGGGCGACTTGGCCAACTGGATGATCCCCGGCAAGATGGTCAAAGGCATGGGCGGCGCAATGGACTTGGTGGCTGGCGTCAAGCGGGTGATTATTTTGATGGAACACGTGGCCAAGAAAAAAGACGGCACCGAGGATATGAAGATTTTGGCAAATTGCACGCTGCCGCTGACTGGCCTGGGTGTGGTGGACCGCATCATCACCGACTTAGCCGTGATGGATGTGACGCCGCAGGGCTTAAAGCTGGTGGAGCTGGCAGACGGTGTGACGCGTGAATTTGTTCAGTCCAAAACCGGTGTGACGCTGATTTAGGTTTGATTTTTGACTGATTTAAGACCGATTTCAAGCGCTAAATAGTGCTTACGGGCACATTAATATTGCGCAAGCAGCTACAAAAATAATAGCAATTAACAATCCGGTTGCTTGGTGGTGATATCCAATTTCACCAGTCACAAAATCAAGCCTGCCACACCCCATAGCCTGCCTCTCGCAGCGCAATACCCAGCTCTACTTCCATGTCCTGGGCTGCTTCGTAAGGCATTGGGTTATACATCTCGTACAGCCGCGGCAACAAGCGCAGCCCAAAGTCCCGCACATAGCGGCTGGACTGAATGCCGGCCTTGTGTTTGTCAAAACGCAGGTCAATGTCAACACCTGTCATGCCGACATACACAAAAGGCTTGCCCAGCAAATAGTCGGGGTTGCAGCGCCTGAAGCGCCCAATATTCCACACCTCTGGGGCCAGTTCAATCACATACACGCTGTAGCGATGGCTCTTGATCTTCTGCATTCTCGCCCCCGCGAGTTCATGGATTCCCGCTTTCGCAGGTCCTTGAGTTCCCGCCTTCGCAGGAAGGACAGTTTTTTCGGTGCGCGGCAAGCCTTGAATTACAACGTGTCAATAAAGCTGCGCAGCTTGTCCGACCGCGATGGGTGCTTGAGCTTCCTCAGCGCCTTGGCTTCTATCTGGCGAATGCGCTCGCGGGTTACGTCAAATTGCTTGCCGACTTCTTCCAGTGTGTGGTCGGTTGACATTTCAATACCAAAGCGCATGCGCAGCACTTTAGCCTCGCGTGGGGTCAGGCTGTCCAGGATGTCTTTAACCACATCGCGCAGGCCGGCTTGCATGGCCGCTTCAAGCGGTGCGGTGTTGGCGCCGTCTTCAATAAAGTCGCCCAGGTGTGAATCGTCGTCGTCACCAATCGGCGTTTCCATCGAAATGGGTTCCTTCGCAATCTTCATGATTTTGCGAATCTTGTCTTCCGGGATCTCCATCTTTTCGGCCAAAACGCTGGCGTCTGGCTCAAAGCCAAACTCTTGCAAGTGCTGACGCGACAAGCGGTTCATCTTGTTGATGGTTTCAATCATATGAACCGGAATGCGGATGGTGCGCGCCTGGTCGGCAATGCTGCGGGTAATCGCCTGGCGAATCCACCAGGTGGCATAGGTCGAGAATTTGTAGCCCCGGCGGTATTCAAACTTGTCCACAGCCTTCATCAAACCGATGTTGCCTTCCTGAATCAAATCAAGGAATTGCAAACCGCGGTTGGTGTACTTTTTAGCGATAGAAATAACCAGGCGCAAGTTGGCCTCGATCATTTCTTTCTTCGCATCGCGCGAATTCGTTTCGCCTTCGTTCATGCGTTTGTTGATGTCCTTGAGGTGCAGCAGCGGCACCACGACACGGGCTTGCAACTCACCGAGTTTGGTTTGCAGTTCTTGAATCGGCGGAATGTTGCGCGCCATCACGACTGACCACGGTTTGGCCGCTGCGACCTGCTTTTCAACCCATTTCAAATTTAACAAATTCGGTGGAAAGTCTTTGATAAAGGTCTCTTGCGGCATTCCGCATTTTTCAACGATGATGCGGCGCAGCTCGCGCTCTTTTTTGCGCACATCCAGCACCTGGCCGCGCAGCAAGTCGCACAGTTTTTCAATCGACTTGGCAGTAAAGCGTACTGTCATCAGCTCATCACTCAGCAGCTTTTGTGACTTCATGTAAGTTGGTGTGCCGTAGCCTTCTTTGTCGTAGGTCTTGTGGACCTTTTCAAAGTGAATCGCAATTTTGTCGAAGCGGCTCAGCGCTTCGGTTTTTAGTTCTTCCAGCTTTTTGGTCAACGCTTTGGAGCCGCCCTTGCCGTCGTCATCGTCTTCTTCGTCGAATTCGTCAAAGTCTTCTTCGGCGACGTAGTCGTCGGCTTCGTCGGCAACGGTGAAGCCGTCCACCACGGTGGAAATAACGACCTTGCCTTCGCGAATGTCTTCGCCCATGCGCAAAATTTCAGCGATGGTGGCCGGCGACTCAGAAATAGCCTCCATCATGCGCATCAAGCCGCCTTCTATTCGCTTGGCGATTTCAATTTCGCCTTCGCGCGTCAGCAGCTCGACCGTGCCCATCTCACGCATGTACATGCGCACCGGGTCGGTAGTGCGGCCAAACTCGCTGTCAACGGTAGACAGCGCAGCTTCAGCGGCTTCTTCAGCTTCTTCTTCGGTTGAACCGGCAGGCGCGTTGCTGGTTATCAAAAGCGACTCGGCATCAGGCGTTTGCTCGTACACAGCCACACCTAGATCGTTCAGCGTCAGGATCACCGCCTCCAGCGTTTCAGCATCAATCAGCTTGTCGGGCAGGTGGTCTGAAATTTCGCCGTGGGTCAAATAGCCGCGTGTTTTGCCTAGCTTGATCAGCGCTTTCAGGCGCTGACGGCGCTTTAAAATATCTTCTTCGCTCAGCACCGTCTCGTCTAGGCCAAACTCTTTCATCAAGGCACGTTCTTTGGCCTTGCTGATCTTCATGCGCAGGGGTTTGACTTTTTCAGTCGCGTCGGCAACGGGCGCTTCTTCAAACTCGGCGACAACGTCTGACAGGTCTTCGTCGCCTTCTGCGCCAGTTTTAGGTTTGCGACCGCGCTTGGCACCCGCAGCATCAGCTTCCACGGCTTTGGCAGGCCGGCCGGGTTTCTTTTTTACTGCAACTTCAGTGGTGTCAGCGGCGGATTTGGCAGCCAGAGGCTTGGACTCGACAGTTTTCTTTGTAGGCACTGGGGGGGCTTTCTTCGGAGGCTGGGCGGTGGAAATTGCTTTGTTGCCCTTGATGGGCTGAATTGGCTTGGCAACTGGCTTTATGCTTAGTTTAGAAGTGGTGGTTTTTTTTGATTTATCAACCGCTGTTGGCTTGGCAGCTTTTTTTGCTGGTGTGGGGACTGGTTTTTTTGATGTTGTCGAAGGCATAGCGGGTCTCCAGTTGACAAAATTAATCCACGAACATAAAAAACGGCACACAGCGGGTGATGGACGCCGCCAGCGAAGGTAACAAAGACGAGGAAATGTTGGCAGGTAGCCGACCGCAAACTGTGAGGGCGAACATTTGGTGTGCAGTCCTTGCGGTGCGTTGGCCGTCTCTGTTTGAAGAGTGTTTCCGCTGTGCGGAAGGCCGATGCCGGAGGTGCTGCTGTCGCGCTTGCGGTGTCAAAAACAGGATTGTACCTTATTGCCTCATTTTTAGGCGGTAAAAATCCATCGATGTTTAATGACCGCTGACCAACTCTTTGTAGCGTTGCATGGCTATCGGATCAGTAGCGGCTCTCATTGCCAACTCTTTCATTTCCTGTTGTCGGCTCAACTTCAGCAATTGGTCAATAATGTTTCGCACCTCGGTCCAGTCGCCTTCAATACCCTGCGGTATTTGCGAGATCTGGGCAATAGCATGCGCCTCGTGCGCATGGCCGCGCAGTCCCTCGCGCAGGGCGGCCCAGGGCTGTTCGCCGTTGTCATGAATCTGGCTTTCCAGCCAGCTAAACAGCGCCCCATGCGGGACGGGCAGGGCGCACAGCAAGTGGTGTTCTTCGTTGGTCAATTTGTCCCAGCTTTGCGGCTCGGTCAGCAGCAGGCGCAGAACTCGGTCTTCTCGGCTGGCGGGAAGCAGGCGGCCCGCCACGCGGCGTGACGACCTAGTGGCCGCAGCGATAGGCGTAGAAAAGTGCGGCTCAGAATTTGAATAGTCCACCTCGTGACCGCCGGGATACTGCAGGTCATCCGGGTAGTCTGACGGCGTAACGTTTGCGTCATTTCCATTCATTTTTGAAGGTATTTTAGAGCTGTGGCCCAATGATTCATTACGCAAGTAGCTATTTCTTTTATAGCTGCCTGTTTTGTTGGCGGGCTGCCACACCTCCAAAAGATCGCGCACGTCAATCAGCACCTTGTCGGCAATCTCAGCCAGCAACTGACGCTTGAGTGCGCCGTCTGGCAGCAGCGTCCAAAGTGGACGGGCGTTGCTGGCCATGTGCGCGCGGCCCTCTGCGGTGTCCAAGTCGCAATTTTCGGCGGCAGCTTGCAGCATGAATTTGCTAAGCGGCAGCGCCTTGGCCACGTACTCGGCAAAGCCGTCTTTGCCGTGCTCCCTGATGTAGCTGTCCGGGTCATGCTCGGCTGGCAAGAACAAGAACTTGACGGTGCGTACATCTGTGGCAAATGACAGAGCGGCGTCGAGTGCCTTGCGGGCTGCCCGGCGGCCTGCGCTGTCGCCATCAAAGCTAAAAACTACCGAGTCGGTAAAGCGAAACAGCTTTTGTACATGCTCGGCGGTGCAGGCCGTGCCAAG
>JAYWFR010000016.1:0-6379 GCA_043778695.1 Polaromonas sp. | reverse complement strand
GCGCATCAGCGTCCAGCGGCATGTTGTTGACCCAGTTGCTACCCAATTCGCGCGCTTGGTTGAAGACGCTGTCGAGCTTGTAGGTCTCGCTGGCTATCCACTGGGTTTTGACGCGGTTCAATTCAGCGTCGCTCACCCCGTTTTTGGCGATCAGCGCGACTTGGCTTAAGAGACCAGTGACCACTTGCTCCGTGGTTTTACCTTGCGCCGGAACGCCGTCTAAAACAAACACCTGCGGGCCGCGCCCGCTCAAGCCGTTGTAGGCACCTGCACTGTCGGCCACCCGGCCTTCACCTCCGGGTTGGTCCTGTGTTAACGCGCGGTTTAACCTGGCACCGCTGTAGCCGTCTAGCACCGCAGCCAGCACTGTCAGCGCCAAGGGGTCACGGTTGGCTTTGTCGCCAACTAAATCTTCGGCCAGCAGCTTGGGCACTTTAAAAGCCATGCTCACATAAGCCTGCGATGCCACGCCTTTAAAGTCCAACCGCCGCGCGCCGGTTTGCTCGGGTTCGTCGCGCGGCTTGCGGGTGGGCACTGGCCGTGCGGCAATCACGCCGTAGTATTTTTCAGCCAGACGCCGCACCACGGCAACGTCCACATCACCGGCAACCACCACCGCAGCGTTGCCCGGCACGTACCAGCGCTGGTAAAAGTCGCGCGCGTCTTGCGGTGTCATCGCGTCTAGATCACTCATCCAGCCGACCACGGGGCGGCGATACGGTGATGCGGTAAAGGTCATGGCGTTGGCCGCTTCATTCATCAACGCTCTGGGTGATTCTTCTGTGCGGGAGCGACGCTCCTCCTTGACGACTTCAATTTCTCGTTTGAACTCGTCGTCAGGCCACTGGTTGTTTGCAAAGCGGTCGGCCTCCAGCCGCATCACGTCTTCTAACTTGCTGCTGGGGATTTGTTGGTGGTAGCCCGTGGCGTCGCGGCTGGTAAAAGCGTTGTCCCGCCCGCCCAGTGCCGCCACGCGGCGTGAAAACTCTCCGGGCTTGGTGCTGGCTGTGCCTTTGAAAAGCATGTGCTCCAGCACATGCGCCACGCCACTGGTGCCATCGACCTCGTCTATTGAGCCAACGCGTACCCACAGCATGTGCGCAGCTGTTGGCGCGCGCCTGTCTGGCTTGACGATCACCGTCATGCCATTGCTGAGCGTGAACTGCTCGATTTTGGATGTGGTTTGCCCCTGTGCAGTTGATAAAAACAGAGGCAAGCAGGCGGCTAGAAAAAAGTAATGTGGGTGTTTCATAGAATGGTGCGACTCAAAAGCAGGCCCAATGTTCAGTTTCTTCAAGAAAAAACCTTCTCCACCCGCAACGCCAAGCCCTGGCCCAGTGCCTACTGTCGGCTTGATTGGCAGCGCACTGGTCACGCCGCTTGATATTGCAGCTATTGTGGCAGTTGCCCCTGAGCGTCTGCGTTGGCTGGACAAGCTGGCATCGGGCTTGCGTAAAACCGGCTCCAGCATTTCAGGCGTTTTTACCGGCACGCAGATTGATGACGCGCTGTACGACAACCTGGAATCCTCCTTGCTGCTGGCCGATACCGGCGTCAAAGCCACCGAGTATTTGCTGGCAGATGTCAAACGCCGCGTCGTCGCCAGCGGCGTGACGAATCCAGTCGCTGTGAAGAATATTTTGACCGAGTCGTTGACCCAGCTTTTAACGCCGCTTGAGCAAGGCTTGGTGATAGGCCGGCATAAGCCGACCGTTATCATGGTGGCGGGCGTCAACGGCGCGGGCAAAACCACCTCTATTGGCAAGCTCACCAAGCATTTGGCGAATGAAGGAGCCTCAGTTTTGCTGGCCGCAGCCGACACCTTTCGCGCCGCTGCGCGTGAGCAATTGGCGGTGTGGGCTGACCGCAACACGGTCGAGATCATCAGCAAGGAGGGCGGCGACCCGGCAGCAGTTGCTTTTGATGCTGTAACGGCCGGCAAGGCACGCGGAAAAGACGTGGTGCTGGTTGACACGGCGGGGCGGTTGCCGACGCAGTTGCACCTGATGGAAGAGCTGAAAAAAATCAAACGCATTATTGCAAAAGCTGATGTCAGTGACACCGCCGGGTCGTCCCACGGCGGCACAGCCCCCCCGGGGGACAGAGCAATACGCGAAGCGACAAACGTGGGGGCTACATTGGCACCGCACGAAGTGCTGCTGGTGATTGACGGCAACACCGGCCAGAACGCCTTGAGCCAGGTCAAGGCCTTTGACGAAGCGCTGCAACTGACCGGACTGGTGGTGACCAAACTCGACGGCACTGCCAAAGGTGGTGTGCTGGCCGCCATCGCGCTGTGGGCAAAAGAGCGTCAGGCAGCAACCCCCGCTTTGCGACCCGTGCCGGTGTATTTTATTGGCGTGGGCGAACAGCTTGATGACTTGGAGACCTTCAATGCGCGGGAGTTTGCGCAGGCTTTGCTGGCATGACGCGAGGAATGCTTGAAATCGGCTGAGGGGTCATCATTTGCATCGTATGCAATCTTTTTTAAACCGACTGCTGCGTTTTGTTTTTAAGCTGGTGTTGGCTGCTTTCGGGCTGGTCTTTGCCGTCAGCTTGCTATTTGCAGCGCTGGTAATGCTCCTCGTGGGCTTGGTCAAGTGGGCCGTAACGGGTAAAAAGCCGGGGCCAGTCATGGCGTTTAACCAATTTAGGCAGTTCCGATCAGGCGAGTTCAAACCCTTTGCAGCCCGTCACGACGCGCGGAACCAGCCGCATGGTGATGTGGTGGATGTCGAGGTGCGTGAGGTCATGCCCAAAAAGAGCGATGCCAGTGACGGCAACTTGCCGCCCTGAGCGGCGGTTTTCTCCAAGATTGTTGGGTTTGTAAAGGCAGTTTCCTTTTCGTGGACAATACGCAGATGGCTAAAGAAGAATTAATTGAAATGCACGGGCTGGTCGATGAGGTTTTGCCCGATTCCCGTTTTCGCGTCACGCTGGACAACGGTCACAAACTCGTGGCCTACACGTCTGGAAAAATGCGCAAAAACCACATCCGTATTTTGGCGGGTGACCAGGTGTCGCTTGAGTTGTCTCCGTATGACCTGAGCAAGGGCCGGATCACTTTTCGCCACATTGCCGGTCGTGGCCCAGGTCCTGGATCTGGTCCTGGCGGTGGTGCCCCGCAACGCGGCGCTCGTTAATCGTTTAACTTTAGTCAAAAGGCCCTGCAAAGGGCCTTTTTGCTTTGTTTACGTTATGTTCACGCTACGGTGATCTCGCAAAGGAAAACAAATGAAAAAAATACTCAGCGTTTTTGTGGTGCTAGCGCTTGCAGTCGGGTCGTTGTTTGTCGTCATGACCCGCGCTGGCGCCCAGCAGGTTGGCGAGGTCAGCACCGTCTTCAAGCTACTCAGCCCGAACGACAAAATTGTGGTCGATGCCTATGACGACCCAAAAGTAGGGGGCGTGACGTGCTACGTGTCGCGGGCTAAAACTGGCGGCTACAAAGGGGCGCTGGGCCTGGCTGAAGACAAATCTGAAGCGTCGATTGCCTGCCGCCAGACCGGGCCAATTAGTTTTGCCAAGCCGCTTGAGGCGCAGGAAGACGTGCTGACCGAGCGAATCTCTCTGGTGTTTAAAAAGCTTCGGGTGGTGCGCATGGTCGACGTGCCGCGCAACACGCTGGTGTACCTGACTTATGCTGACCGGTTGATTGAAGGTTCGCCGCAAAACAGCGTGACGGCGGTGCCGGTTGACCGGGCTAACAAAATTCCTGTCAGGTGAGCGCTGCTTTACCGAATGTTTACGCTGCTGTATCCCCTGGTCAATTCATTCAAAAAACATCCAGTGATAATCAGTTTCAACTGAGGACTCACGATGAACCCGCCAGACGAAGCGTCGCCTTCAAACCCCAATAGCCCAACTGCAAAATCGCCCAGCAAACCCATGTCGCGCAAGGGCAAATGGACAGGCGCTGTTGTCGCCGTCTTGGTAACGGCAGGCTTAGCTGGGCTGACCTGGTACTTAACCCAAAGTGAAGCGGTTCCCGCTGCCACGGGAATTGGCGGAGTGAGCGGTGCAAGACCAGGCGGGCCGGGTAGCCCAGGAGGGCAGGGTGGGCCGGGTGGCACTGGCGGCCGTGGCGCCAGCACTGTCGGCGTTGCCACTGCTGAGCGAGCCAGCATTCCTGTCACGCTGGACGCGCTGGGCACGGTCACGCCGCTGGCCACCGTAAAGATCAAACCGCAGGTGTCGGGCGTGCTTGAAAAGGTGCTGTTCAAAGAAGGCCAAATGGTGCGCGCCGGTGAGCTGCTGGCCAGCCTTGATGCGCGTCAGTTTGAGCTGGCCCTGGCGCAAGCCACCGGTCAGCGCCAGCGCGATGCCGCGCAGCTGGAGAGTGCGAAAGTAACCCTGGAACGGTTCAAAACCCTGCTCAGCCAAGACTCGATTGCCCGCCAAGACGTTGACTCGCAAAGCGCACTGGTCAAGCAGCTTGAAGGCACAGTGATGGTCGCCACCGCAGCCGTCGGCGCGGCGCAACTCAATCTCAGCTACACCCGCATCACCGCGCCCATCGCGGGCCGTGTCGGTTTGCGCACAGTTGATGTGGGCAACACGGTGAGCAGCAGTGACGCCAATGGCATTGCCGTCATCACCCAAGTCACGCCTATGGACGTGGTGTTTGCCGTGCCGCAAGACCGCGTCAGCGATGTGATGAACGCCGCCAGCAACAGGAATCAGGCCGAAATGCAAGTGATGGCGCTGGACCGCACGCGCACCGGCGTGCTGGGCAGCGGCACGTTTGCATCCCTTGACAATCAGGTCGACACCACCACCGGCACGGTGAAGGCCAAAGCGCGTTTTGCCAATACCGACTCGGCTTTGTTTGCCAACCAATTTGTCAACATCCAACTGCGTATCAAGTCGATTGACAACGCGGTGGTGGTGCCGATTACTGCCGTGCGTCTGGGCGGCAGCGGAGACTTTGTGTTTGTGCTGAATGCAGCAGAGCGCACTGTGTCGATTCGTTTGGTCACACGCGGGCCAGCTACGGGTGAAAAAATCGTGATTGCGTCGGGTTTGAAGGCGGGCGAGCAGGTCATCACTGAGGGTGCTGACCGACTCAAAGAAGGTTCGCGCGTTAGCCTGCCGGGCGATGCACCGCGCGGCGGTGGCCGCAGGCCAGGGGCCAGTGCGGCGCAAGGCTCGGCCAGCGCACCAGCTGGGTCTGCATCACCCGCGCCCACTACAGCGCAAGCATCACCAACGTTGGCAGCGCCATCGGTTTCTCCTGAAAAAGCTGCGCCTGTAGCGTCATCACCCAAACGCGTTGCGCCCGAACAAACTACCCAATCAACCAACGCAGCGCCCCCTTCCGCGCCTGCCGCAATATCCAAAGGCCCGACACCCGAACAACGCCAGCGCATGCTAGAACAGGTCAAAGACAACCCCGAGGCGCTGGACAGGCGCAAGCGTTTTCTTGAAAGATTAGACAGCGGCGATGTTGAAGCGATAGACCGATGGCAAGGCATGCTGCAGCGGATGCAGCAGGGCGGAGCGCCGGGTGGCCAAGGCGGTGCTGGTCAGGGCCGTGAGCGGCCCCCGCAATGATGTGCCTATGAATCCGTCCAGCCCTTTCATTTTTCGCCCAGTTGCCACCTCACTGCTGATGCTGGCCATTGTGCTGGCTGGCTTGCTGGGTTTGAAGTTTTTGCCTCTAGCAGCGCTGCCGCAGGTGGACTACCCCACCATACAGGTGCAAACGTTGTATCCCGGTGCCAGCCCTGAAGTCATGGCGCAAACGGTCTCAAGCCCGCTAGAGCGGCAGTTTGGCCAAATGGCAGGTTTGCTGCGAATGAGCAGTACCAGCGCGGCGGGTGTGTCCATCATCACGTTGCAGTTCGGTTTGGGGTTGGCGCTTGATATTGCCGAGCAGCAGGTGCAAGCGGCTATCAATGCAGGCGCATCGCTGCTGCCCGCTGACCTGCCCGCACCACCGGTGTATGCCAAGGTCAATCCTGCCGATGCGCCGGTGCTTACGCTGGCGATCACGTCTGACACACTGCCGCTCACCGAAGTGCAAAACCTCGTCAATACCCGCCTGGCTTTAAAAATCAGTCAGGTCAGCGGCGTGGGGCTGGTCACGCTCAGCGGCGGTCAGCGGCCTGCGGTGCGCATACAGGCTGACATCCAGGCGCTGGCCTCTTACGGTTTGGGGCTGGATGCCTTTCGTATCGCCATTTCTGCCGCCAACGCCAACGCCGCCAAGGGCAGCATTGACGGGCCGAGTCGCGCTTACACCATCAATTCAAACGACCAGTTGGTGGCTGCCAGCGACTATAAAAACTTGATCATTGCTTATCGCAACGGGGCAGCGGTACGCGTGGCTGATGTGGCGCAAGTGGTTGACGGTGCGGAGAACGTCAAGCTGGGTGCG
>JAYWFR010000015.1:0-15140 GCA_043778695.1 Polaromonas sp. | reverse complement strand
TTCAAACAGGTAGTCGCCCTCGCTGCCCGGCTTGGGCACACCCAGCAAGTCACACAGGTCAATAAAGTGGCTTTGCGCGCCCTGCTCTTCGTTTAAGTCAAACGCTGGGCCGCCGGGGCCCCATTTGGTGATGAATGCTTGTGGGGTCATGGGGTCAAAGCTCGGCATTAGTAACCCCGCAATATGAATTCAACAGACGCTTCTGCCAGCGCCTGGCCTGCAGCATCGAGGCGCGCAACAGGAGCTTTGAGCAATGTGTTGGGCACCGCCAGCAAATTGGGCGTGTCCATCACACAGTCGGCGCCTTGGACTTTGAGCAGCCCTTGCGCGCCTTTGACGACGGGTTGCGCGGGCCTGGCCATGCGAAGCGGAATGCACCAGCGCGTGGCGGTGGTCACCAAGTCGCTTTGGATATCCAGATAACAGACATGCGCGCCTTTGGGATTGGGGTTTTTGTAAATGTCAAAGCGCGGCATGGGCTGCTTTGAAAGACTTTATTTTTGACCAGCCGACTTCAGCGCGAGGTACTTTTCCAGCTGTTCGGCGGCTGTGCCTTCGTCTTCAATTTGCTGGGCATAGGCCGTCAGGGCAACGCGGTTGTCAAGCGCCCATTGCGAGCACTGCGCATAGCCGCCGGGGGGCAACCAACCGCCGGTTGCACTGGCGGGCTCTAGCAGCGTCGCCGACGGTCTGCCCTGCGGCACGACCTTCATGGGAAAGAGCTCAAAGCGCTCGTCGTCATGAAAAACGACATCAAACAGCCGCCCAGCAAACTTTTTACCCAGCGAAATTTGGCCGCTAGCGCCGACTTCTTTAAGCATTTGCAACTCCTAAGCTACACAACGATCAATTCATGCAATCATGCCGCATGAATTAAGGCGTGTCAAGCCGCGTGGCGTTCGCCAGCAGTGGCTACTGCCCGGTCGCAGTCACGCCGCAGCTGACCACAAAGCTGATGGACGAGTTGGCCGGGAAGGCGTTGTTCAAGACAATGCCCGTGCCGGGCGGACTTTGCAAATTGGCCAGCGTTACGTTGGCTGCCGTGGGGCACACCGCCGTCCCCGTTACGCCAGCACACACCACACTGGTGCAACTGAGCCCGGTTACGGCTGGGTCTTTCAGCACTGCGCCTGACACGTCCGATGGGCCTAGGTTGCTGACGGTGATGGTGTAGCTGGTGGTACCGCCTGCGGCCAGCGCGGTCACGCCGTTGGTTTTGGCAATTTGAAGGTTGGCTGTGCGCTGCACGCGTATGTCGTCGGCGGTGTTGGCTGCCAGGTTGCCGTCATAGTTGCTGCCTGCAACCGCGCCGCCCGTGGTGTAGGCGGTGTTGGCAACCAGCCCGCTGGCTGCTGGCGGCAACGCCGTGGTGACGGTGCGGCTGCCGCTGGTGTCGGTGGGGTCGGTGAAAAACGCCAACGCCGAGTTGCTGTACGTGCCGTTGGGCACCGTTAAGGCCACCGCCGCCGCAAAGGTGTAGGTGGCGGTGCAGCCGCCGGGCAAATTGAAGGTGCCCATGGTGAAGGTTGACGTTGCGCCGTTGGCCGGGTTGACCACCGCCGTACGGGTGGCCAAGGCGCAGGCACTGGGCGCAACACTGAAGGTGACAGTAGGAGCCGGCGGGATGGCCACTGTCACGGTACCGCCGGGCAGGCTGGGGTCATACAGCGTGATGTCGCGCGCGTCGCCCTTGCCGGCGGGGTTGGCCACGACGATGGAATATGTGGTGGTGCCAGGCGGCGTGATGGGGCTGGTGGCGGCGGGGGTTGACGTGATTTTGCTGGTGACTAGCGCGGGCAGGCAGTTGGCCGGCAGGCCGCCAGCGTTGGCAGGCAATGCGGTGTTGGTGGCAATGGTCAATGCGCCAACCGCACCTGCACCAGCGCCTTTGGCAACGGTGGGGGGCGTACCGCCGACATTCGTCAAGCCTGCCGCTCCGCCTGCAAGAGTGGTGGCGTTCGTCAGGGTGCTGGACAAAACAACAAGGCCGCCACCACCACCGCCGCCTGGGCCGTGAACGGTGCCGTTGACGTTGCCGCCTTGCCCGCCGCGCACAGAGGCACCGGCAATGCTGCCGCTGCTGGCCAGCACCACAATGGAGCCGCCTGCGCCGCCGCCGCCTGCACCATCGCAGTTGTTGCCGCCGTTGTTCGGGCAATCGAGGCCGCCTTTTTTAGTGGGTACAGAACGCCCGGCCTGGCCGTCTGCGAACAACAGGCCTGTACCGCTGACAATGCCTGCTTTGACAAAAATCAAACCGCCGCCGGCCCCGCCTGATGTGTCCAAGTTGTAGTCATTGTTGGTGGTGGCAGACCCACCACCGCCGCCCATCGTTAATTTATTGGCCAGCGAAGGGCTGGTGGCATTGCCACCGCGCCCGCCAATAGCGAGATCGGTGTTAAAGCTGTCGCCGCCCAAGCCGCCCGCACCGCTGTTGGCGCCGCCGCCACCGCCAGAATTTTCAGCATTACTAATTGGCGACGAGTCGACACCGCCGCCGCCAGCGTTGCCGGGCGCCCCCGCTGCACGTGAGCCGCCGCTGTAGCTCCGACCAGTGGCGGCGTTCAAATAAGCAACGGTGCTTGAGATGCCGTCGGCTGCTGTGGTGGCGTTTGTTGCCGCTCCGTTGGCCGATGTGGTGCCCGATGTGAGCAACACGCCTGGTGACGCAAAGACATTGAGGATGCGATCAGGCGTGCCTGCCGTGCCCTCGCCTTTGCCGCCGTGTGCAGTGTAAGTGTCGGGCTGAACGCGGTCAAAGTTGGCCAACGTCAATGCTGCAGCGCCCGCGACGCCTAGCAGCGTCGAGCCCGCGTTGCCGCGAAACCCGGCATACGACGCATTGATGCTGCCGTTGTTGGTAAAAGCGCCCGACACATCGGCCGCCACGATGCCGCCCGTGGTGCCGTCCCAAGGTGCCGGAACGATAGACGCACCGGCGTTAATCGTCAGCACTGAATATTGCGGCACCCGAACCACCTGGTAGGTTTGGTTGTTGGCGACCGCCGTGTTTTGGGTGTAAGTGTTGGCCAGACTGGCCGACAGGTTCAGTACATTGACGCCAACCGACAGCACCCGGGCAAATTCATACGTGCCAGCAGCCGTGGCCGGAAAGTTATAAGGCGGGTTGTTGGCGGCGTTTGGTGGCGTGGTGCCAATGGCGCCGGTACCGTCTTGCATTTGAATGATCAACACCAGATCGCCAGCGGCAATGGCCGCAGCTGCGCCGCGTGGGGTGACACTGTTGTAACCAACCGCCGCCGAAGCCGCAGCCCCACCCGCCGCTGTGCCAGGGTAGTAGGTGTTGACCAGTGTGTTGGCCGCCGTGATGGTGCTAGCGCCAGCGACGCCCGGGGCGGCACACACCTGCGCGTGCGCTGCGGGCAGCAACAACAACTGGGCCAGCACCAGCACAGCTAGCGTAAAAAACGCGCGACATCTTGACACCAGCGCCAGGCGATACGCGTCAGTTGCGCGCGAGGTGGGCTTGAGGGTAGCGCTTGGTGTGAGTAGGGTCATGGCATCGTCGTTGTACTGAGCGAGCAAATTGCACCGATCAGGAGTCATCAGACTGCCTGAATTTTATCAGCCCAAGTAACGACTTGACACACAAATTTCAAGCTCCCCGCGCAAAAGCGCCCTGCTGTGCAATGGCAGACGCAAAATCGTGAATTTTTACCGGGCCTGCCTGTGGCGCAAATGCATTTGCCAAACCTGCTGCTGACGCGCCAGCTGGGGTTGACGCCCGTTGCCGCATCAGCGTTTGAGAAGTACCTTCAGCACGTTTTGCACCCGCCTGGCGTTGCCCGCGTCGAAATTGCCAGCCAACACTTTGGCGGTGTCGTCGCCCCATGTCTCGGCCGGTGCGGCGGCATTGCGTTTGGTCAGCAGCGTCAGTTGCAACATGCGCCGCGCGCTGATGTGCTCGGCAGGCGTGGGCACTTCAGCGGCCATTTCCAGGCGCAAAAGTGACGTTAGGGACTCAGCTGCGTCCTTACCAGACGGAGTGGTAATGGCTTTTGCCCAGTTGCCCAGCACTGCTGGCGTGACGACCTTGCCTAAGTCTTGCGCGCTGGGCAGCAAGGCGGCGTCGCGTTTTTCCCAAGCGGCCAACACGTTGGTCAGCACTTCACCGTGGGCCTGCACGTGCAGCTTTTTGAGGGCCATGTTGGCGGCTTCAAACGCTTCGCGCTGGGCGCGGAAAGCAGCGTCGCCAAGGCGCGGGCCACGCTCTTCAAAGGCAGGCCGCTGCTCGCGTTCACTGAACCTTGGGCGGTCTTCACGCTCGGGGCGGTAGGGCTCAAACTTGTTGTCGGTGCTTTGGCGGGGGCCACCAGGTTTACCGCCCGGCTTGCCACCGGGTTTGCCTGAGTCTTTGCGGTCGCCAAACTTGCCACCACGGCCAAAACCGGATGATGGTGCGGCCTCGGCACGGCGCGCGCCGGGACGGTCGTCGCCGCGCATGGCGACGATGGGTTTGGCGGGCTTGGGCGGTGCGGCTGGCGCAGGTGCGGCTTCAGCCGCAGATTCTGCGGTGTCCTCTGCAACAACGTCGGCGCTTTGAGCGTCAGACGCTGGCGTTTCGGTCAATTCATGTGCTACTGTTTCAGGAGCTACTTGCCCAGGTATCTCTTGGGCTACAGCCTCGTTGGGCACTGTGGTCTCGGTATTTTCAGCAGTTGGGGCTGCAGGCGCTGCCACAGGCACTTGGCCACGCAAGTCACCACGGACGATGGCCTCCAACGCCTTGGCTGCGGCATGAATTTGCTGCGCATCGCCGCTGGCTGTAGCTAGCTCAACAGCTTTGGCAGCATCGACCACCATGCGATCAAACTCGCCCAACGCAGAGGCGGCTTTTTCACGCTCGGCGGTTTTGCGCTGAAAGGCGTCGTCAACCGGTTTTCTGAAAGCGTCCCACATTTTTTGCTCTTGCTTGCGCTCAATTGGCACGCCCTGCGCCTCGTGTTGCCAGCGCTGCTGTAAGTGCTTGACGGCATCAATGTGCAGCACCGGCTCAGCGCCCAACACCACAGCTTCTTCAATCATGGCTTTGCGCCTGGCAATGCTCTCAGCACGCGCGGTTTTAAGCGGCGTGTCGGCGGCGTCCATTGCGGCCTTCCAGATGGGCTGGATCTCAGCAAAGACTTTTTCACTCAAATGGCCGCCGTTTTGCCATTTTTCAACAAAGCCGTTTAGGGCGCGGATGTGCATTTTCCAATCGCTGTTGGCCGCGTTCGCTGCAGCCCAGGCGGTGACTTCGTCAATCAGCACCTGGCGCTGGGCTTTGACGGCTTCGGTTTGCTCTTTGACAGTTTCCAGCCAGGCTTCAACAACTTTGTAGGCTTCGTTGCAGGCGTCGTCAAAACGCTTCCACAGCACGTTGTTTGGCGTACCGCCTTGGTCGCTGGTCTTCCATTGGTCGCGCATGTGGCGCAGCGCGTCTTGCTGCTTTCGACCTCCCATGGGCTTGCTAAGTAGCGCCTCGGCTTTGCCGACCAACTCTTCGCGAATCTGATCGGCACGCCAGCGCTGCCAGCCTTCCAGCTCGCCCGCTGCCGTCAGGGCGGCGTGGGCGGCGGCTTCCAGTTTGCTGTCGATGTTGCGGATATTTTGCTGCAAGGCAGCGCGAAGATCAGCAGCCACTTTGGGTGTGGCTTTGCCGTGGCCTTCGCCGACTTCATGCTCCAGCTTGGTAATCGCGGCTTGCACAATTAACGCCGCCTTTTCACGCAGGTCTTTGAGCACTGCGGGGTCGATTTTCGCTTTGGCTGGGCGTGCGTCTTGAGGTGCAGCCAGCACGCCGCGCGCGGCGCGCAGCTCGTCTGCCCACACCGGCACAGCGGGCAGTGGCGCGGCTGCATCGTCAGACGCTTTGACGGTCGTGGCAATAGCAGCCTGAAACGCCTCCCACACCGCCAACAATTGGCCGCGTGATGCATCCAGCAGCGGCGGAAACTTGGCATCCACGCTGGCCCAATTCGCGTCGTTGGCAATCTCGTCTGCCTGCGTTTGCCAATGCGCCACGTCAGGCGTGAGGGACTCCAGCGCGGCTTGTGCATCGCGCCAGGGCTTGATCGACAACACCTCAATACGCTGGCCCAGCAGCACGGCGGCCTCACGCTGCACCTGGGTGCGGTGTTGTAGGTCTTCAATCGTTTTCACCCGCTCGGCCAGCTTGACTTTTACGGTGGCTAGCGGCTCTTTAGACAGCGGCGCGCCGGCTTTGGCAGCATCACGCTGCCAGGCCAGGGCGTCTGCCAAATTGAGCTTGCTCACGGCGAGCAGCGCATTGGCTTTGTCAGCCCATTCAGCGGCAATCGCTTCTTGGCCCTTGCTGCGCTTGAGCTCATCTAGCTTTTCTTTGAGCGGCTTGGCAGCGCCCTTGTCGCGATTGGCCAGGTCTTTGTACACGTCGGCCATCAGCTCAGCCGTTGGCTCAGTTGCTAGCCAGGCGCGAATGCGCGCGGTGCGCTCGCCCGAGGTAGCCGCAGAAAAAGCCCCACCGGTTAAACCGTCAAGCGGATGCGCGTCAGACTTGGGAATCGCTTTGGCGACGGAGACGGGGGCTGGAGCAGGTTTGGATGATTTGAACATGTGGAGCGCGAGCCGTTGACGGGCAAACGGTGAGGCAAATAGATAGGAAAAGAAAGTACGTGTGAAGGCGCGAAGCAAGTATTTTCGCTGATTTATGAACGGATTGAGTTACTTTGCCGCAGCGACGCTCAACATCTTGTGAACCCAGCTGGTAAAAACCATTTGTCTGAAAGGCGTATGGCTAACTGCCTTTTCATAAAGTTTGTGGCTATGGCCGCATAAACGACCACCGCGCGTGGCAAATCTGTAACTGCAAATCTGTTCTCAAAGCTGGACGTAGCAGACCGGGACCGACTGCGCTCGATAGCAGAATACAAAAATCGCACGCCGCACTTCATCATGAAAGAAGCAGTACAAAATACTTAGAAAAAGAAGAGGCACAGCAGGGGTTCGTTAAAGCGGAAACAGCACCAAGCGACCATTACAAAAAAACCGGTTTACACATTGCACACGATGAATTAAGCCAGTGAGTGCAGGGACTGCAGCTGGCGCGGCACCCGCGCCGTCGATGTCGCCAAACGCCGCGTTGGTCACCGTGCCCGTTGCATTATTCATTGTTCATTGTTCATTGTTCATTGTTGTCAACAAGTGCCTGAAACTGCCCGATACCTTGTAGACACCCGCTTTACCCGATTGAACAAGTGCTGTCACGTTAGCCGACCGAACGTAACAGCAAGGCGCGGTAGCGCAAGTGGCAAGGCGCGGTAGCGCAAGTCCCGGTGGTGCTTGCCCCCAGCGTTTGCGACGTGGCCGCGTTTGGTGATACTTCCACCGTGCCTGATGGCGTAGTGAAAGTCACCGCGTTGTTTAAAAATGCAAAGACATTTGCACCGCCAAAGCTATGACTGCCATTCCACATCAATTCCGCATACAACACCGTGCTGGTGCTGGTGGCGGTGATCGGAAATTTGAGGTTTGCATGTGCCGCGTTGGCTTGCCAGGTTGCCGTTGTGCCAGGCTGTAAAGCGCAAAACGTAGCGGACGTAGCCAATGCATCAACGGCTTTACCCAACGCAAAAAGGTCTCAAAATGAAAAACCCCAGCGAGCTAAACCCGCTGGGGCTGGCATCATGCATAAACGCGGTGGTGCCAAGTGTCGCTTGCCGGGGATGAATCGCCCTTCAAGCGGAGAAGGCAAGTGATTGCCTTCAGGGGTTTGCCAGGGTTGGTTACCTGACGATGTCCGATTATCTCGAACAGCTTTAGGGTACGCCCGGCCAAGGCGCGGCACAACACAAAAATTACAATCACACTGGGCACTGTGATTGGCATGATTGCCGTCAAACGTGACTTTTTTACGATTTTACAAACTGTATGAACTTACAGTTACTTAGAGTCTTTTCTCAAAAAACGGGCCTAAGCCCTTGATTTGTCACGGTTCTCGACCGGACTCCAATTCATTAGTCAAATTTTGATATAACTAACGTCTTTATCAGTATTGACAGGTTATTTAACGCCCCTCTAGAATCTGACTTGGTAATAAAACTTAGGGGCAACCCGAATACCTTGATCCTTGCCAACGCATTGTTGGACCAGGTCAAGCCGGGGTCAACATCCCACCACGCCACCGGGCCATGCGCCCGGTCTGCCGGGATGGCGACTCAACATCAACGCCTGAAGCTTAAAACCTTCAGGCGCACGACAAGGAGTGCTATGACAAATACAGCAACTGAAGCCACACGTGACGCGTTTTTAACGCTCAAGCAGGCCAGCAAAGAGGTTTTTGACAAGGCGCACAGCAGCGCCAGCAACGTGGTCAGTGACATTGCGCACGGTTTTTTTGAGATCACCCACAACAGTTTTGCCTTGTTGGGCCTGGGCTTGGTGTTTGCCGTCATTACCTTGACGGCCCGACCCGACCTTCGGCAAGCCGGTGAAAACCAGCTTATCGCCTGGCTGGAAGAGCGGCGCGACGCCAATACAGAACCAGCCGAGTACATTGAGCCGCAAGCTGTAGACCGAGCGACTGCCGCCGAACCCAAGGAGCTGCCCAAGCCACAAGCCGCGTTGGCATTTTGGCTAGCGCGCAAGTACAACGTAGCACCTGAACCGCTCAGCGTCTTGGTCGCTGAGGCGTTTCAAATTGGTGCCAAGGCTAAGTTGGACCCCACGCTGATTTTGGCCATCATGGCGATTGAATCTGGTTTTAACCCGTTTGCCCAAAGCCCAGTCGGTGCGCAAGGCCTGATGCAGGTCATGACCAGGGTACACACCGAGAAATACGAAAACTTTGGTGGCAAGCTGGCCGCATTTGACCCGGTGACCAACCTGCGGGTGGGCGTCAAGGTGCTGCAAGAGTGCATCACCCGAGCGGGCTCAGTTGAGGGTGGGTTGAAGTTTTATGTTGGTGCTGGCAACCACGCAGACGATGGCGGCTACGCTGGCAAGGTGTTGGCTGAGCATGCGCGTCTGCAGTCTGTGGTGGGCGGTAAACGTGTGCCGCCGCCGGTGCGGACATTGCCTGTCAAGTTGGTAGTGCCTGCAACTGAGGACGCCAAAACCACTGAAAACGTAGCGGCTCTCAATTCCTGAAAATTCGATCGCAGCGGCGCTGCGGTAAACTCAAAACGTGCGCAACTGGCGATAAGCGCGTTGACTTTTCAGTCAACGCAGCTGACGTGGGACACCACTGGGAAGCGCACCGCTTTTAATCTGTCGTTACGGTAAAAGCGTTCTGCCGTTCGCCTGGGCAGCCCTTGTTTCATCCAAATCTTCCGATGAAAGCAGGGATCACGTCTTTTAAGGACTGCCACATGTACCACCGCAATCTCTTGGTTGAACAAACCGACCCTGAAATTTTTGCTGTCATTCAAGCTGAAAACCAGCGACAAGAGCAGCACATTGAGCTGATCGCCAGCGAAAACTACGCCTCCCCCGCGGTCATGGCAGCCCAGGGCAGCCAGCTGACCAACAAATACGCCGAAGGCTACCCCGGCAAGCGGTATTACGGCGGTTGCGAATTTGTCGACATTGCCGAACAATTGGCGATCGACCGGGTTAAAAAGCTTTACTGTGCCGACGCGGCCAACGTGCAGCCACATTGCGGCGCTTCGGCCAACCAAGCGGTGTTTTTAGCGTTTTTAAAGCCTGGCGACACCATCATGGGCATGAGCCTGGCCGAAGGCGGACACCTAACGCACGGCATGCCGCTGAACATGAGTGGCAAGTGGTTCAACGTCGTGTCGTATGGCTTGGACGCCAACGAAGAAATCGACTACGACGAGATGGAGCGCAAGGCCCATGAATCAAAACCCAAGCTCATCATTGCTGGTGCATCGGCGTACAGCCTGCACATTGACTTTGCGCGCTTTGCCAAAGTGGCCAAAGCCATTGGCGCGATTTTCATGGTCGACATGGCGCATTATTCTGGCCTGATTGCAGGCGGCGTGTACCCCAACCCCGTGCCGCATGCAGACATCGTGACGTCGACCACCCATAAAAGCCTGCGCGGCCCACGTGGCGGCATTATTTTGATGAAGGCCGAGCATGAAAAGGCCATCAACAGCGCCGTCTTCCCCGGCTTGCAAGGCGGCCCGCTGATGCATGTGATTGCTGCCAAAGCGATTGCTTTTAAAGAAGCGCTGGAGCCGAGCTTCAAAGACTACCAGACCCAAATCTTAAAAAACGCAGTGGTGATGGCCGAAACGCTGGTTGAGCGCGGCCTGCGCATCGTCAGCGGCCGCACCCAAAGCCACCTGATGCTGGTCGACTTGCGCAGCAAAAACATCACCGGAAAAGAAGCCGAAGCCGTGTTGGGCAGCGCCCACATGACGATCAACAAAAACGCCATACCCAAAGACCCAGAAAAGCCAATGGTCACCAGCGGCGTGCGCATCGGCACCCCAGCCATGACGACGCGCGGCTTTAAAGAAGACGAAGCACGCATGACGGCGCACCTGATTGCCGACGTGCTGGACAACCCACGCGATGCCGCCAACCTGGACGCCGTGCGCGCCAAGGTGCATGCGCTGACGAGTCGGCATCCGGTCTACAAGTGAGAGCTGTTGCCCCCTGCTCCCTCTTCCTTTGCGGGGAGAGGGTTGGGGTGAGGGGTAGAGTGAGAGACGGCAACGCTATATATTTAGTAGCTACTAGCGCAAGTATCAATTGGGCTAGAGGCCTAAAACACCTGTATAACTAGGCAGAAACAGCGATGAAATGCCCGTTTTGTGGAAACCTCGAAACCCAAGTCGCTGAAACCCGCATTTCAGAAGACGCCGACTTCATACGCCGCCGCCGCCAATGCGGCGCGTGTGAAAAGCGCTTCACCACCTACGAGCGTCCTGACGTTACCTTTCCCGCCATCGTCAAAAAAGACGGCCGCCGTATCGAGTACAAGCGCATCAAAATCTTGGGATCCATGAACCTGGCGCTGAGAAAGCGCCCGGTCAGCACCGAGCAAGTTGACAACGCCGTTGAGCGCATCGAAGAAAAACTCTTAAGCCTAGGCCTTAAAGAAGTCCCCTCCACCCGCCTGGGCGAGCTGGTGATGCGCGAGCTGAAAAAGCTCGACAAAGTAGCCTACGTGCGCTTTGCCAGCGTCTACCGCAGCTTTGAAGACATTGACGAATTCAGGGCGCTGGTAGATGAGGTGAAACGGTAGATTGGGGCACCGGGCATCTTTGTGCCGCTTGATAAGCTCTTGATGAGCTCTTGCTAAGCTCTTGCCAAGCTCCTGATGAGGTCTTGATAAGCCCGCTTCATCAACCGAAAAAGGACACCCATGACAACACCATCACACGCCCAGCCGCTAGACACATTGCGCATCACCTCGGCTTTTGGCCCACGCAGCTCAGCGCTGGGCGTGGTGCAAGGCGTTAACCTGCGCAACCGCCACGCAGTGGTCACTGGCGGTGCATCTGGTCTAGGGTTAGAGACCTCGCGCGCGCTGGCCGCTGCTGGCGCTAGGGTGACGCTAGCGGTGCGCAATACCGACCAGGGGCAAGCGGCAGCAGCCGAGCTGCGTGCGATCTACCCTGAAACGCAAATTAGCGTCGCGCAGCTGGACCTGGCCGACCTAGCCAGCGTCCGGCGGTTTGCCTCCGGCTGGCTACAAACGGGCCAGCCGCTGGACATCTTGATCAACAACGCAGCCATCATGGCCTGCCCGTTGACGCGTACCGCACAAGGCTGGGAGGCGCAATTTGCCACCAGCCACATGGGGCATTTTGTGCTGACGACGGCCCTGCTGCCCGCGCTGCTGAAAGCGGGCAGTGCTGCCGGTGACGCGCGGGTGGTGTGCCTGAGCTCGTCGGGCCACAAAATCGCGGGGGTGGACTTTGATGACCTTCATTTTGAGCGCCGCGACTACAACAAGTGGAACGCCTACGGCCAGGCCAAAAGCGCCAACGCGTTGATGGCGCTTGGCTTGCACTTAAAGTACGCGGGCCAGGGCATCACCGCCAATGCAGTCCACCCGGGCGGCATCATGACGGGTTTGCAAAAGTTTTTACCGATTGAAGAAATGCGGGCATTGGGCTGGCTCAAAGCTGACGACACGCCACTGGATATTTTTAAAACGCCAGAACAAGGCGCGTCCACCAGCGTCTGGGCCGCCACCGCACCGGCTCTTAAAGGCCATGGAGGCCTGTACCTGGAAGACTGTCAACAAGGCATGCCTGCCGAGCCTAACAACCGGGTATCAGGCTTTTCACCGCACATTGCGGATGCCACTAGCGCTTTGCGGTTGTGGGATGTGTCCAACGCGATGGTTTAGGGTAGAAATAGGCCCGTAGCCCTTGTAAATAGAGCGCTAACAGCTATGACTTATGTAGCACACAACCTGCGCAAATGACTAACCCATCCCCATTGACCGCGAAATCACTTCCTTCATGATCTCGTTGGTGCCACCATAAATGCGCTGCACACGCGCATCGGCATAGGCCCGGGTGATCGGGTAATCCCACATGTAGCCCGCGCCGCCGTGCAGCTGCACGCACTCGTCCATTACTTTGCATTGCAGGTCAGTCGTCCAGTACTTGGCCATGCTGGCAGTCGCCGTGTCCAGCTTGTCGGCCAGCACCAGTTCAATGCATTTGTCGACAAAGACGCGCGCTACCTGCACCTCGGTTTGCAGCTCGGCCAGCGTGAAGCGGGTGTTTTGGTAGCTGGCCACGCTTTTGCCAAACACCTGGCGGTCTTTGACATAAGCCATCGTCCACTCAATCGCTGCCTGGGCCGACGCCACGGCGGTGATGGCGATTTGCAGCCGCTCCCAGGGCAGTTGCTCCATCAGGCAGATAAAACCGCGGTTTTCAAACGCGGGACCGCCCAGCAGGTTGCTGGCCGGGACGCGCACATTGTCAAAAAACAGCTCGCAGGTGTCTTGTGCTTTCAAGCCCAGTTTTTTAAGCGGTGTGCCTTTGCTAAAGCCGGCCATGCCGCGCTCCACAACGAGCAAACTGGTGCCTTTGCCGCCCGCCGCCGGGTTGGTTTTGGCCACCACAATCACCACATCCGAATGCCAGCCGTTGGTGATGTAGGTCTTGCTGCCATTGAGCAAATAGCTGCCGTCAGCTTGCTTGATGGCGGTGGTTTTCAAGCCCTGCAAATCGCTGCCTGCGCCGGGCTCGGTCATGGCAATTGCACCGACCAACTCGCCAGCGGCCATTTTGGGCAGGTACTGCGCTTTTTGCTCCGGCGTGCCGTAGTGCAAAAAGTAGGGTGCAATGATCTCGCTGTGCAGCCCGTAGCCAATGCCGCTAAAACCTGCCGTGCCCAGCGCCTCCATTTGCACCACGCTGTACAACTTATCGGCACCCGAGCCGCCGTATTGCTCAGGCATGGACATGCACAAAAATCCGTTGCCACCCGCGCTTTGCCACACCGCTTTGTCAACGTAGCCTTGCGTCTCCCAGGCGGCGTGGTGCGGCGCAATTTCTTTGTCCATAAATCGCTTGAAGCTGTCGCCAAAAGCAACGTGGTCGAGGGTAAATAAGGTGCGTTCAATCATGATGGATAAATATACTGCACAACGCAAGGCCGCACTGATTAACGGGAGCAACACATGAACGAAGCATTTGTCTACGACGCGATTCGCACGCCGCGCGGCAAGGGTAAAAAAGACGGCAGCCTGCATGAAGTCAAGCCGGTCAATTTATTGGCCGGGCTGCTATCGCAATTGCAGCAGCGCAACGGCTTTGACACGGCGCTGGTTGACGATGTGGTGATGGGTGTGGTGTCGCCGATAGGTGAGCAGGGCTCTGTGATTGCCAAGGTAGCAGCGCTCAAAGCGGGTTGGGACTTTAAATGTTCAGGCGTGCAGCTGAACCGCTTTTGCGCCTCGGGTTTAGAAGCCGTCAATTTAGCTGCGCAAAAAGTACGCTCGGGCTGGGAAGACCTGGTGGTGGCTGGCGGTGTTGAAAGCATGAGCCGCGTGCCGATTGGCGCAGACGGCGGCGCGTGGGCGCAAGACCCCGAGACCAACAGCGCCACCGGCTTTGTGCCGCAGGGCATAGGCGCTGATTTGATTGCCACGATTGACGGTTACAGCCGGGCTGATGTCGATGCATTTGCGCTGGAGTCACAGCGCCGGGCTAGCCTTGCGCAGGCCAGCGGTTATTTTTTAAACTCGGTCATGCCCGTCAAAGACTTTTTGGGTCAAACGATTTTGGCCACTGACGAGTTCATCAAGCCCCACACCACACTTGAGGGCCTGCGCGCTTTAAAAGCGTCGTTTGAGCAACTGGGTGCGATGGGTTTTGATGCGGTAGCTTTGAGCCGCTACCCCGAAGTTGAACGCATCATTCACGTCCACCACGCGGGTAACTCGTCGGGCATTGTCGACGGCGCTGCTGCCGTGTTGGTCGGCTCTGAGGCCGCTGGCAAGCTGCACAAGTTAACCCCACGCGCCCGCATTGTGGCCGTGGCTGTCAGCGGTGCAGACCCGACCATCATGCTGACGGGTCCGGTGCCCGCTGCACGCAAAGCCCTTAGCAAAGCAGGTATGACGGTTGACCAGATCGATTTGTTTGAGGTCAACGAAGCCTTTGCCGCCGTGCCGATGCGCTTTATGAAAGAGTTACACGTGCCGCATGACAAAGTCAATGTCAATGGCGGGGCCATTGCCATGGGCCACCCGCTGGGCGCTACCGGCGCGATGATTTTGGGCACGCTGATTGATGAGCTGCACCGGCGCAAGCTGCGCTACGGCCTGGCCACGCTGTGCGTGGGTGGCGGCATGGGCATTGCCACCATCGTGGAGGCTGTTCTATGAAAGTTAATGTGAAAACGATTCAATACTTGCATGAGGGCGGCGTGGCAACGCTGACCTTTGACGAGCCCAACTCGCCCGTCAACACCATGTGTGCGCAGTGGCAGGCCGACCTAAGCGAAGTCGTTGCGCAAGTGGTCAGCGACAAAGCGGCAATCACAGGCATCATCCTGGCATCGAACAAAACAACGTTTTTTGCAGGCGCTGATTTGAAGGCGACGATGCGCGTTCAACCCAGCGATGCAGCACACGCCTACGCAGAAATTGAGCAGGTGAAAAAGAACTTTCGCACCCTGGAAACGTTGGGTGTACCAGTGGTCACTTGCTTGAACGG
>JAYWFR010000014.1:0-15230 GCA_043778695.1 Polaromonas sp. | reverse complement strand
GCGCCTAAGCCGAGAGCCTGCAATAGCCAGCAGCAAGCTTGCTTGGCCTACGGCATGACCGGCCCGGCTTATTCCATCGGCTTCAACCCGTCCAGCAGCGTCGGCAACATTTCAGTCACCGTCGGGTGAATGTGCATGCCCCGCGTGATAACGGTATACGGCTGCTTGGCGGCCATCACTTCCAGCACGGCTTGCACCACCTCGTCGCCACGCACCCCGAAAATCGCCGCGCCCAAAATGTGATGCGTTTGCGCGTCTACCGCAATTTTCATGAAGCCCGCGGTCTCACCCATCTCTCGGGCGCGGCCTACCTTGCTCATCATCAGCTTTGCGGTCAACGCGGGCCGGCCAGTAGCCAGGACCTGGTCATGCGTCAGGCCGACACGGCCTAGTGGCGGGTCTACAAACAGCGCATAGGCGGGAATGCGGTCGCTGACTTTGCGGGCTAAATCGCCAAATAGATCGTCAAACAAATTGTTGGCGACTATTTCGTAGTCGTTCCAGCTGGTGTGGGTGAAAGCGCCGCGACCATTGCAGTCCCCCAGCGCATACACGCCGGGCACATTGGTCTGCAAATCCTCGCCCACCACCACATAGCCTTTGGCATCAAGCAGCACGCCCGCCGCTGCCAGGCCCAGGTCGTGCGTGTTGGGCACGCGGCCGGTGGCCATCAAAATGTGCGAACCTTCAATGCGCGGCTCGCCTGCCGTGCAACTGGCAGTAACAGCAACGCCCTCACCACTGCGCTCAAGTCCAATGCAGGTAGCGTTAAGCCGAAACTCAATGCCCTCGCCCGCCAACACTTCGCGAATAGCCTCAGACACATCTGCATCCTCGCGGCCAATCAGCCGTGGCCCGCTTTCAACCACTGTCACCCGGCTGCCAAAGCGCCGGTACATCTGCGCAAACTCCAGGCCGATGTAGCTGCCTCCCACCACTATTAAATGATCAGGCAGCTCTTTCAAATGCATGATGCTGGCGTTGTTCAGGTGCGGCACATCCGCAATACCCGGCATGTCTGGCTCGGCAGCGCGCCCACCCACATTGATGAAAATGCGCGGCGCTTCAAGCTCACGCATGCCCACACGTACAGTGTGCGGGCCGCTAAAGCTGGCCTGCCCCTCAATCACGGTGACGTTTTTAGCACTGTCAAGCCAGCTTCGCACACCGCTGCTGGACTGCTGCACCAGCTGGTCTTTGCGCGCCATCACCCGCGCCATGTCCACCCGCACCGGCGCGTCAAGCAGTACGCCAAATTCGGCGGCATGGCGCGCCACATGCGCTACGCGTGCACTGGCTACCATCGTCTTGGTCGGAACGCAGCCGTTGTTGACGCAGGTGCCGCCAAAATGATGTCGCTCAATCAGAGCTGTCTTTAGCCCCTCCTTGCCGCACCGCACCGCCAGCGCTGGGCCAGCTTGGCCAGCACCAATCACGATCGCATCGAATTTCTCAAGCATGGTGTTTCCTTTTTATCAGCTGTTTTTGCACGTTAACCGTCAACTCTGAACGACACCATTTAACGTGACTTGGCCCAAATATTCAATCAGCAAGAAAGCCGCAATGCTTACGCAGTCGCAATGATTAGATTTAGTATTATTTTGATAGCTGCTTGCCCACATTTTCATTGGGCTACAGGATAATTTGGCAGGTGAAAAGCGTTCTAGAAGTTTAAAAAATGACTGGCGTGCGCTCAAAATAGCATTTGTTTGCTTGAAAACTGCCTTTCTGAGTCGTTTTGGATGTCAAAAGTGGCTCTAGGATAGAGGAAACGGGGGCGAGCAGCTATTTTATTGATAGTGAATGACGACACGCTTGGCACTCGTCATGGTTTATTTTCGGCTTGTTGTTTGCAGTTTTGGAACGCTATTTTTTATCCGTCCGACACTACCCATAACTTGAATCGCCGGGTGTTGATCTACATCAAATTGTTTTCGCGCGGGACTCGTAGCATTGATCTGGTTCCAAGAACAGAAGTCAAACTTTCAACTTCTGGATATCAGCTTTCCACAGGAGCCTGATCATGACCCGCCTTCGCCTCAACGTAGTTGCACTGTCCCTAGCATTGACATGCATTCTGACCGTCATACCTGCCCTAGCGGTGGAACCGATGTCGGCAGGCAAGCCTTTAGACATCAAACGTCTTGAGCGCATAGTCCAGCAACTGGTCAAACCGCCCGGCGTGCCGACGCATAGCCAAGCTCAGTCGACCAAGCCCCGCATTGTTGAAGTGAAGATGGTAATTGAAGAAAAAGAGATGGAGGTTGAACCTGGCGTGTTCGTTTGGGCTTTTACCTTTAACGGCAGCGTACCTGGCCCGCTTATCGTGGTGCATGAAGGAGACTATGTCGAGCTCACGCTGGTCAACCCCAAGACCAATCAGCTCCCGCACAACATAGATTTTCATGCTGCCACCGGCGCATTGGGCGGCGGCGAGCTCACCAACGTGCAGCCGGGCGAGCAGGTTGTCCTGCGCTGGAAAGCCATCAAGCCCGGTGCGTTTGTGTACCACTGCGCTCCGGGCGGGCAGATGATCCCGTGGCATGTGGTGCACGGCATGAATGGCGCGGTGCTCGTGCTGCCGAAAGCGGGGCTGCGGGACGACCTGGGTAAACCTCTGCGTTACGACCGCGCCTATTACATTGGCGAGCAGGACTATTACCTTCCCAAAGATGCTGACGGCAAATACAAGCGCTATCCAGACCCGATCTCCTCGTTTGGTGATGACCTTAATGTGATGGCGGGGCTGGTACCCACCCACGTGGTGTTTAGCGGAGCGAAAGGCGCGCTTACCGGCGCGAACGCCATGACGGCCAAAGTGGGCGAGACCGTACTTTTCATACATTCGCAGGCCAACAGGCCGTCGTACCCGCACTTGATCGGTGGCCACGGCGACTATGTGTGGGAACGCGGCAACCTGGCTGATAAACCGGCGACCGGGTTGGAAAGCTGGATCATTGCAGCAGGATCAGCCGCGGCGTTTACCTACAAGTTCAAACAACCAGGCACTTATGTCTATTTGTCACACAACCTCATTGAAGCCATCTTGCTGGGTGCAGCAGCACACATCAAAGTAGATGGTGGCAAGTGGGACGACAACTTGATGATGCAAGTAACCAAGCCGTCTGCAATTCCATAGTTGGTAGGACGGGCAAGGCAGCCTGACCCTGTAGGTGTCAAGTCACGCCTCTAACCAGCGGGCGACGCTTCACCAACCTAAGGTGCTTACAACGCGCAAACTGGCCACGCACGACATTCCCAACAGCGGCCGAATGGTTTAACTGCTGTTATTTTGCTAGCTGCTTAATCTAGTATCTATTGGCCCACAGGCTTATGTTTTGGGAAAACACGCCTTTTTTGGCTTAAAAATGGCTTTGTGTGGCCTCGCTTGACTTAAACGATTGGGGTCGCATACCTTCTTCAAACATAGCAGTCATGCGGCTCCTACTGCAATGGTTTTCTTTAGCATGAAGGATCTTTGACGAAGCAGCCACAGCGCGAAGCGATCCTTGCGAGTCTAGGTTTGAAACTGACATCTGATTGCGGCGCGCCACCCACCCCTGCCTTGCTAAGATAACAAAGCAATTCAGCGTCCCAGCCTGCCCAAAAATTCTTCCTCGGCCTTATCCAAGAAACCAACATGCAACCCACCGCCAAACCTAAAAACCCCAACTTCTCATCGGGCCCGTGCGCCAAGCGACCTGGTTATGACGTGAGCAAATTGCAGCTTGACACGCTGGGTCGGTCGCACCGCTCTGCTTTGGGTAAAAAGACGCTGGGCTTGGCGTGCACTGAGACGGCGCGCATTCTGGGTTTGCCTGATGATTACCGGGTGGCTGTTGTGCCTGGCTCTGACACGGGCGCAATTGAAATGGCGATGTGGTCGCTGCTGGGGCCGCGTGGTGTGGATGTGCTGGAGTGGGAATCTTTCAGTGCAGGCTGGACGACCGACATCGTCAAGCAGCTCAAGCTGCCGAACACCAATGTGATCAACGCAGCGTACGGCGACGTGACTGATTTTGCAAAAGTGAATTTTGACAACGACGTGGTGTTCTGCTGGAACGGCACCACGTCAGGTGTGAAGGTGCCTGACGGTGATTGGATTCCCGCTGATCGCGCAGGCCTGACGCTATGTGATGCAACATCTGCGGTGTTTGCCATGGACATGCCTTGGGACAAGCTAGATGTGGTCACTTATTCATGGCAAAAAGTGTTGGGTGGCGAAGGCGCGCACGGCATGTTGATCATGAGCCCACGGGCGATTGAGCGGCTGCAAGCCTACAGCCCGCCATGGCCTATGCCCA
The DNA here is from genome assembly GCA_043778695.1 of Polaromonas sp. Classification (GTDB taxonomy): domain Bacteria; phylum Pseudomonadota; class Gammaproteobacteria; order Burkholderiales; family Burkholderiaceae_C; genus Polaromonas. Next base: position 10,926 of record JAYWFR010000014.1, on the reverse strand, counting down.
AGGTGTTCCGCATGAAGTCGGCTGGCTTGGTGACTGAAGGATTGTTCAAAGGCGAGACCATCAACACGCCGTCGATGCTGTGCGTGGCGGACTACCTGGACGCGCTGCAGTGGGCTGAAAGCATTGGCGGCGTTAAAGGAACAATAGCGCGCAGCGAAGCGAATTTAAAAGTCATTGAAGATTTTGTAGCGGCCAATGACTGGATTTCTTTCTTGGCGAAAAATAAAGCCACCCGCTCCAATACCAGCGTTTGCCTGACGTTAAGCGCCACTGACGACCAAGTAAAAAAAATGGTCAAGCTGCTCGACGCCGAAGGCGTGGCCTATGACATTGGTGCGTATAAAGATGCACCCGCCGGGCTGCGTATCTGGTGCGGTGCGACGGTTGAAGCTGCGGATTTACAGGCGTTGATGCCTTGGCTGACGTGGGCTTATAACGAAGTCACCGCTTGAGCATCGCCGTGTTCAAAGTCAGAACCTACAACCAGATTTCTACGAAGGGCCTGGAGCGCTTTCCACCGCAGTCTTACGAAGTTGGCAGTGACCCCCACGTCATAACCCAACCGGACGCATTTTTGCTGCGCAGCCAAAAGCTGGCTGATGTAGAAGTGCCCAAGTCACTGGTGGCTGCCGCGCGTGCAGGCGCTGGCGTAAATAATGTGCCCATCCTTGAGTACAGTAAGCGCGGCATTGTGGTGTTCAACACGCCGGGAGCCAACGCCAATGCGGTCAAAGAGCTGGTGATGGCTGGCATGCTGCTGGCCACGCGCGGTATTTTGCCGGGCATGGCATATGTCAACTCACTGACCGAAATGACTGACGCGGCTGAGATGTCGGCCCTGCTGGAAAAAGAAAAAGCCCGCTTTGCCGGTGGCGAGATCAAAGGCAAAACGCTGGGCATTGTGGGCCTGGGCGCGATTGGCTCGATGGTGGCCGACATGGCGCTAGCAATGGGCATGACCGTGGTGGGGTTTGACCCGGCGCTGTCGATTGACGCGGCCTGGCGCTTGTCCAACGAAGTCACGCGCATGGAGAATTTGCAGGCGCTGCTGCTGCGAGCAGACTACATCTCGCTGCACGTGCCGGCGATGGACGCGACCAGGCATTTGATCAATGACGAAGCGCTGGCCCTGATAAAGCCCGGCGCGGTGTTGCTGAACTTTGCTCGTGAGACGATTGTGGATTCACACGCTGTTGAGCGCAGTTTAAGCAAAGGAAAACTGGGCAAATATGTATGCGACTTCCCCGAGCCGATGTTGCTGAACCACGCCAAGGTGATTGCCATGCCGCACATCGGCGCCAGCACCGAAGAGTCTGAAGAAAATTGCGCCGTGATGGCCGCCAACCAGCTGATGGACTACCTGGAAAGCGGCAACATCACCAACTCGGTGAACTTTCCTTCTGTGAACATGCCGCGAAAACCCAGTTCGTCGGGTACCAGCCGCATTACTTTTTCAAACGGCAACACCTCGGGCGTGCTGGGCCATGTGCTGTCGGTGCTGGCCGATAAAAAAGTCAACGTCATCGACATGATGAACAAGAGCCGCGGCTCTCTGGCCTTCAACATCATTGACGTTGAGAGCCAACCCGGCGCAGATGTGGTGGCCGCGATTGAGGCGGTGGCGCATGTGATTCGGGTGCGGGTACTGGCCTAACGCCACCTACCCATGTGTTTATTGCCTTGTCCCCTGCCAGGGAAGGGAAAAGAAGGCACTTAACAACGACATTTTAGGGTAAAAAGTTCCTGTAGCCCAATATCTACATGCACACCTAGCTCCTAACTTTATAGCAATCTTAATGCAGTCAGGCGATGCGGCGCGCCAGCTTTTCAAACAGCATATCAACCATAACGGCCAGCAATGCCACCAAGACAGCACCTTGCAACACATACGCCGTGTTGAAGCCGCTCAGTCCCACAATGATGGGCGAGCCCAGGGTTTTGGCGCCAACGGTTGACGCGATAGCCGCCGTGCCGATATTGATGATGACGGACGTGCGCACACCAGACAGCCAGACGGGCAGCGCCAGCGGTATGTCGATGTAGCGCAAGCATTGACGTGACGTTAGCCCCAAGCTCAATGCCGCTTGCCGCTGCGCCGCTGGCACGCCCTGCAAGCCGCTAACAGTACCCTGCACCACCGGCAGCAAGCCATACAGCGCCAAGGCCACCAGCGCAGGCAGCTCGCCAAAGCCGACCACAGGCACGCTTAGGGCCAGCACCGCTACAGGAGGGAAGGCCTGGCTGATGGCGAGCATGCTTTCAAGCAGCGGTTTGAAGTGTTGACCAGATGGGCGCGTAACCCACATACCGATGGCGCTGCCCACCACGACAGAAAACAAACTGGACGCACTTACCAAAACAATGTGTTGCCAGAGCAGCCAGGCGAACGGCTCTTGCGTGTAGACCGGGCGCTCGAGCCGGGGAAATGCCGCACTGAAAAGCGGTGCTGAATGCGGCAACAGCATGACCAGCGCGACCAAGGTCAAAGCCACCCACAGCAATCGGCTGTTCGTCACCATGGGCGCACCCTGCGCCTGGCCAAGACAATGGCAAAGTTAAACAGGGCGTTAACCACCACGCCCAGAGCAATGATGGGCAGCACGCCCAGCAGCACCAGGTCTTGGGCATTGGCGAACAGCCCTTCAAACAACACACTGCCCAGGCCGCCCGCACCAATCAGCGCGGTGACTGCTGCCAGCCCCACGCTGCTGGCCGCGGCTGTGCGCACGCCGCCCAGCAGCACGGGCAGAGCCAGCGGCAGCTCGATGTAAACCAGCGTTTGAAAATGCGTCAGCCCCAGGGCACGTGCGGCCTGTACCATGGCGCTGGGCACTTGTTGCAAGCCTGCGAGCGTGCCGCGCACAACGGGCAACAAGCCATACAGCGTCAAGGCGATCACTGCTGGCGCAAGGCCTACCCCGCTGATACCCGCACGACTCAATACGGGCAGGCTGGCTGCTAGCAGGGCAAGCGGTGCCATGAGCAGGCCAAACAGCGCAATTGATGGGATGGTTTGAATGATGTTGAGCACAGAAAGCAAGGCACCACTTGCTTTGGGTTGCGCGTGCGCGGCCCAGCCCAGCGGCAGGCCGAGGGCCAGGGTACACGTCAGCGCCAGCAGAACAATTTGCACATGCCGGGCGATCACTTGCCCAAAACTGTCCGCGCGATTGGCGTATTCCTTCATTAACGACAGGTCGTCACACACGCCGCTGGCCAGCAGTAACCCGACTGCCCACACCAAAGCAGCGCACACCAGCGCAAATTGAAGCGCGCTGGCGCGCAGCTGCTGCAAGGCGCTGCTGGCGGTAAGACTCAACAGAACCAGCGCCACCCAAAACGCGCTGCCCAGCAAGGCGCGCGCAATTGGGGATTCGCTTTGCAAGCTGAGGCTGGCTTGGCTTGCGGCCAGCCAGACCACGCCGGGAATGGCCAGCGCGGCAGTCAATAGTGAAGCGTACAGACAGACCCGGGTAGGCTTGAAAAAGCAGGCAAGCGTTGACACGAGCAACAGCAGGAGCAACAGCAGGAGCAACACATGCAGCAGATAGTCGGCGACAGGCGCAACTGTGCCAAAGTAAATCGGCTGGCCCGACACCAGGCGGTTTGGCGCGATTTGCAAAAACGGCAAGCCGTACAAGGCAGCCGCCGTGAGCAGTGACAAGCTCGCCAGTACGGGGTTACGGCGCGTGCCCCCAGTCATGCTTTGAGCCTTATTTCAACAAGCCTTTGGACTTCAAAAAATCACCGGCTACTTTTTTCGCGTCCTGGCCTTCGAGTTGAATTTTTGCGTTCAGGGTTTGCAGTGTTGCTCGGTCAAGCAGCTTAAAAACAGGAGCCAACACCTCGGCGATTTTCGGGTTGTTTTTTAGCGCCTCTTCTCGCACGACAGGGGCCGGTGCGTACACCGGCTGCACGCTTTGCGGGTCTTCCAGCGTTATCAAACCCAGCGCGGCCACTGCGCCGTCAGTGCCGTAGGCCATCGCAGCGTTGACGCCGGATGTTTTGTCGTACGCGGCGCGAATCGTCACGGCGGTGTCGCCACCGGCCAGGCTCAAGAGCTGCTCTGGCTTGAGCTTGAAGTTATACGCCGCCTGAAACGCCGGCAGCGCGTCAGACCGCTCTACAAACTCTGCCGATGCGGCAAGCTTGAATACGCCACCGCTGGCCAACCATTTGGACAGGTCATTTAGCGTGACCAGCTTGTTGGCCGTGGCCACGTCCTTGCGTACCGCAATCGTCCAGGTGTTGTTGGCTGGGGCTGGTTGCAGCCAGACGATTTTGTTTTTGGCGTAGTCCAGTGTCTTGACGCGTTCATAACCAGTTTGCAGGTTTTTCCAAACCGGGCTTTTTTCTTCAGCAAAAATGAAAGCGCCGTTGCCGGTGTATTCGGGATAAATATCAATCTCTCCCGCCGTGATAGCGCCGCGCATGACCTGGGTGTTGCCCAACGACACCTTGCTTTGGGTTTTGATGCCGTTGGCCTCAAGCGCCAGCACCATCATGTTGCCGATCAGCTTGCCCTCAGTGTCGATTTTGGAGCCGACGCGCAGCGGCGCAGTTTGCGCGAAGACGCTGGTTGCAAACAAAGCTGCAACGCAAGCCCTGGCGATATGGCGAAAGATGCCGCCAACCGAGTGGGTCAAAAAAGTGTGTGTCATGGAACCAGTCCCATTGCATGCATGTAAGCCGGGTGAAGCATCAAGTCGTCCCATCTGTGCGCGCGGGTGGTGGGTAGCAGGTCAAGCCTGCGCAGCTCACTGGACTCTAACGCTTCCCAACGGCCTTTGAGCAGCGCCTCGGTCATGCCGTCCAGCAATTCGTCAACAGCTTTGCCGCCATCAACCGACTGGTTGCACAGCAGCACCATGTCGCAGCCTGCATTAAGTGCAGTCACTGCCGCTTGGGTGTAACTGACTTGCTCGCCATCGATGATGCGCGCACCGGCCATGCTCAAGTCATCACTGAAAATCGCGCCGCCGAAGCCGAGCTGACCACGCAAAATATAGGTCAGCCATTGTTCTGAAAACCCCGCTGGGCGGCTGTCTACCTTGGGGTAAACCACGTGGGCTGGCATGACGCTGGTCAGTGCGGTGTTGAGCCACTCGTAAGGGGCGGCGTCGTCCGTCAAAATCGCTTTGAGGCTGCGTTTGTCGACTGGAATGTCATGGTGCGAATCAGCCTTGACAAAGCCGTGCCCGGGGAAGTGCTTGCCGCAGTTCATCATGCCGGCTTGCAGCAGGCCGTGCATCAGGCTTTTGGCCAGCAGCGTGACGACACGTGGGTCTCGGCCGAAGGCGCGGTCGCCAATCACACTGCTCTCGCCAAAATCCAGATCTAAAACTGGCGTGAAGCTGAAGTCAACACCGCAGCTGCGCAGCTCAGCGGCCAGCACATAGCCGCAGGCCGTCGCAGCGTTGGTGGCAGCCAGTTGGTCTTTGATCCACAACTCACCCAGCGCCCGCATCGGAGGCAGATGGGTAAAGCCGTCAGTCTTAAAGCGTTGCACCCGCCCGCCTTCGTGGTCAACACAAATAAGCAGGTCTTGGCGAATGTTTTTGATCGCTGCGCACAGGCTGGTGAGTTGCGCCCTGTTCTCCCAGTTGCGGGCAAACAAAATGATGCCGCCCGTCAGTGGATTTTTCAGGCGGCGGCGGTCGTCTTTGGTCAGACTCAAACCAGCGATGTCGATGATCAGAGGGGCGTGTTGTGTCATGGGTATTTCTCTGATAACTATTAATTCAGGAGCTGCTAGCGCACGTATTCATTGGGCTACAGCCCTATTTTATTCCTGAAAACAGGTTGAATTCACGATTTTTTCTCAATAACTACAAAGCTGGCGGCGTAATCGGTTTCGTCTGTCACGCTGACGTGCGCCGTTAGTTGGCGTGCGTCACACCAAACTTTCAACGCGCCGTGCAGCACGATGACTGGTTTGCCGCTGGCTTCTTTGGCAATCTCGCAACTGCGCCACGTCATGGGCATTCGCATACCCATACCGATGGCTTTGCTGAAGGCTTCTTTGGCTGAAAAACGGGTGGCCAAGTAGCTGACGCCACGATCTGGCCAGCGGGCGCTGCGCTCGCTGAAAGTTCTCATTTCACCATCGCTCAAGATTTTTTTAGCGAAGCGTTCGCCGTGGCGTTCAACGCTGGCGCGTATTCTCCTCACGTCGCAAATATCCGTGCCGATGCCATAGATCATTTGCCCGCGAACGCCACGTCAATGCAGCGCAAATAATCTTTGACCGTCGCCGCATAACCGAACTCAAGCGCATCAGCCACTAGCGCATGGCCGATGGACACTTCCAGCACACCGGGCACCGCTTTTAAAAATTCAGTGAGGTTGTCGCGGTTTAAGTCATGGCCTGCGTTTACTCCTAAATCAATAGCTGCTGCCGCACGAGCTGATTGGGTAAAACGACTTAAAGCATCATCTTTTTGCGGCGTGTTGAAGGCACTGGCGTAGCTTTCGGTATAGAACTCAACCCGATCAGCGCCCACGCCTTTTGCTCCCGCCATCGCTTCGGGGATGGGGTCCATGAACAAACTGACGCGAGCGCCGCGCGCATGCGCCTCGTCGATCAAAGGTTTCAAGCGTTCTGCGTCTTGCGGGAAAGTCCAGCCGTGGTCACTGGTGAACTGATCTTCACTGTCGGGCACAAAAGTGCATTGGTGCAGCGGCAGGCCGCGTGCTGACAAGTCGTGCACAAAACCCATCAGGTTTTGAAACGGGTTGCCTTCGATGTTGAACTCTCTGTCCGGCCAGTCTTTCATCATGGCGGCGATCTCAAACACATCGGCGCTGCGAATATGTCGCTCATCAGGCCGCGGATGTACCGTGATGCCGTTGGCACCCGCCTCAAGGCACAGCCGTGCCGCGTGCACCACGTCAGGTATGCCGAGATGCCGGGTGTTGCGCAGCAGGGCAACCTTGTTGACGTTGACTGAAAGTGCAGTCATTTTTGCGATTTTAGGGAGCATGGTTTACAGCGCTTAAGCTTAAAGGGCTTGCAGATCCATCATCATCTGCCGGGTTTTAAGCACTTTGACATCGCAATGGTAGTGCAGCAACGCGCGCAGCTGAGTTTTAAGTTCGGGCAAGTGGTTAACGCAGGCGTGCATGGTGTCGACAAATGGCGAGTCGCCGTCCAATGCCTGCTGCAAAGCCAACCACTGCGCGCCGCTCAGGGCGCTGCGGTCGTCGTCGTGTGCCTCGCGCAAACCAGCCTCGGCTAGCAGCACGTAAGGCGTATCCGCATCCAGCGCGGCCAGCGTGGCAGTTTGCGCGTCCAACAGTGGTAAAAAACCAATGTCGCGCAGCAAGCGCAGCTCAAACGCGCGCAGTGCCACCTGCAGCGTGTCAATGCTCTGGCTGGCCAGCAATTGCACAGTGGCGGCGTAGGCATCAAACAGCACCGGATGTGGGTCATCCCGCGCCAAAAGGCGCATCAGCAGCTCATTTAAATAGTAGCCCGACAGCAGCGCATCGCCCGTCGGCATGACATGGCCGCCCTGCCATTCAGCGCTTTTGAGGTTGCGAATTTCAGCATCACCGCCGAAGGCTACGTGGAGTGGTTGCAGCGGCAGCAAGATGGGCCGGAAGTTGGAGCTGGGTTTTTTAGCGCCACGTGCGATAAGAGCGACGCGCCCATAAGTGCGGGTGAACACTTCAAGAATCAGACTGGACTCGCTCCAGTCGTAGCGGTGCAAGACGTAGGCGGGTTCGTCAACAATGCGCTTGGTTAGCACTTCGGGTACGCCTATAAATCCGACTCTCGGGCGCGTTGCTGCGTTGCGCGGTGCTCGGAATCCTCATGCACGCAAGTGCATTCCGGTGTCCTGCGCTCCGGGCGCCTTGCACCGCATCCCGACAATCGAATTTCTAGGCGCACCCGGAAACCTTCATTACTCATAGCCGAAAGTTTTTACTCTGGCCTCGTCATCTGCCCAGCCCGAACGGACTTTTACCCAGATCTCCAGAAAAACTTTATTGCCCGTTAGCGCTTCGAGTTCATGGCGCGCCTCAGTCCCCATGCGCTTGAGCTTTTCGCCCTTGTCACCAATGATCATGCCTTTATGGCCGTCGCGCTCCACCACAATCGTAGCGGCGATTTTGCGCAGGTTGCCTTCTTGTTCGTACTTGTCGATGATGACTGTTGAGGTGTAGGGCAGCTCATCGCCCGTCAAGCGAAACAGCTTTTCGCGAATCATTTCAGCTGCCATGAAGCGGTCGCTGCGGTCGGTCAGGGCATCGGCCTCGTACATCCACGCTTGCTGCGGCAAATACTTTTCACAAATGCCGAACACGCGCTCGACATCTTTCGCGCTGTTGGCTGACATGGGCACGAATTCGGCAAAGTCGCGCTTGGTTTGCATCATTTGCAGCCATGGCGCAATGTCGCCCCGACGGTGGATCAGGTCAAACTTGTTGGCCAGCAAAATCGCGGGTGTGTCTGCTGGTAACAAGCTCAAAACTTTTTCATCTGCCTGATTGAATTGCCCGGCTTCGACCACAAACACAATCAAATCCACGTCATTGACCGCGCCCACCACTGTCCGATTCAATGAGCGATTCAACGCGTTGCCGTGGCGAGTTTGAAAACCGGGCGTGTCGACAAACACAAACTGAGTGGCGCCCATCGTTTTCATGCCGGTGATGCGGTGGCGGGTGGTTTGCGCTTTGCGCGAGGTGATGCTGACTTTTTGACCCACCAGCGCATTGAGCAGCGTTGACTTGCCAACGTTGGGTTTGCCGACGATGGCAATCAGGCCGCAGCGTTGGGAGTCAAGGGGTGGAAGCGTCGGCGCGCCGGGCGTGTCCTTGGCCGGCGTGATGCTGGTTTTTTTTGAAAATGCCTTGGCCATCATGGCCTCAACGGCCGCCGCTTGTGCCTGCGCTGCAACTTCGTCAGGCGTCAATTTTTTTTCTAGCATAGTGTTTTGATAAATGCCAGCATCGCCAATGCAGCGGCCTGCTCGCCCGCCCGGCGCGAACTGCCGGTGCCGCGCTCGGCGCGGCGGTACTCAACAATTTCGCATTCCACATCAAAGGTTTGCTTATGCGCGGCACCTTCAGTACCAACAATGCGGTAAATCGGCAAACTCATTTTGCGCCCTTGCAACCACTCTTGCAGTTCAGTTTTAGGGTCTTTGCCAATGGCCGACATTTGAGGATTAATTTCCACATCTTTGAACAAGCGGCGCACCAAGCTTGACGCGACCTCAAAACCTGCATCGAGGTAAACAGCGCCAAGCACTGCTTCCAGCGAATCTGCCAATATGGAAGGCCGTTTTTGTCCGCCGGACTTGGCCTCTCCCTCCCCCAAGCGGAGCAGGTTTGGCAAGCCGAGCGTTACCGCCACCTGGTGCAAAGTTTCTTGCTTGACCAAGTTAGCTCTGGCCCGTGACAAATCGCCCTCTGGCTGTTCGCTCAAGCGCTCGTACAACAAACCAGCTACCGCCAGGTTTAAAACCGAATCGCCCAAGAACTCAAGTCGCTCATTGTGGTCAGACGAAAAACTGCGGTGCGTAATGGCTTGCGACAGCAAACTTGGCGACACAAAGCTGTGCTCAAGTCGCTTTTGCAGCGCTTGTAGGCCAGGGCTTGATGCGGTACTGTCACCCACTTATTTAGAGCGGCCGGTGTACTTCAGCAACAAATAGGCAGGGCCGCCCAGGTGAATCTCTTTGCTGTAAGCAAACGCCACCACTGTTTTGTCGCCCTCTTTGGTGACCTCGAGGTCCTTTCCGGAGATGGCCTTGATATCGTCAATTTGGCCAGCCTTGTCAAAGATGCCTCGGACTTCGGCGACGGAATTGCCAGTCTTCGCTTTATCGGCGGCTTTGTTGATGGCTTGGTATTCCACCAATGTGGGGACCACTTGTGCAGCTACGATGCCGCCAAACACCAGTACCCCGCCAACAATCAATAAGCTGATGAAAGACATGCCGCCCTGCTTGCTTTTGGAACGCGTCGTCATATTTATTTTCTCCACTCAACAATGGTTCTAACGTCAATAAATCAATGTGTGTATTTATCAATCAATCAATCAATCAAACGACCCAATGCGTTTGAGATTTCCAAAATTCATCCAGACAAAAAACGCTTTGCCGACGATATTTTTCTCTGGCACAAAACCCCAGTAACGCGAGTCCAGCGAATTATCGCGGTTGTCACCCATCATGAAGTAATGCCCTGCAGGCACCTTGCAAACCACGCCTTCGCTACTGTAACGACAATTTTGCTTGAAGGGAAAGTCATCCGTACCCGGAATAAAAGCCGGCCTGTCATCGTCGTTGAGCAATCGGTAGTGTCTGTTGCCCGTCACCTCCTCATACTGTTTGGCATAACGCAGGGTGTCTTCATCAAAAAAATCTGGCAGTGCTGTTTTACTCACGGGTTTGCCATTGATCGTCAACTTCTTGTTCAGGTAGGCCACCTCATCGCCCGGCACGCCCACCACACGCTTGATGTAGTCGAGGCTGGGCTTGGGCGGGTAACGAAACACCATGACATCGCCGCGTTGCGGGCTGTTGTTGTCAAGTACCTTCAGGTTGATGACTGGCAGGCGCACACCGTAGTGAAATTTATTGACCAGAATCAGGTCGTTGATCAGCAGCGTCGGGATCATCGAGCCGGACGGGATTTTGAAGGGCTCAAACAAAAAGGAACGGAGCAAAAACACGACGATGATGACGGGGAACAGCCCGGCCGTCCAGTCCAGCCACCAGGGCTGCATGATGAGACGGGTTTGCGCCTCACCCGTATCACGGTCAACCTGGGTGATGCCCATTTTGGCAAGCTCGGCCTGGCGCTTGGCAGTCGCTTCTTCAAGCGCATCCACGGCCTTATGCCGCTCTGGCAAAAAGTAAAATCGCTCAGCCAGCCAATAAACACCGGTGACCAGCGTTGCCAAAAACAGCA
>JAYWFR010000013.1:0-15344 GCA_043778695.1 Polaromonas sp. | reverse complement strand
CGATGTAGCTTGCGGTCATCTAACAATAACGCATCAGACTTGTTTTTTGTTGTCAGAAACGAAACCTATATTCGGCTTCTGCCGCCCAGGCTCCTAGGGCCGCAGCTCCTCCTTGGTTTCGCTGCGCTACGCACCCCAACCTCCCAGGCTTGTTAGCAGCTGGTGATGTCAACGATTTGCGAACACGCACACCGCTCACCAGATCATGTCGATGCGGTGCTTGACGCAGCGGCATCAAGGAGGAGCTGTCGCCATAGGCGACGCGGGGGACAGCCGCGTAGTTAAGTACCGTGTCGGCATGATCAACACCGACGCCGATCAGTAAAACATCTTGGGCAACCGCAAAACCAGCTTAGGAAAATAAGTAATGATCACAAGCGATCCAAGAAGCGGCACAAGCCAAGGCAAGATAGCAATCGTCGTCCGCTCAACAGATAGTTTGGCAACACGAGCTAAAACAAACAGCACCATCCCCATAGGCGGGTGCAGCAGGCCAATCATCAGGTTCAGCACCATCACCAGCCCAAAATGAACCAGGTCAATGCCCAGCTTTTGGCAAATCGGAACCAAGATAGGCACGAGGATGGTGATAGCCGCAGTGGGCTCTAAAAAGCAACCGACAAACAGCATTAATAAGTTGGCCAGCAGCAAAAACACATACGGATTTTGCGTAAAGCCCAGCACCCATTCACTGATGGCTGCCGTCACGCCAGTAGCCGTTAACATCCAGCCAAAAATACTGGCCGCTGCGACGATGAAAAGCACGGTTGCTGTTGTCTCTACTGTGTCCAGACACACCTTCACAAACATCTTAAAGTTCAATGTTTTGTACCAGGCAAAGCCCAGCACCATCGCCCACAGGCAGGCAGCGATGGCGCCTTCAGTGGGCGTAAAAATACCCGTTGTCATGCCGCCAATCAGCAGCACGGGCGTCATGATGGGCAGCGCCGCTTGAAAGTTGAAAGCTTTGTCTAAAGCGAACAACACAATCAAACCGGCAAACACTGTAATTTGTGCAGGCAAACCTGCTTTAACGATCAGCAGCCACAGCACCACAGGCCAGGCAATCACTACCAATGTTTCGCTCAGTGCTTTTAAAACCTGCGGCCAGGAAAATTTAACGTCTGCCCCCCAGCCGTTTTCATGCGCGTAATAAGCCACCGTCAGCATCATCAAAATCGCCATCAGCGCACCGGGCAAAATGCCCGCCAAAAAGAGCGAACCAACACTCACGTTGGCCATCATGCCGTAAATCACGAACGGCAAACTCGGCGGAATAATCGGCCCCAGCGTGGCCGATGCTGCGGTCACGCCCACTGCAAATTCAGTGCTGTAGCCGTGGTCTTTCATGGCTTTGATTTCAATGGTGCCCAGCCCGGCCGCATCAGCAATGGCCGTTCCGCTCATGCCCGCAAAAATCACCGAGCCGACCACGTTGACATGCCCCAGCCCACCTTTCATCCAGCCGACCAGGGCCAAAGCATAGTTGTAAATGCGATTGGTGATGCCAGCGTTGTTCATCAGGTTGCCAGCCAGAATAAAAAACGGCACAGCAAGCAACGGAAAGCTGTCAATGCCGCTGACCATGCGGTGAATCACCACAAAAGCAGGCAAGCCCCCGGTCCACCAGATGTAGATAAGTGCCGAGCCCGCCATGGCAATCGCCACCGGAATTCCGCCACTCATCAAGATCAAAAAAATAATTTTTAACACGGCTTTTTGCTCACTGTCGCGGTTCTAGCGATCATCCATCGTCGATTCAGGCCGCTCCAACACGGTATAGCCGCGTCGCCCGTGCAACACAGCCACCTGTACTGATCGCACCGCCATCGCCGCGAAAGCTAGCAGGCACACGCCGTATACCCAGTTCATCGGCAAGTCCACCATCGTCATGCGCGATGTGCTGCCCAATTTCAGCATCATCAGGCCGCACAACACGGCAGCCGAAGCAAAAAAGCCAATGCGTAGCAGGTCGACCGCGCTGGCAATGGTTCGCGCCATTTTTTTTGGCATGAAGCGGTAGAAAAAATCAACCTGGATATGGTTGTTTTTTGCTACCCCAATCGCAGCACCCGTAAAAACTGTGGCAATCAGCAAGTAGCGAGCGATTTCTTCCGTCCAGGCCGCAGAATCGTTCATCACATAGCGGGTGAAAAACTGAAAGAAAACCGTCAAACCCAGCACCCAAAAAAAGCCAAGGGCCACCCAGGCCTCTAACGTAGTGCTGGACAAATCCACCGCTTCGTCTTGCGCATGAAACTGCCCGTCGGCCCCCATCACAGGAGCCATGTCGTCAAGGATGGACATTTTGTAGCCTGGTTGTAACGGTTACTTGATCATCACAATGCGATCCCAGTCTTTTTTGTCCATCTTCATGGACTCAAAAGTAATGGCTTTTAGCACCCTTTGCTGAAAGTCATTGCGGTCAACAGTCACCACATTGATACCTTTTTTCTTGAACTCGTCGACCAGCTCAGCCTCACGCTTTCGAATGTCGTTGGTGGCGCTAACTGCTGCTTCTTGGGTGATGTCAACCAGTAGCTTTTGCTCGGCGGCGTTCATTTTGCTCATGGTGCTGGGCGATACAACGGTCAACAGCGCGTCTGAAATATGACCCGTCAAGATGATGTTTTTTTGCACTTCAAAAAACTTCTTCGCCTCAATCGTTGGTAATGGATTTTCTTGCGCATCAACGGTGCCATTTTGTAGCGCCAGGTACACCTCGGCAAAGGCAATTGGCGTCGGGTTGGCACCGCAGGCGCGCGGCAGGGCGGTGTAAACCGGTGAGTCTGGCACCCGCATTTTGATGCCCTTCATTTCGTCGCAATTTTTAAATAGCTTGTTGCTGGTGGCGTGGCGCGCACCGTAGTAGGTCAACGCCGTCACGGTGTTACCGGTGGCCTTTTTGTAGCCCTCCGTCAACTCTTTAAAGACATCGCTTTTGCCGTAGTTAATGACATGGTCCGCATCGCGAAAAGTAAACGGATAGTAGCTGACGCCCAGGCGCGGAAATGAATTTGAAGCAAACGATGCACCGGTCAAAATAATATCAACGGTGCCTAGTTGCAGACCCTGGTTGATGTCGCTTTCTTTGCCCAGGCTGGACGCGGGGAAGACCTGAATCTCAAACTTGCCATTGGTACGTTTTTTGAATTCTTCACCTGCCCAAACCGACCACTTGTGGTAGGGCTCGCTGGTCTCATACACGTGCGCCCATTTCAGCTTGGTTTGTGCAAGTACAGTGCTAAATTGGCCTGTAGCCCCCGTTAATAGAACGCAAGCAGCTATTAATTTAAGAGTAACGTTAAGCCTTGACAGTTTGCTTTGCATGATGTCTCCTGGTTGGTTAGGAACTGACTTTTAAAGTGACGGGCGAAACTTTTACCGCGCTAGAAGCGCATGCAGGCGGGTTGGCCAAATGCCAGCCCGCGCTAAAGCGCGACAGTGCTTTGGTCATGTGGCCTTGCATCGCCTCGCGGGCGGCGTTGGGATTACGGTTCTTAATTGCTTTGAGAACCGCGCTGTGCTCTGTCATCACGGCCCGCCATGACGCAGGCCGTTCAAAATAGTCGGCCAGCCGCAGGTACAGCGGGCTTCGGCGCGCTTGCCAGAGGCGGCTGATCGTGTCACGCAGCACGTCGTTACCGCAAGCGTGTGAAATGGCGCGGTGAAACAGCTCGTCGCCTGTTAGCGGATCACTACCGTTTTTAATCGCGAGTTTCATTTGTGCCATTGCGCCGGCCATGCGGGTAATTTGTTCTTTGTTGGCGTGCGTGGCCGCCATGGCGGCGGCTTCGCCTTCAATCAAGCCGCGCGCCATGATTAGCTGCAGCGGCCCCCATTCGTCACATGCTGCTTTTGAGTCAATGACAGGAGGCGTGTTTCTAAGCGCATATATCCCTGAGCCGCTGCGCACTTCGACCCAGCCCTCGACCTCCAGTGCAATCAAGGCTTCACGCACCGACGGGCGGCTCACTGCCAGCTGTGCTGCCAAGTCGCGTTCTGCTGGCAGGCGCTGGCCAACCGCAAACTCCCCGGCCTCCATCAGCGCGCGCAGCTGCTCGGCAATTTGCCGGTATAGGCGTTTGGGTTCTAGAGGTTGTAGCGGCACGATGCGGTTGGTTGGATGGTTAATGGATAGTTAATGGATGGTTAAGGGTTAGCCAGAATTGGACAAGTGGTCAGACCAATTCATAATCGCACCAAACGTTGGCAACAACATCCGGCAAAACCCTAAAGGACTCAATATGCGACTTTCAGGAAAAACAGCACTCGTTACCGCCGCTGGCCAAGGCATCGGCAAAGCGAGCGCATTGGCCATGGCCGCTGCTGGCGCCACCGTGTGGGCGACGGACGTGAATGAAAAGTTGCTGGCCAGCTATGTGGGCGTGGCCAACATTCACACCGCCGCGCTCGACGTGATGGACAAGTCAGCGATTCAAAAAATGATGGCTGGCTTACCAGCCATTGATGTGCTGTTTAACTGCGCTGGCTTTGTGCATGCAGGTACGGCGCTTGATGCGACTGACGAGCAATGGGACTTTGCATTCGATTTGAATGTGCGCTCCCAGTTCTGGACAATTCAAGCCGCACTGCCCAAGATGTTGGCGAGTAAAAAAGGCAGCATCATCAACATGGCCAGCGTGGTGAGTATCAAGGGGCTGCCGAATCGGTTTGTTTACGGTGCATCAAAAGCAGCGGTGATTGGCTTGACCAAAAGTGTTGCCGCTGACTTTGTGACACAAGGCATTCGCTGCAATGCCATCTGCCCAGGCACTGTAGACACGCCGTCGCTGGCCGACCGCATCAATGTGTACGAGGATCCGGTAGAAGCGCGCAAGAACTTCATCGCTCGCCAGCCTATGGGCAGGCTGGCCCAAGCGCATGAAATTGCGCCTATCGTTATTTTTCTTGCTAGCGACGAATCGGCGTTTGTCACGGGCCAGGCCTACAGCATTGACGGCGGTATGACGATATGAACCAGCTGGACATGGCGGGTCGGCATGCCGTCATCACGGGCGGCGCGACTGGGCTTGGTTTTGCCATTGCACAGCGCATGCTGGCGTCGCGTGCGATGGTCACGCTGTGGGACGTCAACGCTGCTGCACTAGACCATGCCAAGGCGCAATTAGGTGCGGGTGTATGTACCGTTGTGGTTGATGTCGGTGCCGCTGCCGGTGTGGCCGCTGCTGCTGCGCACACCGCCACCTTCCATTCGGCCATTGATGTGCTGGTCAATTGTGCTGGCATTACCGGGCCCAACGTCAAGCTGTGGGACTACCCGCCAGAGGCGTTGGCAGCAAGTTATGCAGGTTAATTTGAACGGGCTGTTTTACTGCTGCCGCGAGATTGTGCCGCTGATGCGGGCGCAAAACTACGGCCGCATTGTGAACATTGCATCTGTTGCCGGCAAAGAAGGCAACCCCAATGCCAGTGCCTACAGCGCCAGCAAGGCCGGCGTGATAGCGCTGACCAAATCTTTGGGCAAAGAGCTGGCCGACACCGGCGTGCGGGTGAACTGCGTCACGCCGGCAGCGGTCAAAACTACGATTTTTGACCAGATGAGCAAGGCTCACATTGCCTTTATGCTGTCGAAAATCCCGTTGAACCGATTTGGCGAGCCTGAAGAAATCGCGGCCATGGTGGCGTGGCTTTGCACTGAAGAGTGTTCGTTTTCCACTGGGGCGGTGTTTGACTTGTCAGGCGGCCGCGCGACATACTGATTTCTCCGTTACTAAAAAAAGGAAGCCTCATGAAACTCGTTCGCTATGGCAACCCCGGTAAAGAAAAGCCCGGCCTGATTGATGCTGACGGCTCTTTGCGCGACTTGAGTGCGCACATCAAAGACATTGGCCCGGCTCAGCTGGGTGATGCGGCGCTAGCCAAACTGCGCAAAATCAAAACCGCCAGCTTGCCGCTGGTCAAAGGCTCGCCGCGCATGGGTTGCCCTGTGCAGGGCACGCCCAAGTTCATCGCGATTGGTTTGAACTATGCCGACCATGCGGCCGAGTCTGGCATGCCGATCCCAAAAGAGCCGATTGTGTTCATGAAGGCCACCAGCTGTATTCAGGGGCCGAACGATGCGGTCATGCTGCCCAAAGGTTCGGTTAAAACTGACTGGGAAGTTGAGCTGGGTGTGGTCATCGGCACGCGTGCCCGATATGTGCCCCAAAAAGACGCGCTTAACCATGTGGCGGGCTACTGCACCATCAATGACGTGAGCGAGCGTGAATTTCAAATCGAGCGCGGCGGCACGTGGGACAAGGGCAAGGGTTGCGACACCTTCGGCCCGATTGGCCCTTGGCTAGTGACGCGCGACGACGTGCCAAATCCGCAAAAATTAGCGATGTGGCTCGACCTGAATGGCAAGCGCGTACAAACTGGCTCTACCAAAACCATGATTTTCAGTGTCGCCAAAATTATCAGCTACGTCAGCCAATTCATGACGCTGGAGCCGGGCGACATCATCACCACTGGCACACCGCCCGGCGTAGGCATGGGCATGAAGCCACCGCTGTATGTCAAAAAAGGCGATGTCATGACGCTGTGCATCGACGGGCTGGGCGAGCAGCGGCAGGTTGTGGTGCCGTTCAAGCTTTAACAATCCGCGTTCTACAAAATAGAAAATTGAGGGCAAACCCTTGATTTTCTTAGACAACCGCGTCTATAAAGCGGTATTTCACACAAACATCACTCGCCAGCACTCAGTTTGTTGCAAAATAGCACGATCGTTCGTTTTCTTTTGTTCAACCTTTTCTTTCAACCTATTTGCACACCATGGCTGTTATTGAAATCGCTAGCAAAACCACCAGAGCCCTTTCGCCGCCGCCCGGCGGCGTAGTCATGCACAAGGGCCAGCAAACCAAAGCCGCTATCGTGGATGCGGCGCTCGGCCTTGCCACTCAGATTGGCCTGGAAGGCCTGAGCATTGGAGCTCTGGCTGAAGTAATGCGCATGAGCAAGTCGGGCGTGTTCGCGCATTTTGGTTCGCGTGAAGAGCTGCAAATATCAGTGATTCGAGAGTATTACGCCCGCTTTGAAGAAGAGGTTTTTCACCCTGCGCTGCTTCAGCCCAAAGGTATGCCGCGCCTGAAAACCTTGTTTCAAAATTGGATGAACCGCACGTCTGTTGAGATTGATTCAGGTTGCCTTTTCATCAGTGGTGCGGTCGAGTTTGATGACCGCCCAGGCCCAGTACGTGATGCGCTGGCCGGTTCGGTTAAAACCTGGCTGGCCGCCATGGACCGCGCGGTGGTGCAGGCCAAGCAGGCCGGGCACTTGGCGCAAAACGTTGACGAGCACCAAATGGCGTTTGAAATTCACGGTCTGATTTTGGCGCTTCACTACGAAGCCCGATTTTTAAAAACCCCCGGCTCGGTCGCCAGAGCCCACACCGGTTTTGCCAACATTCTTGCGCGCTACGGCAGCACGCCGTAACCCATTTCTATCTTTTACTTTTCCATATTTTCAGGAGCTGATTTATGCCCGTTTACAACGCCCCCATTCGCGACATGCAATTTGTGATGCACGAAGTGCTCAACGTCACCGAAGAGCTCAAACCGATAGCCAAGTACGCTGACGCGGACATCGACACCATCAACGCCGTGCTGGAAGAAGGCGCCAAGTTCGCAACTGAAGTGATCTTGCCACTCAACATCAGCGGCGATACCGAAGGCTGCACGCTCGACATCAAAACCCACGCCGTCACCACGCCCAAGGGCTTCAAAGAAGCTTATGCCAAGTATGTTGAAGGCGGCTGGCCCGCATTGAGTGGCGATGTTGCCTACGGTGGCCAGGGCTTGCCGCTGGTCATCAACCAGTGCTTTTATGAAATGCTCAACAGCACCAACCAGGCGTGGACCATGTACCCGGGCCTCACGCACGGCGCACACGCCGCGCTGCACAGCCACGGCACTGAAGAGCAAAAGAACACCTATCTGCACAAGATGACCAGCGGCGAATGGACCGGCACCATGTGCCTGACCGAACCGCATTGCGGCACCGACCTGGGCCTGATGCGCACCAAGGCCGAAGCCCTGCCTGACGGTACCTACAAAATCACCGGCAACAAGATTTTCATCAGCGCGGGCGAGCACGACTTGGCTGGCAACATCATTCATTTGGTACTGGCACGTTTGTCAGATGCGCCCCCCGGCATCAAGGGCGTCAGTCTGTTCATCGTGCCCAAGTTCCACGTCAAGGCAGATGGCTCTTTGGGCGAACGCAACGGTATTTACTGCGGCGGCCTGGAGCACAAAATGGGCATCCACGGTAACGCCACCGCTCAAATCGTTCTAGACGGTGCCATTGGCACGCTGGTTGGCGCGCCCAACAAAGGCATGCAGGGCATGTTTGTGATGATGAACGCCGCGCGCTTGGGCGTGGGCAACCAGTCACTCGGCTTGACCGAAATGGCTTACCAAAACGCATTGGCCTACGCCAAAGACCGCATTCAAATGCGTTCGCTGTCAGGCGTCAAAGCGAAAGACAAGGCCGCTGACCCAATCATCGTGCACCCCGACGTGCGCAAAATGCTGCTAACCGCCAAAGCCTACGCCGAAGGTGGCCGTGCGCTGGCAACTTACTGCGCCGTGCTGCTAGACAAAGAGATGGAGCACCCGGACGAGGCGGTGCGCAAAGAAAGCGGCGAAATCCTTTCGCTGTTGACGCCGATTGTCAAAGCCTTTATTACTGATAACGGCCACATCTCAACCAACGCCTGCCTGCAAGTGTTTGGCGGGCACGGCTACGTTAAAGAGTGGGGCATGGAGCAGCTGGTGCGCGACAACCGCATCAATATGATTTATGAAGGCACTAACACCATACAGTCGTTGGACTTGCTGGGCCGCAAAATTTTGAGCAATAACGGTGCAACGCTGAAGAAATTCGGCAAGCTCATCGGCGCGCTGGTTCAAGAAGAAGGCGTGAACGAGCAGATGGCCGAGTTCATCAATCCGCTGGCGGTGCTGGCTGAGCAAATGACCAAGTTCACCACTGAAATCGGGTTTAAAGGTTTTCAAAACCCCGACGAGATCGGCGCTGCTGCAGTCGATTACTTGCGCGTCGCAGGCCACCTGGTGTTTGGCTACTTCTGGGCGCGTATGGCGCAAGTGGCGCTGCGGGAGATTGCAGCGGGTAATCCAGACAAGTTCTACATCGCCAAGCTTCAAACCGCACGCTTTTACTTTGCCAAACTGTTGCCTGAAACTGCAACGCTGATGCGCACCGCGCGCAGCGGCGCTAAGTCGCTGATGGAAACAGACGAGGCGTTGGCTTGAGCTTGAAATTGCTTTTTGCGCTAACTGGCGCGCGGCTTTTACTCCTTCCCCTTTCGGGGGAAGGCGGGGATGAGGGCCGGCATGATGCGGTCGCCGTTTTTGCCCTTGCTCTCACCCCAGCCTTCCCCGGGCGGGGGAGGGAGCAAGAAAATAACACGCTGAGTCGTCGCTTTTTAGGATTAATAATGCCACTAGCCCAGATAAAACGTGCGCAAGCAGCTATTTATTCAATAGCATTCGGGCTCTCAGTGACTGGTGCGTTAGCGCAACCCGTCAACCCGCCCAACGCCACGCCCGTCGGCTTGTGGCGCAACATTGACGATAAAACCGGACAAGCCAAAGCCGAAATTCGCATCACCGCCAACGCTGTAGGAGCCTTGACAGGTGTAGTCGAAAAATCATTGATCAAACCGGCCGAGCTGATGTGTACGTTGTGCACAGACGACCGCAAAGACCAGCCCAAGCTCGGCATGGAAATCATTCGCGGTGCTGCCAAGGCAGAGGGCAAAGACGCATGGGAAGGCGGCAAAATCCTGGACCCCGACAACGGCAAAAACTACACCCTGCGGCTAACGCCGATTGAGGCGGGAAGCAAGCTCGAAGTGCGCGGCTCGATTGGGTCTTTCGGCCGAACACAAACCTGGGTTCGCCTTCAGTAAACTGCGCTAGCCGACCTAACAAGAAAGTCACTCATGTCACGTTTTACCGTAAAAAAAGTCGCCGTTTTAGGCGCAGGCGTGATGGGTGCGCAAATCGCCGCGCATCTGGTCAATTGCAAAATTCCGGTGGTGCTGTTTGATCTACCCGATAACAAGGCCCCCACGCTCGCCGCTGCGCGTGCGTCGCTGCCCCACGAGGGGGCTGGTTCCGCCTTGGGGCGGCCCGGCGGCGGACCGGGCTCAAAAAACGGCATCGTCACGCGCGCAGTTGAGGGTCTGAAAAAGCTCAAGCCCGCACCACTCGGCGTGCCAGAAGACGCAGCACTCATCCAGCAGGCCAACTACGAAGAGCACATGGATGTCCTTAAAGAGTGCGACCTGATCATCGAAGCCATTGCTGAGCGAATGGACTGGAAGACCGACCTGTATCACAAGATAGCGCCATACATTGCCGATGGCGCGATTGTCGCCAGCAACACGTCGGGCTTGTCGATTACCAAATTAAGCGAAGCGCTGCCCGAGCTAATTAAGCCGCGCTTTTGCGGCATTCACTTTTTCAACCCGCCGCGCTACATGACGCTGGTTGAGCTGATCAACACGCCGACCACCGGCGCAGCCGTGCTGGACGATCTGGAAGCGTTTGTCACCAGCGGTCTGGGCAAGAACGTGATTCGCGCACATGACACGCCCAACTTTATTGCCAACCGCGTCGGCATTGCCGGCATGCTGGCCATCATGAAGCAAACCGAAGCGTTTGGTTTGACCTATGACGTGGTCGATGATTTGACCGGTAAAAAACTCGGCCGCGCCAGCTCGGGCACGTACCGCACCGCTGATGTGGTCGGCTTGGACACCATGGCGCATGTGATCAAAACGCTGCAAGACAATTTAGGCGAAGGTGAGGGCAAAACGCCAGACCCGTTTGCAGGCATGTACGGCACACCAGCCGTGTTAGCCGGCTTGCTCGAGTCAAAAAGTTTGGGACAAAAAACCGGCGCTGGTTTTTATAAAAAAGTCGGCCGCGACATCATGCGGCTTGACCCCGAAAGCATGGAATACGTGGCCGGCGGGGCCAAGTCAAACGACGTGGTAGGCCGCATGCTGAAAAAGCCTGCGGGCGAGCGCTTGAAGTTACTGCGTAATGCCGAAGGGGCAGAAGCACGCTTTTTGTGGGCGATCTTGCGTGACCAATTCCACTACGCTGCGGTCCATTTGGAAACCATTGCTGAAACCGCCCGCGACATTGACTTTGCGATGCGCTGGGGCTTTGGTAGCAAACAAGGCCCGTTTGAGTTGTGGCAAGAAGCTGGCTGGTTGCAAGTGGCCAACATGATCAAAGAAGACATTGACGCAGGCAATGCAATTAGCAATGCGCCGCTGCCAGACTGGGTGTTCAAAGGCCCGGTTGCCGATGCCGGAGGCGTACACACACCGCAAGGTTCGTGGTGTGCCTCAAGTAAAAAGTTCATACCGAAGCGCCAGCTGCCGGTCTATGCGCGTCAGCATTTCCCGGAAGATGTATTGGGAGCCAAAGCACGGTCATTCACTACCGCAGGCAAAACCCTGCATGAAGACGACGCAATCCGAATATGGACATTGGGGACGCCGGACGATGACGTGCTGATTGCCAGCATCAAAACGAAAATGCACGCCATCAGCCCCGACGTGGCCGAGGGTTTGGCACTGGCTGTTGACATGGCCGAAGACAGTGGCAATGGCTACAAAGGCATGGTGATTTGGTCAAACGACGAGATGTTCTCTGCCGGGGCAGACCTGCAAGCCATGCTGCCCGCCTTCATGATGAGCGGCGTCGCGGCCATTGATGAGGTAGAGCATGAGCTGCAAAAGGTGATGCTGAAAATGCGTTACGCCGCCGTGCCAGTGGTGTCGGCCATTCGCGGCCTGGCACTAGGCGGTGGCTGCGAAATGGCGGTGTATTGTGCCAAGCGCGTTGTAGCTATGGAAAGTTATATCGGCCTGGTTGAAGTCGGCGTGGGCTTGGTGCCGGGCGCGGGCGGCCTGGCCTACATTGCCCGCCGCGCGGCTGAAAACGCTGCTAAGTCGACGCACAAAGACTTGTTGCCGTTTTTGATTGAAGGCTTCACCGCAGCCGCCATGGCCACGGTAGGCACAGGCGCGATTGACAGCCGCAAAATCGGTTATTTGCTGGACAGCGATGTGGTCGTGCCCAACGTCAATGAGCTGCTGTTTGTCGCCATCAATGAAGCACGTGCTATGTATGACTCAGGCTACCGCGCACCTTTGAAGCGTTCATTCCCGGTAGTCGGCCGCAGCGGCCTGGCCACCATCAAGGGCCAGCTCGTCAACATGCGTGACGGCGGCTTTATTAGCGCGCACGACTTTCACATTGCCAGCCTGATTGCAGGGGTGGTGTGCGGCGGTGATGTCGACAACGGCACGCTGGTGACAGAAGAATATTTGATGACGCTGGAGCGCAAGGCATTTTGCTCATTGCTTGAGAACGCCAAGACGCAAGAGCGAATCATGGGCATGATGAGCACCGGCAAGCCCGTTCGTAACTGATCATGATCGTTCCCAATCGGCTTGAACGGCAACTGGCGCGCTTGTCTGAAGTGCCTGCTTTTGCGCGCCCGTGGTTTCGAAGTGTGGTGCTTGGCCGCGCTGTCCCGTTTACGGGTACAGCCAAACTGCGCTACGAAGAAATGTCCACGAGCAGCGTGCAAATCTTCGTGGCGAACCAGCACAAAGTACGTAACCACATCGGCGGTGTGCACGCCGTAGCCAGCACATTGGCCGCTGAAACCGCCACTGGCATGGTGATGGGGATGAACGTGCGTGATGACTGCATTCCGGTCGTCAAAGACATGCGCGTGCAGTTCAAAAAACGCGGCCAGGGTGCGATGCGCGCTGTGGCCACGCTGACCGATGCGCAGCGTGAGCTGATTCGCAGCACCACCAAAGGCGAAGTCACCGTGGCTGTGACCGTTACCGATGAATCGGGTAACCAGCCGATTGAGTGTGAGTTTTTGTGGGCGTGGATACCTGCTGGGCCGAGGAAGAAATAGCGACTCAAACGATCCGCTTTTGTCTGGCTCCTTCCCCCTCTGGGGGAAGGTTGGGATAGGGGCTCCAAACCATGGAAAACCAAGCAACATCTAACGCCAGAAATTTTGCGAAGTCACTTCGTAAAGAGATGACTGATGGTGAACGACTGGTATGGCAAAGACTACGTGGAGAACAGCTGGGCGTTAAATTTCGGCGTCAGCATCCGCTGGGTGCATACATTGCTGATTTTGCGTGTCTTGCTCCCGCGCTGATTGTTGAAATTGATGGCTCGCAGCATTTAGACCAACAGGCTTACGACGCAAAGCGTGAGATGTTCTTCAAAAGTCATGGATTCGACGTGATACGTTTCCCCGCCAATTTACCGTTTTCTGATTTGCAAGCAATCGTCGAAGCGATTTACAACCGGGTTTCAGGTCTGACCTCGGCTGCCCCCATCCCAGCCTTCCCCAAGAGGGGGAAGGAGCAAGAGGAATCTGCATTACTCCTTCCCACTAACGGCGAGGGATCCGTGTTACCCGTTTTCTCTTTGAGGGACGGCAGGGATGGAGGCTTTCCCCGCACCCGAATCAACTACCAAAAGGACTCAGCATGAAACAAATCCAAGAAGCCTACATCGTCGCCGCCACGCGCACGCCCATCGGTCGTTCGCATCGCGGGTTTTTCAAAAACACGCGGCCAGACGACTTGCTGGTCAAGGCGTTGCAAGCCGCGTTGGCACAAGTCCCATCGCTAGACCCCAAAGCGATTGAAGACATCATCTGCGGCTGCGCCATTCCTGAAGGCCCGCAGGGTTTGAACATTGCGCGCATTGGCGCAGTGCTGGCTGGCCTGCCTACCAGCGTTGGCGGCATTACCGTCAATCGCTTTTGCGCATCAGGCCTGTCTGCTATTCAAATGGCGGCTGACCGCATTCGCGTGGGTGAAGCGGAAGTGATGATCGCAGCGGGTGTTGAGTCGATGAGCATGGTGCCCATGTCTGGCAACTCACCGTCGTTGTCGCCATCGATGTTCCTGAACGACGAAAACATCGGCATCGCCTACGGCATGGGCCTGACGGCTGAAAAGGTTGCCCAGCAATGGAAAGTTTCGCGCGCGGCGCAAGACGAGTTTGCCTATGCATCGCACATGAAGGCGCTCAAAGCGCAGCAGGCGGGCGAATTTACCAACGAGATCACGCCGGTTGAAGTCACTGACCGCACGGCTAATCTGGAAACCGGCGAAGTCATTGCTACCACCAAGGTGGTGACCATGGACGAGGGCGCGCGGCCCGACACCACGGTTGAAGGCCTGGCCAAACTCAAAACCGTCTTTGCAGCGCGTGGCTCAGTCACGGCGGGCAACAGCTCGCAAACATCAGACGGTGCGGGTGCGCTGATTTTGGCGAGTGAAAAGGCCGTCAAGCAATTCGGCCTCAAGCCGCTGGCGCGATTCGTCAGCTACGCCGCCAAAGGCGTGCCACCGCACATCATGGGTATCGGCCCGATTGAGGCGATACCTGCTGCCCTGCGCTACGCCAATTTGAAGCAGGACGACATCGACTGGTTTGAGCTGAATGAGGCGTTTGCCGCTCAGTCATTGGCGGTGCTGAACACGCTGGGGCTGGACCCGGCCAAGGTCAACCCGATGGGCGGCGCGATTGCGTTGGGCCACCCGCTGGGCGCGACCGGTGCGATTCGCGCGGCTACCGTGATTCATGCGCTACTGCGGCATCAGCTTAAGTACGGCATGGTGACGATGTGCGTGGGCATGGGGCAGGGCGCTGCGGGCATTTTTGAGCGGGTTTAATGTCTGTCCCCGCCCCTCCCGGGGGAGGAAAGTTCAAAGTTCCCTCCCCTCCTGGGGGAGGGTTAGGGCGGGGGCAAGCGCAGAATAGTCATTGCCAATGTGCGTGCCCCCCATCCCAACCTTCCCCCGCAAGGGGAAGGAGCAAGAACAGATGCCAACTAAAAACCGGATTTATGACGCAAACCACCTTTGATTTCGACTTGGCCACCTTGCTGCAAGACCTCGGCGACGGTCGATATTCAGGCTGCACCCACAGCGCGTGGATGAACATGGTGGGGCCGTTTGGCGGTATCACTGCGGCTGTGATGTTGCAGGCCGTTATGCAGCACCCCGGCCGTTTGGGCAACCCGGTGGCGCTCACGGTTAATTTTTGCGCTGGTGTGGCTGATGGCGCGTTTGACATCACGGCCAAGCCTGCGCGTACCAACCGGTCAACCCAGCACTGGACGTTGGAGTTAACGCAGGGCAGCGATGTGGTGATCACGGCTACAGCGGTGACGGCCGTGCGCCGCTCGACCTTCAGCAGCATTCAAGCCGTGATGCCAGTGGTCACTCATCCACAGGCACTGGCCCG
>JAYWFR010000012.1:0-2675 GCA_043778695.1 Polaromonas sp. | reverse complement strand
CAGTACGAAGAAGTGTTGCCTGCGTTGGCCAAAAGCAGCATCCAGCAGGTCAGCCTGGAGTGCTACCACTCGCATGTGCCGCCGCATTTGATGGCGTTACTTGCTGGCAAGGACGTGATGGTCGGCGTGATTGATGTGGCCAGCGATGTGATTGAAACGCCTGAGCAGATTGCTGACACGATTGGCAAGGCGCTGGAGTTTGTGCCCAAAGCTCGCTTGATACCTTGCACCAATTGCGGTCTAGCCCCGATGAGCCGCGAAATTGCGATTAAAAAACTGCACGCGCTGGGCTTGGGTGCGGCGTTGGCCCGTGAGCGTTATGCGTAAGTGCATGTCATGAGTAGCGACCGCAGTCACCCTCATTCACATGAGCCCGCCTGGAAGCACGATGGCGTGCGCGTCGTGAAGGCCAATCAACTTGACAGCAACACCGCACAAACGCCGGGTATGGACCGAAAAGCGGCAGTGAATTTTGCCCGCATGGGCGCGCAAAAGCTGTGGGCCGGTACGGTCACCATTCATGCCGATGCCAAAACTGGTGCACATCACCATGGTCATTTGGAAAGCGTGATTTATGTCGTAAAAGGTCACGCGCGCATGCGCTGGGGTGAGCAGTTAGAGTTCACGGCTGACGCAGGGCCGGGAGATTTTATTTATGTGCCGCCCTACGTGCCGCACCAAGAAATTAACGCCAGCGCAACCGAGATCCTTGAATGTGTGCTGTGCCGAAGTGATGGTGAGGCTGTCGCCGTCAACTTGGACATCGCACCGATTGAAAAGCCTGATACGGTGCTTTGGATTGACCCAACGCACCCCAACGGCGGCACATAACGCCGGTAAAACTGGTCAGCAGGCGTTCGCACGGTAACGTCTGCTGACGCCTCTGGCTTTTATCCTACACAGGCAACTGCCGCGGCTTGGTACAAATGGGTGTCTTGTTTCAGGAACTCATCATGCAATCCCACCAAATCCCTTTGTATTCAACCTATCAGCCTACGCTGGCCTACCGCCTGCGCCACAGCAAGGCGCTGGTTGCCATCGTTGCGGTGTTAGGCGTGACGGTGATGGCACTTGCCGCGGCTCTGGTGGTGAATCGCTCCGATGCACAGTCCGGTGTGCCGACTGCACAAACAACTGCGCCATCCAAGCTTACAGCCGACCTGCCCAAGGCAACCTCTGCTAACACAGCAAAGCGCGCGTCCGTACCACCAGTGGTCGCCAAAACCAGTCCCGCCGTAACGTGCGCTGAATGCGGTACTGTGCAGTCAGTTACAGCGGTTCAACGTCAAGGCGCGGTCAACGGCGTACCAGTGGGTAACACCACAATTGGCATTGGTACAGTTGCTGGTGGCGTTTTAGGTGGTCTTTTGGGCAACCAAGTCGGTAACGGCAATGGCAAGAGTCTCGCCACTGTTTTGGGCGCTGCGGGAGGCGCATATGCTGGCAATACGGTGGAAAAGAACATGAAAAAAGTCACGGTGTACGACGTGCGCATTCGGATGGACGACGGCTCAACTCGCAACATGGACATTTCAACCGCTGTTTCCGTCGGCTCTAAAGTGATTGTTGAAGGTAAAAATTTGCGCCTTGCTTCCACCAGAGGTTAAGGTTGCGAGCAAATAAGTTTTTTGTCTGGCACATCGTTTTTCGAAAACCTCTATGAAAATAACATCTTCCAAACTCGGCGCTCTTGCTTGCCTGGTACTAGCCGTCGGCTTTCGGGGCAGCCTCGCGCAGGCCGCTACGCCGTATGCCAACGCAAGCATTGAAGGCGCACTTTCCCCCGGGGTTTATGGTCGTATTGAAATTGGCACAGCACCGCCACCCCCGCTAATTTACGCGCAGCCAGTGATCATTTACCGCAACCCGGTGGTGGTGCAGCAGCCTTTGTATTTGCACGTTCCGCCAGGGCATGCAAAGAAATGGTCGAAGCACTGCGCTAAGTACAACGCATGTGGCCAGCCTGTTTACTTTGTAAGGGTTGACGGCGACGAGGGCTTTGAGCGCGAACGGTATGGTGACTACAAACAAAAGAAAGACAAAAAAGAAAAACACCACGGCAATGGAAAGGGTAACGGCAAACATGATGATTAACTCAATCAACTGTTTCGGGCAAATTGCGGCGTAGCATAGCGACTGTTTAAATAGCCCCAGGAGACATCATGAAAGCAGTTTGGAACGGTGCAGTTATCGCGCAAAGCGACAACACTGTGGTTCTTGAAGGCAACCACTACTTCCCCGAAAGTACATTGAACCGCGAGTATGTGACTTTCAGCAACCACCACACGATGTGCGCCTGGAAAGGCCAGGCCAGCTATTACTCTTTGCTGGTCAATGGTGAGATGAACACCGACGCGGTTTGGTTCTACCCCAACCCGAAACCTGAAGCTGAAGAAATAAAAGGGCACGTGGCTTTTTGGAAGGGCGTCAAGATCGAGGCTTAATTCATAGGACTCGACATGTACGCCTATTTTTGCAGCGGCTCCGCAGCATCAATCAGGAGACACTATGAGTTCAAGCGCAGCGATACCTGCCCAGCCCGACGCCGCATTGGTCGAAAAGCTGGTCATGGCCAACCGAATTTTGTTTTACCAGGGCGTGGTTGACGGCTTCGGCGCATCGGCGTGCGGCATGACAAGTCCCTGGATCACTTTTTTACTGTCTCGCAACCGTGC
>JAYWFR010000011.1:0-6449 GCA_043778695.1 Polaromonas sp. | reverse complement strand
GCGCCCTTGAGCAGCGTGCCCAGGCCCTTCTTTTTAAAGTCATGGCCCACAAAACCTACCGTCATGACGGCGGGGCTCAAGCCCAAACTTTCGCGCGCCGCGGTCTTCTCAAGGTTCGAAAATTCGCGTAGCGGGATGTCCACCCCCGGCGTGACCACACTGCTCGAATAAAGCTGGGGCATGACAGCAAGGGTTTCATCGCGTACAAAGCTGGACACAAAAACGCTGTGATGCCCTGGGCTGCAAAGCCGCTTTGTTTCCAGCCATAAATAAGCCAGCAAGCGCGGGCTGAACGCGATGCGCAGCTCGCTCATGCCGCGGTCTTTCAAGCTGGCGTGAACCGTTTTAACGCTGACGGTATGTACGTCGCCATGCGTGATGTTCTCGTAAGAATGAACGACGTCAAAACCCTGTTGAGTCACACGACGGGTGCACCAACTGAACCAGAGTTGATTCAACCAACGCGTTCTGATCGGCAGCTTGGGCACAGCGATGTGCTTGAACAACTCACGCGATTGGTCAAAACCTTGCGACACCACCGTGATGTCGCATTCGCCCAGCATCGACGTTGCCATCGACACCGCCAGAGATTCAGCACCGCCGCCGATTTTTGAAAAATTGCGGGTGAGGATCGCGACTTTGGTTTTCATGTGGGATGCACGTCAACGCCATGGTCAACCGCGCGCCTGTCCTCGTAGCCGGTCAGGCATTTGATGAGCAATTGCATCCAGGTCGTGGTGCGGGTCACGCGCACGCGAGGCAATAGCAAGTTGTGAGATTGGCCTTGTACAGCACGGCGCCGTACCGTCGTGGTGGCCGTTAGATACCCCGCGTCCTTCACGCATTGCACCGCTGTTTTGTTCAGTCCGCCGTAGGGGTAGCAAAAGTGTTGAACGCCGCTTTTTTGATGGATCAACGCTTCAAGCTGCATTTTTGATTGCCCGATTTCGATGGCCTGCTCTGCCTGGCTTAGATTTTTGAGATTGGCATGGTTGACGGTGTGGGAGCCAACTTCTTGGCCCGCATCCACCCACGCTTGAAGCTCAGGACCGGTCATCAGCGGCACTTGCAACACCCCAATGTTTTTGTCCCAGGCATTGGTTTTGCCGACCTGGTGGGCAACGATGTAGCAGGTCGAGGTAAAAGCGTAACGCGCCAGCACCGGCAAGGCACAGCGCAAGTTATTTCCATAACCATCATCAAACGTGATGCCAAAAACCTTGCCGCGTTTTTTACCGTTCAAATACGGCATCAAATCGCCCATTGACTTGCCTTGATAACCGACCGCATGAAGCGCTGCCATTTGGCGCGCAAAAGCTTTAGGCGACACCACCAGCCCGCGCATCGGCGAGCCCTTGGGCGGCTCGGCGTCCACCTGGTGGTACATCAAAATAGGAATCGTCTGCTTGGGCATAGTGCTTGAAAAATCAAATCAACACAATATCGTATTGCTCTTGCGCCATGGCGGCTTCGGCTTGCAATGAGATCGGCTTGCCAATAAATTCGCTCAGCCCGGCCAAGTGCTGGCTTTCTTCGTCAAGAAAAAGCTCAATCACCTTGGGCGATGCAATCACCCTGAACTCCTTGGGATTGAACTGACGCGCCTCACGCAAAATCTCACGCAGTATGTCGTACGTTACGCTGCGTGCCGTTTTCACCACGCCTTTACCGCTGCATGCACTGCACGGCTCACACAACTGATGGGCCAGTGATTCACGGGTTCGTTTGCGCGTCATCTCCAGCAAACCCAGCGCTGAAAAGCCGTTCACGGTGGTCTTGATTCGGTCCCGCGCCAGCTGCTTTTGAAACTCGGCCAGCACCGCGTCACGGTGGTTGTCTTTGACCATGTCAATGAAGTCGACGATCACAATGCCGCCCAGATTACGCAGCCGGAGTTGCCGCGCAATAGTTTGCGACGCTTCAAGATTGGTCTTGAAAATTGTGTCGTCAAAATTACGCGCCCCGACGAAGCCGCCGGTGTTCACATCGACCGTCGTCAGCGCCTCGGTCTGGTCGATGATGAGGTAGCCGCCCGACTTCAGATCCACCCGGCGGCCCAGCGCTTTGGCAATGTCTTCGTCGATGTTGAACAAATCAAATATTGGCCGCTCGCCCGCATAGTGCTGAAGTTTTGGCACCGTAGTCGGCATAAACTCTTGCGCAAAATTCTTGAGGCTGTCGAATTGCTCATGCGAGTCAATGCGGATGGTTTGGGTGGCGTCGCAGGCCACATCGCGCAGCACGCGCTGTAGCAAATTCAAATCTTGATGCAGCACTGATGCGGGTGGCAGGCGAGTCGATGCGCTCTTGATACGCGTCCAGGTTTTGCGCAGGTAGGCGATGTCCTCTGAAAGCTCGGCGTCCAGCGCGTCTTCGCCGTTAGTGCGCAAAATAAACCCGCCACCAGCCTCACCGGCCAACGCTAGAACCCGTTGGCGCAGTTCTTCGCGTTGTTTGGGGGGTATTTTTTGCGACACGCCCACATGGTTGTCTTGCGGCAAGAACACCAGCAAACGCCCGGCAATGCTGATTTGCGCCGTCAGTCGCGCGCCCTTGGTGCCAATCGGGTCTTTCAGCACCTGCACCATCACCGCCTGGCCTTCAAACAGCTGCTTTTCAATCGGCAGTGGTGTGGTGGCTGGCAGATCCGCGTCTGCGTGGCGGCTGTTGATGCTGCTCATCAAATCTGCCACGTGCAAAAACGCAGCTTTATCCAGGCCAATGTCAATAAAAGCGGACTGCATGCCCGGCAATACGCGAGCAACTTTGCCCAAGTACACGTTGCCGACCAAGCCGCGTTCGAGTGATCGCTCAACTTGCAATTCTTGAAGCGCGCCATGCTCTACCACCGCGACGCGGGTTTCCTGCGGTGACCAGTTGATGAGAATGTCTTGTGGCATAGCTATCCGTTTAAATTTTTAAGCCTGCTGCTTTAAGCAGCAGCGCCGTTTCACGAACCGGCAAACCCATGATGCCACTGTAGCTGCCGTCAATCCGCGTGATGTGCATGGCGGCCCTGCCCTGCACCGCATATGCGCCCGCCTTGCCGAGCGGCTCGCCAGTGGCCACGTAGGCATTAATTTGCCTGGCCGTCATGGCCTCAAACGTGACCTTGGAGGTGCTGACTGCATCAAACCGTTTGCGCCCTGACTGAATGGCCACCGCCGTCAGCACGCGATGGGTTTTGCCCGACAGCTCGGTCAACATGCGCTTTGCATCCGCTGGGTTTTCGGGTTTACCGTAAATGGCTCGGCCTAGCGCAACGGTCGTGTCTGAACCTAAAATAGGCGCAGATTTTAGTTTTTTGCGTTGCAAGCGGGCCACTGCAGCATCTAGCTTTAGGCCCGTGACCCTTACAACATATGCGCTAGGCGCTTCGTTTTTTAGAGCATTCTCCAATGCCTCTGCGTCCTCGGTGTCGTCTGGCAAAAGCAGCTCGTACCGCACACCGAGTTGCTCTAGCAGTTGTCTGCGGCGTGGACTTTGCGAGGCAAGGTAGACGAAGTCAGTCATGTTGTGCACCCGACATTTGGTTCAAGATTCAAGCAGAGGCCGCGGATGACGCTTTGCCGGGCCGCAGGCGCAGCGGCCCCCTCGGGGCTGGCATCTAGCCAACGGCGGCCTGCAAGGTGCAGGGAGTTGCGCATTGTGAACGACCGTGGGGGCTTCATTCCCGGTGGTAAGGGTGATTGATGGTGATGCTCCACGCTCGATACAGCTGCTCAATCAACAACACCCGCGCAAAAGCGTGCGGCAATGTCAAGTCAGACAAACGCAAGCGTTCGTGTGCGGCTTTTTTAAAACCCACCTCCAACCCATCAGGCCCACCAATCACAATCGCCACGTCATCACCCGACAGTTGCCAAGCCTTTAGCCGCTGCGCCAGTGCCACGGTCGTCACAGCGGTACCGCGCTCGTCAAGTGCCACGATGTGCGTACCGCGCGCAATAGCGGCTTCAATGCGCGACTTTTCGGCCAGCAGCAGCGTGTCCAGTGTTTTGGAGGCGCGGGGCTCGGTTTTAACCGCCTTGAGCTCTACCTTTATCTCTGGCGGAAAGCGTTTGGCGTAGTCATCGTAGGCGGTTTGTGCCCAGTCGGGCACTTTCAGCCCGACGGCGACGATGGTCAGCCTCATTTGCTGCGCGGTGCAGCAGTTTTCTTCGGCAGGACTTTTTTGGCGGCAGTTTTTGCCACCACTTTTTTGGCTGCAACCTTCTTGGCCACCGGCACTTTGACGATGGGCGTTTTAGCTGCTGGCTTGCGTGTTTTAACTACAGGCTCCGCTGCCACCTCTGTCGCATTGCGCTTGGCCGTCCAGTCGTTGGTCTTGCCAATGCGGCCTACGTAGCTGGAGTCAACCGTGGTGGTTGGAATGCGAACGGGCGCTATGACGTCTGATTTTTGGGCAGATTTTTTAGCTGCAACTTTCTTGCCAGCCACCTTCTTGCCAGCCACCTTCTTACCTGCCACAGGCTTGCCCGCCACTTTTTTACCTGGCTTAGCTTTGGCTTCAGGCTCAGGCTTGACTTCTACCTTGGCTGCTTTCACGAGCGGCGCAGGCGCGCCCAGTTTGAGCTTGATCGGCTTGTCGCCCCACAGCTCTTCCAGGTGGTAGTAGGCGCGAATGGTCGGCTGCATGATGTGGGCAACTGCTGCACCACAATCCACAATAATCCACTCGCCGTTGTCCTCGCCTTCAATGCGGGGCTTGCTGAAACCAGCGTCGCGCACGGCGTCACGCACGCTAGAAGCCAGTGCCTTGGTTTGTCGGTTAGACGTGCCCGAAGCAATGATGACCCGCTCAAACAGCGAGGTGATGTGTTCCGTGTCAAACACCACAATGTCTTGCCCTTTGACGTCCTCCAGCCCATCGATGATGGCGCGCTGGAGCTTTTGCACGTCTTTTTTCTCAAGTGCAACGGAGGTTTTGGCAGTGGTCATGCAGTGTTTTCAGTCAAGTTAAAGGGCGGTAAGTCAAGTGGACATGTAGAGCCGGTGCTGTGCAATATAGCTTGCAACCGCAAGCGGTAGCAAGTCAGGCGATAGCTGATTTTCGCCTAATCCCTGAGCCAGTCGTTGGCGGATTTGTGTGGCGCTGACTGACATGGGCGGCATCAGCAGGGTTAAAACCCTGCTTTCGCGCCCGTTTTCAGAGTCATTTAGGCCGCTAGCCCAATCAAAATATGCGCGTGCTGCTACGCATATTATAGCAATTTCAAAGATAGCCTGCCACTGATGCCACTGCTTGATCGCGCCAAACTGGTCGCTTCCCATCACCAGATAAAGCTGGGCGCTTGGGTTTTCAGCTTGCAGGGCGCGCAGCGTGTCTATGGTGAACGTCGGCCCGGCGCGTTTGATCTCACGGTCGTCCACCACAACGCGGGGCATATCAGCAAACGCCAGCTTGGCCATGGCCAGGCGATGTTCGGGTGCACTCAAAGCACGCGCTTTGTGCCACGCCTGCCCAGTGGGTATGACGTACAGCGCGTCCAATTCAAGCTCGGCCAACGCCGTTTGTGCCAGCGCCACGTGGGCGTTGTGCGGCGGATCGAACGCGCCGCCAAAAATACCGATTTTCTTTTGACTCAAACCCAGTCCCGCCGGGGTAAAAAGTCTTTGGTCAAGCGTTCTTCGGGGGATCCCGCTTCTACCTGGCGCTGGTAGGCCCAGCTGGCCAGCGGCGGCATGCTCATCAAAATCGACTCGGTGCGACCACCCGACTGCAAGCCAAAGTGAGTACCGCGGTCCCACACCAAGTTGAATTCCACATACCTGCCACGCCGGTACAGCTGAAACTCGCGTTCGCGCTCACCATATGGCGTGCCCAATCGCTTGTGAACAATTGGCAAATAAGCTTTAACCAATGCGTCGGCCACGCTTTGCATCATGGCAAAGCTTCTGTCTGGCCCCAATTCCTGAAAATCATCAAAAAACACGCCACCAATACCGCGCTGCTCGTCTCGATGTTTCAAATAAAAATACTCATCGCACCATTTTTTAAAGCGCGGGTATTTGTCGTCACCAAAAGCGCTGAGCGCTTCCTTGCAGGTTTGGTGAAAGTGCACGGCATCTTCTTCAAAAGCGTAATACGGCGTCAAGTCCATACCGCCGCCAAACCAGCACACCACCGGGCTGCCGTCTGCCGGCGTAGCAGCCAACATGCGCACATTCATGTGCACAGTAGGCACGTACGGGTTGCGCGGGTGGAACACCAAAGAGACGCCCATCGCCTCAAAAGGTGCGCCTACCAGCTCAGGCCGATGTTGGGTGGCCGATGGCGGCAATTTAGGGCCGCGCACATGCGAAAAGCCGCACCCTGCCCGCTCAAACACCTGGCCGCCTTCCAGGATTTGCGTGATGCCATTGCCTTGCAGCGGCTCGCCCGGCGCTTTGTGCCATTCATCGACTACAAACGCTTGACCATCAACGGCTGAAATAGCCGCGGTAAT
>JAYWFR010000010.1:0-15369 GCA_043778695.1 Polaromonas sp. | reverse complement strand
GAATACTTGAACCAGATTGACGGTGCCATGCCGCGCCTGAACGCGATCCCCACCGGCTGCGCGTTCAACCCGCGCTGCCCGAAAGTGTTTGACCGCTGTAAAACCGAACGACCTGTGCTGGTCAATGCCGGTGCGACCCGCGCAGCCTGCTGGTTAATTGACGAACCGGGAGCAAAGGCATGAGCACGTTAGTTGCGGTCAATGACATCGCCATGACGTTCGACGTGTCGCCCAGCCTGCTGACCCGCGTGATTGAGCGTCAGCCCAAGCTCTTTTTGCACGCGGTCGACGGCGTGAGTTTTGAAATTGAAAAAGGCAAAACGCTGGCACTCGTGGGTGAGTCCAGTTGCGGCAAAAGCACGGTGGCCAAGCTGATGGTCGGCCTGTACCAGCCCACGCGCGGCCACATGACGTTTGACGGCATGGATGCACACGCGACTTATAAAGGCCATAAAAACGGTGAAGGCTTGAAGCTGCGGCAGCGGATACAGATGATTTTTCAGGACCCGTATGCGTCGCTGAACCCGCGCTGGATTGTCGAAGACATCATTGGCGAGCCGCTCAAAGAACACGGCATCATCACTGATGCTGCAGAGCTGAAAGCCAAGGTGGGCGAGCTGCTGAAATCAGTGGGTTTGAGCCCGCTCGATGGCCCAAAGTACCCGCACCAGTTTTCGGGCGGGCAGCGCCAGCGTATTTCGATTGCGCGGGCACTCGCCACGAACCCCGAGTTTTTAGTGTGCGACGAGCCCACCAGCGCGCTCGACGTGAGCGTGCAGGCGCAGGTGCTCAACATCATGAAAGACCTGCAAAAGCAGCGCGGGCTGACCTACCTGTTCATCAGCCACAACCTGGCGGTGGTACGCCACGTCAGCGACAGCGTCGGCGTGATGTACCTGGGCCGCCTGGTCGAGTTGGCCGACAAACAATCGCTGTTTGCCACCCCGCGCCACCCGTACACGCGCATGCTGCTTGACGCCATCCCGAAAATGCACGACACAGGCCGCGCCCGCACCGCCGTGCAAGGCGAAGTACCGAACCCGCTCAACCCACCCACAGGCTGCGCTTTTAACCCACGCTGCCCGCACGCTAATGACCGCTGCCGCACCGAGCGACCGGTGTTGAAGTTGCTGCATGGTATCAAGGTGGCTTGTCATGCTGTGGAAGAGGGCCGGATTTAGTTTATTGCTATTTATTTAGTAGCTGAACGCGCATATATTATCTGGGCTACAGCTTGAATTAGCCCCACACAATGCCCGAACGTTTAAGCGGTCAATTCGTTCATAACCCAAACTTTCAGACAAAAAAAAGCACTGGGTTTGCCAGCGCTTTTTGATTTGTCTGTGCTGCCCTGCATCTTTTGGATGGCGGCGCGACTTGTATTTGTTGGTGTCTCCTCGGCTTCTCGCACCCAAAGGACTTGTCCTTTGGGGAGTAACTAAACTGTAGCCAATGCACCGAGGTAGTGCATTGGTGCTTTCCCGCCCCACATCAGCTTATTCCTCTTCATTCAATGCCCACCAAACCCGCTTCGGGGTAACGCCCGCCAACAACCGTTTCAGGCGGAAACAGCGTATCTAGCTCAGCGATGTTTGATGCCGTCAGCATAAAACCGGCCGCCGCGGCGTTTTGCTCTAGGTAGTTGATGCGCCGGGTGCCGGGGACGGGCACGACGTGAGGGCGCTTACACAGCAGCCAGCCGAGTGCGACTTGGGCGTTGGTCATGCCTTTGTTGGCAGCAAATCGCCCCAAGCTATCGACCATGGCTTAGTTGGTGCAGCCGAGGCCAATGGCGGAAATCGGGGTTTTGCGCTCCCTAGTTGTCGCTGCTGCATGACGTTGTCTTTTCTCGGGTTAAAAGTTGCTACAAGCCCAGTAATGCGTACGCTAGCAGCTATGACTTCTATAGCAGAATAAGGGCTTTCGAGTAGGCTGCAAATTAATCATGGTTCGCTTCTGAAATTTGGAGTTTGGAGTTTGGAGTTTGGAGTTTGGAGTTTGGAGTTTGGAGTTTGAGGTCGTGAACGTGAAGTGCGCTGCTGCTGCATTACCCATGTCAAAAAACGCAGGCTAAGTAAAACCAGTCTCAGTAAATTCACAATGATCGTCCGGTAGTGAGAGTAGCCAATGGATCACTGGCTGTGGCTTCCTTGTTGCTCTGCTAGCATCGTCCGATGAAAGCATGCATTTACGGCGCTGGTGCGATTGGGGGTTGGGTGGGTCATGGCTTGGCACGTGCTGGCTGCCTTGTCAGCGTGGTGGCACGCGGCGATACCGCGGCAGCATTGACCCAACATGGTTTGCGGTTGCGTCAAGCTGGCAACGTAACAGCGCAATGGGTACGCGCGTCATCATTGCCAGCTGAGCTGGGGGTGCAAGACCTGGTGGTCATCAGCGTCAAAGCGCCCGCGTTGCCTGATGTGGCCCAACACATCGCGCCCCTGATCGGCCCCAACACCCTGGTGGTGACCGCCATGAACGGCGTGCCTTGGTGGTTTTTGCACGGCTTTGGCGGCAACTATGCAGGCCAGGCTTTGACCTCGGTTGATCCGGGCGGCAAGATTGCCAGCGCCATTGATGCGCAACACGTCGTTGGCTGTGTGGTACATGCCAGTTGCTCGCTGGACGAACCAGGGCTGGTGCACCACCACTTTGGCAACCAACTGATCGTTGGTGAGCCGTCAGGGGAAAAAACGCCGCGGCTTTTGCAATTGGCTGGCCTGCTTGAAAAGGCTGGGTTTGACGTGCCGGTGTCCGGGCAGATTCAAAAAGACATTTGGTTCAAACTGTGGGGCAACATGACCGTCAACCCAATCAGCGCACTGACTGGGGCCACCACCGACGCCATCATGGACGACGACTTGGTGCGCGGCTTTATATCCAGCGTGATGCTGGAGGCCAAAGAAATTGGCGCGCGGCTGGGCATCGCCATAGACCAGCAGCCCGAAGACAGACACGCGGTGACGCGCAAGCTGGGGGCGTTTAAAACCTCAATGCTGCAAGACGTTGAAGCGGGCAAGGCAGTTGAACTGGACGCGCTGGTGACGGCCG
This sequence comes from Polaromonas sp., assembly GCA_043778695.1. Classification (GTDB taxonomy): domain Bacteria; phylum Pseudomonadota; class Gammaproteobacteria; order Burkholderiales; family Burkholderiaceae_C; genus Polaromonas. The sequence continues at coordinate 12,318 of JAYWFR010000010.1, read as the reverse complement.
TCAAAGAGCTTGGTACGCTGACCCACGTACCCACCCCCAGCACCGACGCACTGCTGGGCCTGGCGCGCTTGCAGGCGCGGGTCCGCGGCTTGTACTGATGGCCGTACCCCAGGGCAAACGAGCCATCAGCGCGGGTGCGTTTGCCACGCTGCTGCTTATTGCGCTGATGATGGGGGCCAACCACGTGGCAGCCCGGATTGCTTTTAACAACGGGTTAAGTGTTGCCACGGCGGTGGTGGCTCGCAGCTTTGTCACTGCGGCGGTGGTGGGTGTTTTATTGCTTGTTGCTCGTGTGCCGTTGCTGACCACTGCACGACATAAGCGGTTTTTGCTCGTCATTGGTCTGTTGATAGGCGTGCAAAGTTTGTGCCTGTATTCTGCGGTGGCGCGGCTGCCCGTGGCACTCGCCTTGCTGGCTTTTAATACCTACCCGTTGTGGACGGCTTTGTGGGACCGCCTGCTGTACCAGCGCCGCCCCGAGCGCGCCACGCTGCAAGCCATGCCGCCTATTTTGCTGGGGCTGGCACTGGCGCTGGATGTGTCGGGCGCTGCGTCAGGCCTGGGCGCTGCCGGGCAATGGGCGCGCATTGGTGCGGGGGTGGCGTTTGCGCTGGCGGCGGCGGCCACCTTTGGCTTGGCGCTGGTGTTAACGCAGCGTGAAACCAGTGGACTTGACGGGCGGCTGCGTACCGTTAGCACCATGGTGCTGGCTGGCTTGGTGGCGCTGGCGGTGGGGATGGCAGGCGTCCCAGGCGGCATGCATTTGCCCACCGCCACGGCCGGTTGGTGGGGCTTGGGCGCGTTGACGTTGTTGTATGGCACGGCTTTCACCGTCATGTTTACCGTGCTGCCCAAGCTGGGCGTGGCCGGTAACTCCGCCATTATGAACGTCGAGCCGGTGTTTGCGCTGGTGCTGGCCTGGCTGATTTTGGGGCAAACCATTGCGCCCATCCAGGTGGCTGGTGCGCTGCTGGTGGTGGGGGCGGTGATGGTGCTAGGTTTGCGTAAAAAATAAGGCTTTAGGCCCCTTGCCCTTGTAATGCTTGCGCTAGCTGCTGTTAAATTTATATCAAACCGCTGTGGTGGGCACGCGCAGCGCCAGCGCACACATCAGCTCGTAGCCCACCGTACCTGCGCTGCGGGCCACCTCGTCAATCGGCAACACAGCGCCGTTGGATGCGCGGCCCCATAACGTGACATCGCTGCCCATGCCTGCGCTCGGCACGGGTGACAAATCAACCGTGACCATGTCCATGCTGACGCGGCCCACCAGCTGGCAGCGCACGCCGCCCACCAATACTGGCGTACCGGTGGGGCAGTGGCGTGAGTAGCCGTCGGCGTAGCCGCCAGCTACCACGCCGATACGTATCGGCTGGGTGGCGGTAAAGCCCGAGCCGTAGCCCACGCTGTCGCCCACTGCCAGATCTTGCGTGCCAATGATTTTGCTGGCCAACGTCATGGTGGGCTGCAAGCCCCAATCCGCTGCGCTGTGTTCTGGAAAGTCTGGCGCGCTGCCGTACACCGCTATGCCCGGGCGAATCCAGTCTGACCTGACCGCCAGCGCGTCGGCGTGGCGCAAGTTACCAGCGCTGTTGCTTAAAGACCGCTCGCCAGGCAAGTCGTGCGTGACGCTGTCAAAAGCTGCCCATTGCGCGCCGATGCCTTTGGCAGTGTCGGCATCAGAAAAATGCGTCATCAGCGTGATGTCATCGACCTGCGGCAATGCGCTTAGGCGTGTCCACGCAGCGCGGTAGCGCTCGGGCTTAAAGCCCAGGCGGTTCATGCCGGAGTTCATTTTTAAAAACACCCGCTGCTGCGTGTTGGTTTTATGCGCGGCGAGCATGTCGATTTGTTCGTTGCAGTGCACCACATGCCACAGGCCCAAACGGGAACAGGCTTCCAGGTCACGCGCTTCAAAGCAACCCTCTAAAAGCAAGATGGGGCCGCGCCAGTCCAGAGCGCGCAGTCGCCGGGCTTCGTCCAGGTCCAGCAGGGCAAAGCCGTCAGCGCTCTTCAAGCCGTCAAACGCGCGCTCTATCCCGTGGCCGTAGGCGTTGGCTTTGACGATGGCCCACACTTTGGCGTCCGGTGCGGCTTGCCGCATGCGCGCCAGATTATGGCTAAGTGCGGCGGTATGAATCGTGGCTTGTAGGGGGCGCGGCATGGTTTATCACTAGGTTAACAGCGACCGATTATTGCCCGGTAAGTAGGCATGCTATAAACCAGCTTCGTATGGAGACCATCACCCTTTCATGAAGCGCGGCTTTTACACCATCATGGCAGCCCAGTTTTTCAGCTCTCTGGCTGATAACGCGTTATTTGTTGCTGCCGTAGAACTGCTTAAAACCAGCGGTGCACCCAAATGGCAGCCGGCCGCACTGGTGCCGATGTTTGCCCTGTTTTACGTGGTGCTGGCCCCGTTTGTTGGGGCTTTTGCCGACGCGCAGCCCAAGGGCAAAGTCATGTTTATCAGCAATGCCATCAAGGTGATCGGTTGCCTGATGATGTTGTTTGGCACGCACCCGCTCATGGCCTACGCCATTGTGGGCCTGGGCGCTGCGGCATACTCGCCAGCTAAGTACGGCATTTTGACGGAGCTGCTGCCGTCATCGCAACTGGTCAAGGCCAACGGTTGGATTGAAGGCCTGACGATTGCTTCGATTATCTTGGGCGTTTTACTCGGTGGCCAGCTGGTCAGTTTTGCAATATCCAGCCGTTTGTTGTCCTTTGACTTTCCATTCATCGCTACCAGTGTGGACACCGCTCCAGAGGCAGCCATCAGCGTACTGATCTTTTTGTACGTTATTGCTGCATGGTTTAACACGCGCATCCCCAACACAGGTGTAGACATGCGGCCCATGCCGCGCAACAAACTCGAACTGCTGCCAGACTTTTGGAACTGCAATGCCGCTTTGTGGCGCGACAAGCTCGGGCAAATATCGCTGGCTACTACAACGTTGTTTTGGGGGGTGTCGGGTAACTTGCGCTACATCGTGCTGGCCTGGGCTGCAGCGGCGCTGGGTTACAGCACGACGCAGGCATCGTCGTTGGTTGGCGTGGTGGCCATTGGGACGGCTGTGGGTGCGGTGATTGCGTCGATGCGCATGCGGCTAGACCGCGCCACCACGGTGATACCGATGGGCATCGGCATGGGTTTGCTGGTGATTTTGATGAACTTTATCGACAACGTGTGGGTGGCGGCACCGTTTTTGGTTTTGTTGGGTGGACTTGGCGGCTTTTTGGTGGTGCCCATGAACGCGCTGCTACAGCACCGCGGGCACAACCTGATGGGCGCTGGCCGCTCCATTGCCGTGCAAAACTTCAACGAGCAAGCATGTATTTTGGCGCTGGGCGCGGGTTACAGCTTTTCAACCGGCGTTGGTTTGTCGGCGTTTGGCGCAATTACCGGCTTTGGCGTGGTGGTGGCGGGCTTCATGTACGTGATTCAGCGCTGGCATAAAAGCAATTGCATCAAACACAAAGAGCAGGTGGAACACTTGCTGAGCATTGCGCGCAGCGACACGTCGCACTGATGGCCACGCCTAACGCTTCCAGCGGCATGCTGGCTGCTGGCGCGCTTGTCGTCAACGCTGCCATCTGGGGCATGTCTTGGTGGCCATTTCGAGAGCTTCAAAACCAAGGACTTCATCCGTTGTGGGCGACGGCAGCGGTTTACTTGCTTATTGCCGCCGGGCTGTCCATTTTTTATTTCAGCGCTTGGCGCGATTTGCTGGCTCACCCGCAGCTGTGGTGGCTGGCATTGGCGTCGGGGCTGACCAATGTCTGCTTTAACTGGGCCGTGACAGTAGGTGACGTGGTGCGGGTGGTGCTGTTGTTTTATCTGATGCCGGCTTGGTCGGTGCTGGTGGCTTGGGCTTTGCTGGGTGAAAAACCCTCGCGCGCGTCGATGCTGCGTTTGCTGATGGCCATGGCGGGCGTGTTGATTGTGCTCAAAAACCCCAGCTCTGACTGGCCTGTGCCGCAAAGCGCGCCCGATTACCTGGCGCTGATGGGCGGTTTTTGTTTCGCCCTGACCAATGCGTTGCTGCTTAAATTTAACCGCACGGCTAGCAGCTCACGCATGTTGGCCATGTTTGCGGGCGGTGCCGTGCTGCCAGCCGCTGTGGCACTGATGGGACTGGCATCAGGTGCGCTGTCCGCGCCTGTTATGCAGCTACCGGGCTTAGCTGTCTTTATCGGGCTGACTTTGGCATTTGTGGTCAGCAACGCCATGTTGCAGTACGGCGCTGCTCGGCTAGCGGCCAGCACCACCGCCTTAGTTATGTTGACAGAAATATTGTTTGCGGGCGTATCTGCCGCCTTGTGGGGCGCTGCTCAATTTAGTCCGCGGATTTTTTGGGGCGGTAGCCTGATTGTGCTGGCGGCTTTGTGGGCCGCTGCTGCGCCCCCGAAAAACCAGGCGTAGTATCAAACTTTCCCAACGCAAGGAGTACCCATGAGCAGCCACAGCATTTACGACTTTGAAGCCAAGTCCATCACCGGTAAAAGCGCACCCTTGAGCCAGTTCAAGGGTCAGGTGATGTTGATTGTCAACACCGCCAGTAAATGCGGTTTTACGCCCCAGTTTGGCGGGTTAGAGGCGCTGCATAAAAGCTATGGTGCCAAAGGTTTGGTGGTGCTGGGGTTTCCCTGCAACCAGTTTGGTTCGCAAGACCCGGGCGCAGACGGCGAGATTGCTGAGTTTTGCCAAGTCAACTACGGCGTTAGTTTCCCGATGATGGGCAAAATTGACGTCAATGGACCGACTGCACATCCTTTGTACAAATGGCTAAGCGCCGAGGCACCGGGGCTTTTGGGCAGCAAAGCTATCAAATGGAATTTCACCAAGTTTTTGGTGGGCAAGGACGGTCAGGTTATTCGGCGCTATGCGCCCACTGACAAGCCTGCAGAGCTGGCCAAAGACGTCGAATTGGCCTTGGCAGGGTAATCCTAATAGTGCTGTAGTGCACGTTAACCATGCGCTACCAGCTACTAAATAAATAGCAGGCTTACTTGTAAAACGCCTCGACATTGCCTTTAAGTTTGATAGTTAGCGGAAAACCTTTGCGGTCAACCTTTTTGCCAACGGGTACTTTGATCCAGCCTTCGCTGATGCAGTATTCTTCAACGTCTACCCGTTCCTTGTTGTTGAAACGGATGCCAATATCGTGTTCAAAAATCGCCTTGACATGGTGCTTGCTGCGCACATCGGTTGACAGCTGATCGGGCAGCGCGGGACGCTCAGGCGGTGCTACTGGTAGTGGTGTCGTTGGTGCGTCGTTCATGGGCGTCTCTTTAAACATCAATATTGGCAGCACGCAGCGCATTGGTTTCAATGAAAATGCGGCGCGGCTCAACTTCGTCGCCCATCAGCATGGTGAAAACGCGATCGGCTTCAATTGCATCGTCAATTTGCACGCGCAGCAAGCGGCGCACCGTGGGGTCCATCGTGGTTTCCCACAGCTGCGCCGGGTTCATTTCGCCCAGGCCTTTGTAGCGCTGACGGCTGGTGGCGTTTTCAGCCTGGCCAACCAACCATTTCATCGCTTGGCGAAAGTCACTGACCTTTTCTTCTTTCTTGCGCTCGCCCTCTCCCCGCATGACTTTGGCACCATCGCTGATCAAGTCTTTGAAGGTAGCGGCGGCATCAGCCAGCATGGCATAGTCAGCTCCGTGTACAAAGTCTTGCGTCAACACGCTGCTTTTCACGTTGCCATGGTGGCGACGGCTGATGCGCAAAATAGGTTTGTCAGTGCGGACATCAAACTCACCAGCGACTTCAGCCGTTGGTAAAAACTGTTGTAGTGCCGCGGCTGCAATCTCAGCGTCGGCCACGGTGTCCAGGTTCAAATGCACACCGTCGGCAACTGCCTTGAGTGCCTCTGCATCCATGAAGCCGCGCAGGCGAGTAATCACGGCTTCAGCTAATTGATGTTTGCGCGCCAGCTCTGCCAGTGTCTCGCCAGACAGCAGCACGCTGCCTTTCGCGCCTTCTTCGCCGGTTTGTACCGATGCGTCTTTCAAAGCGATACGAAGCAAAAAGGTATCTAGTGCGCCGGTGTCTTTGAGGTACTGCTCCTCTTTGCCGGCTTTGACTTTGTATAACGGTGGCTGGGCGATGTAGATGTGGCCCCGTTCCACCAGCTCAGGCATTTGACGGTAGAAGAACGTCAATAACAGCGTGCGAATGTGCGCGCCGTCAACGTCAGCGTCGGTCATGATGATGATGCGGTGGTAGCGCAGCTTGGCCACATTAAAGTCATCACTTCCAGTGCTGCCGCCCGCCTTGCCGATGCCGGTGCCTAGCGCGGTAATGAGCGTCAAAATTTCATTGCTGGTCAGCAGCTTTTCATAGCGCGCTTTTTCAACATTCAAAATCTTGCCGCGCAAGGGCAAAATCGCCTGAAACTTACGGTCACGGCCCTGCTTGGCTGAGCCGCCGGCAGAATCTCCTTCAACCAGATAAATTTCGCACATCGCTGGATCTTTTTCTTGGCAATCGGCCAGTTTGCCGGGTAAGCCCATGCCGTCAAGCACACCCTTGCGGCGCGTCATGTCGCGTGCCTTGCGAGCGGCTTCACGCGCTCTAGCTGCTTCAATGATTTTGCCGACAATGATTTTCGCGTCGGCTGGGCGCTCTTGCAGGTAGTCATGCAGTAGCTTGCTGACAATGTCTTCAACCGGACCGCGCACTTCGCTGGAGACAAGTTTGTCTTTTGTCTGGCTTGAAAATTTTGGCTCGGGTACCTTCACGCTGAGCACACAGCATAGGCCCTCACGCATGTCGTCGCCGGTAACTTCTACTTTTGCTTTTTTGGCAATCTCACTGTCGTCTATGTACTTGTTGATCACGCGCGTCATGGCTGCGCGCAAACCCGTCAGGTGTGTGCCGCCGTCGCGTTGCGGTATGTTGTTGGTAAAGCAGAGTACCTGCTCACTGTAGCCGCTGTTCCACTGCATGGCGACTTCAACACCGATGTTTGTTCCTTGGTCACTTTGTCGGTCGCCCATGGCCGCAAAGACATTGGGGTTCAACACGGTTTTACCTTTGTTGATGAAGTCAACGAAACCCTTCACGCCGCCCGCGCCCGCAAAGTCGTCTTCTTTGCCGGTGCGCTCGTCTTTCAGGCGAATTTTCACGCCGTTATTTAAAAAACTCAGCTCTCGCAAGCGTTTGCTTAAAATTTCATAGTGAAAATCCGCATTAGTTTGGAAGATTTCCAGGTCGGGAAGGAAGTGCACCTCAGTACCGCGTTTGTCAGTGTCACCCATGACTTTCATCGGTGAAACGTCAACACCGCCAACCGTTTCAATGATGCGATTTTGTACAAATCCTTTTGAAAATTCCATGACATGTACTTTTCCGTCACGGCGAATTGTCAGGCGCAACATCTTGCTTAAAGCATTCACACAGCTCACACCTACGCCATGCAGGCCGCCTGATACTTTGTAGCTGTTTTGGTTGAACTTGCCACCTGCGTGCAATTCAGTCAAAGCAATTTCGGCTGCTGAACGCTTCGGCTCATGTTTGTCATCCATCTTGATGCCGGTCGGGATACCGCGCCCGTTGTCGGTCACGCTGATAGAGTTGTCGGTGTGGATGGTGACGACGATGTCGTCGCAGTGGCCGGCAAGCGACTCATCAATCGAGTTGTCAACCACCTCAAACACCAAGTGGTGCAAACCTGTGCCATCTGATGTGTCACCAATATACATTCCAGGGCGCTTGCGCACGGCTTCCAAGCCCTCCAGGATTTGAATTGAACCTTCACCATAAGCCTCAGACGCACCAGCTTGGTTGGTGTCAATTTTGGGTTGAAAGTTTGAGCTAGCTTCACCAGCAGCGCCGTTGTTGACGTTGACTAGCGCATCGTTGTTGCTGGGCTCTGCGGGGATTTTCGGTTTATTTTCTTCGTTCATGGTGATCAAATCTCGCAGTTTTCGCTATCGCTTGAATGACCAAACCCGCTGTTGGTTGATGTTTACAGCGGGTTTGTTTTATTGGGTTGACCTTGTCAAAAGTTTAAATTCGCATGGGCATGACAACGTATTTAAATGTTGCATTGTCCGGAATGGTGAGCAATGCTGAGCTGTTTGAGTCAGCCAGCTCCATCTTCACCATGTCTTGATCCATATTGGCCAAAGCATCGATCAGGTACGTGACGTTAAAACCGATTTCAATTTCTTCACCCGCGTAATCGATATCCAGCTCGTCGACCGCTTCTTCTTGTTCGGCATTGTTCGACGCTACGCGCAGGGTGCCAGGCTCAATGTTTAAACGCACGCCTTTGAATTTCTCACTGGTCAAAATAGCGGTGCGCTGCAAGCTGGCCAGCAAGCTGACGCGACCCAACGTGATGATGTTTTTGTGATTTTTAGGAATCACACGGTTGTAGTCGGGGAATTTTCCTTCAACCAGCTTTGTCACGAACTCCATGCCTTCAAAGCTAAATTTAGCCTGGTTGCTGGCAAACTGCATTTCAATGGCACCTTCTTTGTCGCTTAGCAGGCGCTGCATTTCCAGCACGGTTTTGCGCGGCAGGATCACTTCCTGCTTGGGCACTTCAACGTCTAGCAGTGCAGAGGAAAACGCCAAACGGTGACCATCAGTTGCCACCAGGCTTAATTGTTTTCCCTCAGCGACAAATAATATTCCGTTCAAGTAGTAACGGATGTCATGCACCGCCATGGCAAACGACACCTGGTTCAACAGGTCTTTCAAGACCTTTTGCGGAACTGAAAAAGCAGGGCCAAAATTTGCCGCTTCTTGCACCAATGGAAAATCTTCGGCGGGCAAAGTTTGCAGCGTAAAGCGGCTTTTACCGCCTTTTAATATCAACTTGCTTTGTGCGGACTCGAGCGAAACGGTTTGATCACTTGGCATCGAACGCAAAATATCAATCAGCTTGCGTGCGCCTACCGTGGTGGTGAAATTTGCACTGTCACCTTCGAGATCAGCGGTTGTGCGGATCTGAATTTCCAAATCACTTGTCGTGAACTGAAGTTGAGAGCCTGTTTTTCGAATCAGCACATTGGCAAGAATCGGCAAGGTGTGTCTGCGCTCAACAATGCCAGCGACCGATTGCAGAACGGATAGAACTTTGTCTTGGGTAGATTTCAAGATGATCATGTTTATTTCTTCCTCTTGTTGTTTGTGTTTAATTCTTTAATTCAAATTAGTAGTAGTAGTAAGGGAGGTGCTTTTCTGTGAATAAACCTATTTTCCCCTTTTTAATCATGAACTTGGCAGATGTTTAACCTTGTGTGCCGGGTGTAGGCAAGTCCGGTGTTGCATATGAATAACTTTCACACAACAGCTCAGTCTGTGGATAACTAAGCAGTTGCGAGATAGTTATACCCACAGTTATCAGCGAGCCAAAAGTGCATCTGTGGTTCATTTTCTAACCTTTTAAGGTCTGTTCAAGAACATGCAACTGCTGGTTTAGTTCAGTCATTTGCTGGCGTTCGGCAGACATTTTGCGTACCGCGTGCAGTACGGTGGTGTGGTCACGTCCACCAAACAATTCGCCAATTTCAGGCAAACTTTTCTTGGTCAATTCCTTGGCCAGGTACATCGCGATTTGACGTGGCCGAGCAATGCTGGCAGGGCGCTTTTTGGAGTACATGTCTGCAACTTTTATCTTGTAATAGTCAGCGACAGTCTTTTGGATATTCTCAACAGAAATTTGTCTATTTTGAATCGACAACAAATCTCGCAAAGCCTCACGCGCTAGCTGAATGGAAATTTCTTTTTGATTGAACCGCGAATACGCCAGAATTTTTCGAAGCGCTCCTTCGAGTTCCCGAACGTTTGAACGAACGTTCTTGGCTACGAAAAAAGCAACTTCTTCGGGCATAACAGCCAACTCAGCCTCTGCTTTGCGAATCAGAATGGCCACCCGCATTTCAAGTTCTGGTGGTTCTATGGCTACCGTCAAGCCCGAGTCAAAACGTGAAACCAGCCGCTCGTGAATGTCAGTTAGGCCTTTTGGGTAGGTATCGCTGGTCATCACAATGTGTGATTTTTTGGTCAGTAGTGCTTCAAACGCATTAAAAAACTCTTCTTGTGTGCGATCTTTGTTAGCAAAAAACTGCACATCATCAATTAAAAGTAGATCCAGGGAGTGGTATCGTTCTTTGAATTCATCAAAAGTTTTGCGTTGGTAAGCCTTCACCACATCTGATACAAACTGCTCTGCGTGGATGTAAAGCACCTTTGCTTGTGGATTGTCGGCCAGCAGCTTGTTGCCAATAGCGTGCATAAGGTGGGTTTTACCCAAACCCACGCCGCCATAAATAAACAGAGGGTTATAAAGCTGGCCCAGACTGCTGGCTACATGCAAAGCAGCAGCGCGGCCCATGCGGTTAGCGGTGCCTTCAATCAGGGTGTCAAAAGTCAACGCTGTGTTGAGCCGGTTTTTAAAAGGGACACCACACCCCTCTTCTTGCACACCCAAGCCGACTGGCTCAATAATGTCCGTACTTTCAAAGCTACGCGTCAAAACAGCTTGTTTGGCCGCAGATTCCCTGGGTGCGAGCGCTAACTCTAGGGTTACGGTATGGCCCGAAATCTTCTCAAGCAATGCGGCAATCCGTGCTGCGTACTGTGCACGTATCCAATCCAACTTAAAGCGGTTGCCAACCTGGATCGTGACTCTGGATAAGTCCAACGCCACGACAGCCACCAGGGGGCGAATCCAGGTGTTAAATTGCTGCTCTGGCAGCTCTTGGGCCAGGTGATCAATACAGCTCTGCCACAGACCATGGGTCGGGTCTACAGAGAAAATTTCACTCATGGCCAAGTTTGAAAAATTTGTGGATAGAGTTCATTTTACGCACCATTGATTGTAACCCTTTGACAAAGTTATCCACAAAAAAACTGATCGGTTAACGGTAAAAATAGTTAGACGGACAACTCAGAGGTGCCTCGGCAGGATCTCAGCCCTTACGTCAAATAGCAAGCCTAAGCTGTTGCTAGGCATGAAAATTCAGCGATAATCGAGGGTTCTCTTTGCATGTGGCCGTAGATTTCTACACAGGTCGATGGTGACAGGCACAGGGCAAGCAGGGTGCATGCCTTTGACCTGCAAACCAAATCCTGAACCTTTAAGCAAGCAGCCGGACACATCATGAAACGCACATACCAACCTTCCAAAGTCAAGCGCGCCCGTACTCACGGCTTCCTCACCCGCATGAAGACACGTGGTGGTCGCGCGGTCATCGCCGCACGTCGCGCCAAAGGCCGCAAGCGCCTCGCTGTCTAAAGACCAAAGACAGCTTGCACCCGATTTTCGGGCTTTGCGCTACACATGATGCAGCGGCTTAAAACCCGGCCACAGTTTCAGGCTGTGTTGGCGGGAGAGCTGGTTTCAAATTCCAGCCACTTTGCGCTGCATAAATTGGAACTGAAAGCTCCGGGCAATACAGACAAGGTCAATTTGTTTCCTCTACATGGCACGTGGGTTGGTGCAATGGCACCCAAACGCTGGGCCAAACGCGCCGTAACCCGCAATGCAATCAAAAGGCAGATTTACACCGTGTGCGCCAAGCTGGACGTCACTTTGCCGAATGCTGCGTTTCTCGTCAGGCTGAGGAAAGAGTTTGTTCGAAAAGATTTCATCAGCGCTTCCTCTGTCTTGCTTAAAGAGGCTGTACGACTTGAGTTACACGTTTTGATTCAAGACCACGTTAGCAAAGCACCCAAGTCATGACAAGCCTGCCGTCCTCACTGCTGCGCCTGCCGCAACAGATCTTGATAGGGTTGGTCAAAAGCTATCGCCTGGTGCTCAGCCCCTGGTTGGGTAGTGCATGCCGCTTTGAGCCTACCTGCTCGGTTTATGCCATAGGCGCGCTTGAGCGGCACGGCGCTGTTGCAGGCGCTTGCCTCACGCTTTATCGCTTGGCGCGATGTCAGCCATGGTGCGATGGCGGCCACGATGCCGTTCCGCAAAAAACTTTATTCACCAGCTTGATCAATCCTGTGAGCAAGCAACACATTTCACCGGAAAAGAAATCTCCATGAACGACATACGCCGCACCATTTTGTGGGTGATTTTTGGTTTTTCCATGGTTCTGTTGTGGGACCAATGGCAAATATTTAACGGTCAGAAACCAACGTTTTTTCCAGGTGCCACCAGCGCTAGCAAAAGTAATGTCGCTCTGCCGGCGCCGGCCTCTGGCTCGGCTGCTTTTCCCGCTGCCAGCGTTCCAAGCGCGCCAGTCGCCGCGAATGCAGCAGCTGTTCCTCTTGGTGCGCCAGCTGCAACCGCGCAGGTTGCGCGTCAAAAGGTCGTCGTGACGACTGACGTGTTCGCCCTG
>JAYWFR010000009.1:0-15548 GCA_043778695.1 Polaromonas sp. | reverse complement strand
TCAAAGACATGCAAGACCGGGTCGAGAAAAACGTCAAAATGCCCCCCGGCTACACCGTCGGTTGGTCCGGCGAATTTGAAAACCAGGAGCGCGCCATGAAGCGCCTGACGGTGGTGGTACCGATCTCTTTGCTGCTGATTTTTGTGCTGCTGTTTGATGCTTTCAAATCACTGAAAATGGCGTCGCTGATTTTGCTGAATGTGCCACTCGCGTTGATTGGCGGCTTTGTCGCGCTGTGGATATTTACCATCCCGCTGTCGGTGTCAGCCGCAATAGGTTTTATTGCGCTGTCGGGCCAAGCCGTGCTCAATGGCGTGGTGATGCTGTCTGGCTTTCAGCAGCTGCAAGGTGCCGGGCACAGCGTAATCGATGCCGTCAAGCTAGGGTCGATGCAGCGCCTGCGCACCGTGCTGATGACCGCCATGTTGGCGGCTCTGGGCCTGCTGCCAATGGCGCTGTCCAAAGACATCGGCTCAGAAACGCAGCGCCCGCTGGCCATTGTCATCATCGGCGGGCTGATCACCGCCACGCTGCTAACGCTGGTGGTGCTGCCTGCGCTGTATGTGTCGTGGTTTGGCAAGGAGAAGAAGTCTGTGGATGCAAAAAACGACGTAGTTGCTATATAAAGCATAGCTGCTTGCGCAGATAATTATTGGGCTAACAGCATATTTTGCTTACTAACAGTCAGGTTAGTCAGGTTAGTCAGGTTAGTCAGGTTAGTCAGGTTAGTCGGGTTTTCTGTTTGCCGACTGGCCCAACACAACTCTAAAAGGAAAAAATGGAACCCACCGAAGTGCTTGAATCAGCGAAAGCCGCAGCTGAAAAAACCGACACCAGCCACAAACGTTTGAACGCCGCAGTGGCCATTACGGTGGCAATCTTGGCCACCTTCATGGGCATTTGTAAGGTCAAGGACGACAACATCGTGCAGGCGATGCAGCAAGCCCAAGCCGACAAGCTGGACCACTGGGCTTTCTACCAGGCCCGCAATGTGCGCCAAGATATTGCTGAAGCAGCACTGACCCAGCTAGAGCTGGCGCGCGCTGTGCAAAGCCCGACCAACATAGCAGCCTACGACACAGCGATTGCCAAATACCGCGCGAACGTTGCCAACCAGGCCGAGAAAAAAGAAGAGCTGCGCAAGCAAGCGCTGCAGGACCAGGTCAACTACGACGCGCTGAATTTTCGTGACGACCAGTTTGACTTGTCTGATGCACTGCTGGCCATATCGATTGCGCTGCTGGCGGTGACAGCGCTGACGCAGCTATGGGCGCTGTACTGGGTTGCCCTGGTGCCAACAGTGCTGGGCATGGTGATGGGTACCGCCGGACTGCTGGGTTTGGCGATTCATCCGAATGCGATTATTCAGCTGCTGTCGTGAAAGCTAGGGCGCAACTTACTCAGCCGTTGAGCCCATAAACTCGCGCTCAAACTCAGCCTGTTGGCTCTGGCTTTGGGCATGTCCAACGCATCGTTTGCCGCGCCCGAAGAAATTCAGTTTTACATGGACGACTTTGCAGAGCCCGGCAAATTTGGCTTGGACTTTCACACCAACTGCGTTAGGCAAGCGCTGCCGGGTTCGACGTCGCGCAAAACGCTGCGAGTGACGCCAGAACTGAGCTAAGGCATCAATGACAACTGGTAGGCAGCGCTGTACTGGCTGGCGGCTGCCGGGCCAGAGATCTCAAGCGGCCGCCCGGTGACCGACGGTGCCAAAGTGCGCGTCAAGTGGCGGCCTTGAGCTCCAACCGCAGACCTGCCCTGGTACGGTGTGGTCAATGTAGAAATCGGCCAGGTGTCGCGCCGCTTTACCCAGACAGCGCATCGATTGAAGCAAAGTTCACCAAGGCAGCCTCTTTAGTGGCTTTGTGCAGAGCGTTGTACTAGGCGGCCATCAGCACCTGCATAGCGCCCCGACGCGCGAGCGGTGCGGGGCGAATCAACAGATCAACGTCATAACCCAGGGCATTAAAGAATTCGAGTAACTTCTCACAAGAAAAATTGTCAAGTCTGTAGTTTTGAAGCGCTGACACGTTCGGCTGAGCGATACCTAAACGCTTGGCTAAATCGCTTTGTTTCAACCCAAGAGCGCCGATGCGCTCATTGAGCCGAACCGCAAGTACCAGCTTGGTTCGCAGTTCTTCGGGCTGAGCCAAGCCCAAGTCGGCAAACACATTGCCGCTACCAGCCTCGAAGCTGGTGTTTTCTGGAAAAGTAGTTTTAGGCATAGTGATCCTCGTAGTGTTGCGTGGCCGCTTTTAGCCGCTGATGTATCAGTTCGACATCTGATTTTGCTGTCCGAATACCGCTGGGTGATTTCTTTTGAAAACAATGGAGCGCGTACACGGCTTTTGCAAATCGTACGGTGTACACGGCGCGGTAGGCGTTGCCTTCAAAGGACTCCACTACTTCCAACACACCCGATCCTTCGCCTTTCCACGGTTTGGCAGCAGGATGCCTGGCACCAAATTGAGCTACGCCTAGCGCGTATCCGACAGCACGCCGGACGTCGTCAGGGAAATCCATCAAATCGCGTTTGGATGCACCCGCCCATTCCAGTGGCTTTTCAGTCAACATGCTCTCATTTTATACATAAACTTATATTTATCAAGCGGATTGACGTGCCATTTGCTCAGAAACCCAACGTCCGCTAGCCATTGTCATCATTGGCGGGCTGCTCACCACCACGCTGCTGACTTTGGTGGTGCTGCCTGCGCTGTGTGTGTCGTAGTTTGGCAAAAACAAAAAAGTGACAGCTAAGGATGAGCTAGTAGTTGCTATATAAAACGAAGCTGCTTACCCAGGTAATAATTGGGCTATAGGCCAATACTTGCAGTATTTTGCGGCTAAATAGCCCTTGTTCCGCTCGACCTGCGGACATCCGCCGCCGCAGCTTGCCAAAATTTCAGCGTCAGCGCTTTTGCAGGCGGGTTTGTAGCCAGTAGGGGTTCGCCTTCTGCGTTGCCAACATAGCCAAAAGATGAGCTCTCCCCTCCATTCGGGGGGTATGAAATATTTATAAAGCCCTGCATAGTAAGTTGGCTGACATGAGAGTGCGCAACACGCGACCACACTCACAGAAAAAGTGGGGCGAAGTGTTGCCACCCCTTCCGCATGTTTACTTGCCAACTTTCTTGAGGGAGCGATAAGAAATCCGATATTTTTAGCACAGCGTTGACGCTGCCATGGGGCGGTGCATTGTTATGCGTCGCTGTTTCTTTGGCCGGCTGCGGCGGCGGCTCGGCTGATGCACCCGCGCCAGGCGCAACGCTGGCGGCCGTGAATGGGGCGGTGCTCAAGGGCCCTGTGAACGCATCGACGGTTTGTGTTTATCAGCTCGACGCCAGCGCGGCCGGTAAAAAAGGCATAAAAATCACCGTGACGGGTGCTACGGCAACCAACTGATGCGTCGTGACGGCAGCAGACGGCAGCTACAGCTTGACGTTGCCCGCAGGCACAGCAGGCGATTTGCTCGTTGAGGCCAGCGGCGGCACGTATTGCTCAAACGAAGCGTTGTACGACGCTTCTGCCAAAACCTGCGCTGGCACCGCCGGCGTGCCGATTGCGCTGTCAGTTGCCAAACTGGCCACCGTGATTGCGGCGCCAGCCTCGGGCGCAGTCGCTTCAGCCGTGGTGACGCCGCTGTCAACCTCGGCCTATGCCAACATGGTGTCGGCTGGCCTGGCCAGCGTTATTGCTTTTCGCAGCCAGTTCACCGCGCTGGTCGCCGCTGTGGGCCTGCCCACCAGCCTGAGTGCTGACACACTGGCAAATGACCCGACGCTGCAAGGCGTGCTGGCCAGCTTTCAAAAGCTGATTGGTAACGACCCAGCGGTGTTGAACACCTTTTTGACAGGCCTGGCCACGGGCGGCTACCGCTACGGCACGGGCGGCTTTACTGCGGTAACAACTCCAACGCCTACGCCAACACCAACACCAACACCGACACCGACACCGACACCGACACCGACACCGACACCGACACCAACGCCTGGCAATGCCTCAAGCGGTATTTTGGGTGGGGTGTTGGCGACGGTGTTTGCCGGTGACTACACCCTCAACTGTCGACCAGACACGAATATCCTTATTACGCCATCTTCAGCCTTTGACAAAACATTTGCGTTCAAGGTCAATACTGACGGCACAACGACGCTCAATGGCAGCCCGTACGTCAATGCGACAACACCCGGCCAAATTGAATTATTCTTCAACGATCCAACCTTGCTTGGGGCTACGCTTACCTTCACGCAGCGGTCAAACCCCGGCAATAACGGTTTCCTGACACTTACGGCAAAACCGGACGGAACATTGCGAACAGCTACTGTCTACACGAACAGCACCGCCTACATGTGCCCGACAGATCCAGTACCGCAATTTCCGAATAAGCCGGTGTCACCGTCGACGTTGGTGCAAAGCGTTCCTGCTACTTTTGTGAATCTGAACAACTTGAACACCAAGGGCCTTATCGGCCAAAGAATCGCGCGCACTGAAACCGTTACGGGCTGTAGGCCTGCGGGTGACCAGGCCTTGACGATTGCAGCCGATGCAAGTGCGACATTTGGCGGGAGGTCGTTCACTGCAAGTCAAATGGCACAAGCGGTTGACAACATATTTAGCACCGATTTGACTGTTTTACAGCGCAATTCTACGGTGCAGTGGTCAGGCTTGGGCGTGATTTTCAGCCTTAGCAACAAGACGACCGCTGTACTTTCGTCAACGCCGCCACTCAACGTGCAAGTGCTCTGCACTCAGTAACAGCTTAAGCTGTTTTTAAGCGGCCTTCCGCGGAGGGCCGCTTTTTTGATGTGTTTTGAAAAAGGTCTTTTGCTGCCATAAAACTTAATGCGGCTATAGCGGCAAGTAAGCGGTGAAGCGCTACTCTAAACGTAGCTGCTTGCACCCTAATTTATTGGGCTACAGGCCAATATACATCGCATTTTGAGCCGCAATCTCCCTGAACCCGCTCGAAATTCGCGCATCGCCCGCAGCAGCCTGCCAGAATTTAGCTGCCAGCGCTTTTGCGCCTGCCCACTCGGGCAGCGTGGCGGCTGTAGGTTGCAGGGGCCGGGCGGCGAAGTTGCGCGCTAGCAGCTCGCCGCCAATGGGGGCGTACCACATCGGCAGCATGTCGTAGGTAGGTGACAGCACCCAGTCGCCTCCGTTTTTGCTGCCTTGCAGCAGCAGTGAAATATTGCCGTAGTGGCGGTCGGTGTTGGCTATCAGCACGCCGTAGGCTTCCAGAAACCTCAAGTGGCAGGCGTCTTTGGCCGACAGCAAGCCGCGCGCAACCATGCGGTCGGCGGTCGCTGCCCAGTTGTCTTCCTGGCCCACGTACTGGGCGTCGTACACCGACAACGACACCATGCCAATGCGCCCATTGCCTGGCATGCGGTCAAAGCGTTCAGACTCCAGAAACACTCGCCCTGCGCCTGTGAAGATTTGCGTTTTGGCTGCCGGAAAACCAGCCTCCATCAGGGTTTGAATCGCCAGATGTTCACACACCAGCAAGTCGCGCAGGCGCTGCTCTTGCGGTGAATCTCCAGGCGGCGAGAACTTGACCAAAACGGCGCGGCCAGAGGTCACCGTGCAAAACTTGGGCTGCTCACCACCGGCTGATGAGCCGCCGGTGTTGCTGTGCATCGCGCGCTCGGCCAATTGTGGATAGTCCTCAAAAGACTCGACTCGGGAAGTACGTTCTGCCAACGAATGAAAGCGTTGAAAAGCCGCCTCTCCGACAACCAGATTGCCTGGCAAATCGTCGCCATACAGGCTTAGAGCACGCAGGATGTCGTCGTCGCTCCAGCGGCTGGGGTCGTTGCCCAGATGCAGATCGGGGTGGTTTTGTGCAAAAGTTCGGCCCATAAACCCCTGGGGCCGCATGTCATGCAAGAACCACGGCAGGCCGCTGTGCCGCTGGCTCACGCCGTCGGCCTCGTCTACCCACACATCCCCACCTGACAGCAGCGTCATGCGTGCAAACGGGCTGGCCTGACCGAGAGCATCAATCCGCATGATGGGCACCTCGCTCCCCACGCGCTCGACATGGCGTGGCAACACATAACGCTGCGACCGGGCTGCGCCTACTTTTTGTATCTGTCCGGTCTGAATAAGCGGTGCCAGCGCACGCGACATGCTGGGCTGGCTGATGCTTAATGCGGCTTGCAGCTCGGCGCTGGAGGCCATACCACCGCGCTGGCGTAGCGTTTGCAGGATTTGAGAGGAAATGGCAGAAGAATAAATCATGATTACATAAATGAATAGATTAAATACCTATAAATCTTAGCCCATTTATTGAAATAAAGCGAATATTGACTGCCTGAATGAATAGATAATCAATATTTCCGGGTTAACCACAAAATGCTTTAGATGCTATATTTTCAGGAGCTGTCTGCGCCCTAATTTATTAGGCTGCAGGCCTAAAACATGCCCGAAAATGACCGTTTTCAGCTTTTTAGAGCGATTTGCAGGCCGTTCAGTGCCGCCTGCTGGGGATCCGCAGCCAAAGTAACTGCGCTGACCACGGCAACGCCATCGACCCCACACGCCATAACGCCAGGCATGCGTTCGAGTGAAATGCCGCCTATCGCTACTACCGGATAGGGCGCGGCAAGCTTGGCCCATGCAGCCAGGCGCTCCAAACCCACAGGCTGATAAGGCATCACTTTGAGCGTGGTGGGGTAAATCGGGCCGATGGCCAGGTAGCTGGGCTGCACGGCTTTGGCGCGCGCCAACTCGCCGGGCGTGTGGGTGCTTAAACCCAGGCGCATACCAGCGGCGCGAAGGGCTTCTATGTTTGCGGCGTCCAGGTCTTCTTGACCCAAGTGCACGCCGTATGCGTCTGCAGCCATTGCCAATTGCCAATGATCGTTGATAAACACCTGCGCGCCGGGCACAGCTTTGCCAGCTTCAATAGCGGCGATAACTTCTACAGCGATTTCCGCTGGGGTGTGGTCAGCGGGTTTGATGCGTAACTGGATGGTGCGCACGCCCCAGCTCAAAAGTCGCTCGACCCAGGCGGCTGTGGGCACGACGGGGTAAAAGCCGATGGGGTGGATGATGGGAGCGAAGTCAGGTGTCATGGGGCATGCCAGAACGGAACGCCTACGGTGGGCGTGGACGCTTGCGCCGCAGCGCGCTCGGGCATCGGCGTTGCTTCATAGGCGGCACGGCCTGCAGCCACCCCATCGGCAAAAGCTCTAGCCATTTTTACTGGGTCGCCGGCTTGTGCAACCGCCGTGTTGAGCAGCACGGCGTCAAAACCCATCTCCATCACGGCGGCGGCGTGCGACGGGCGGCCCAGCCCGGCATCTACGATCAGCACCGCGTCTGGCAAGCGGCGGCGCATGGTCTCGAGTGCATAGGGGTTCAGCGGCCCGCGCCCGGTGCCAATGGGTGCAGCCCACGGCATGATGGCGGCGCAACCTGCGTCCCTCAGCTTTTGCGCAATGACCAGATCGTCTGTGGTGTAGGCAAACACAGCGAAGCCTTCTTTGGCCAGCAGCACGGCTGCTTCAAGCGTGGCGTGGGTGTCGGGCTGCAGCGTGTAGTCGTCGCCAATGACTTCAAGCTTGATCCACGTCGTGCCAAAAATCTCGTGCGCCATCTGCGCCAGTGTGATGGCTTCTTGTGCGGTGTGGCAGCCTGCGGTGTTGGGCAAGATATGGCACTTCATGGCCTGGACACGCTGCCAAAAACTGTTGCCGCCGCCGCTTTCAGGTTGCAGGCGGCGCAGGCCGACTGTCAGCACTTGCGTGCCGCTGGCGACCACTGCGTCGCTCAAAACTTGCGGTGACGGGTAATGGGATGTGCCGAGAAAAAGTCGGCTTGAAAGTGTTGTGCCTGCGACTGTGAAGGTGGTCATTTAGCCTCCTGTAATAGGCGTCACGATGTCAATACGGTCGCCGTTTTGCAGTAAGCGCTCCGGCCACTGTGGGCGCGGAACAAAGGTGTTGTTAATCGCACAGGCAAAGGCGGTTTCAAGCTTGTACCCGCGTGCCAGCAGCAGGCCTTGAAGGTTGGTCGCCTCCAGCGCGATTGGCTCGCCATTCATTGAAATGCTAATCGTCATGAAGCAATTTTCCTTGCAAATCATCGACCAGCGCGGGCGCACACAAATAGCCGTGCCGGTACAAGCCGTTGATATGCCACACGCCATCGCGCTGTTCAACGCAAGGCCGATGGTCATCAAGCGCTGGGCGCAACGCAGCAGACATGCGCAAAATGCGCGCCTCACCAAAAGCCGGGTGCAAACTGTGCAGCGCACTGGCCAATTCGAGTACGGAACGCACCGTAACTGGGCCTGCGTCTTCCGATTCCAGCTCGGTCGCGCCGACCACAAATTCACCATTTGGTCGTGGCGCTACGTAAAGCTGGTAGCGCGGGTGCATGAGTCGCACGGGGCGCTGTAGTGTGACGCTTTTACATTCGACCCGCAGTACCTCGCCGCGTACACCACGCAGCGCGGGCATTTGCAACTGGCTACCCACTCCGCGCGCATCAACAGCCATGTCTACGGCGTGTTGCTGGTCAGCGCAAACGATCGCCTTTTGCTCAACCCGTCCAACGGTTTTGTCTTCATGCCACTGCACACCCAGGCGATCCAGCTCGGTCGCCAACGCGGCCATCAACTGGTCATTGGCCAGCTGCCCTTCGCCTGCCAAAAACAGGCCGCCATTAAAGCGCCCAGCAAGCAGGGGTTCGACTTGCGCCAGCGTTGTCGCATCAAGCGTTTGCACTTGCGCTTTGCTGGCCTCTGGCAGCTTGTGGTGCAGCAGGCGACTGAAGTGTTCAAGCGACGCGCCGTCTTGGGTATGCGCCACGACCAGCGTGCCATCCGTCTTAAAGTAAACCGGGCTTGATAGCTGCGCCAGGTATTGCGGCCACAACTGTAATGACCGCTGCCCCAACGCAAACACCGCATCATCAGACACCGCCAGCTCAGCCAGCGGCGAGAGCATGGCGGCGGCGGTTTGCGACGCGCTGGTCAGGTCGTCACGGCGTTTGGTATCAAACAGGCTTACCTTACAGCCCGCCAAAGCCAGTCGCCAGGCCAGCAAGCGACCTGCCAGGCCTGCGCCTGCTATGCCGATGTGGGTTGTTGTCATGGTGCTATTTTTGCCTTAACTCCCTCCCCTTCCGGGGGAGTGCAAGGGTGGGGGCGAGTGCAGAAAAATTGCCGGCAGCGTGCGTGCCCTTATCCCCGCCTTCCACCGGAAGGGGAAGGAGCGACACATCAAGAATAAATCTCGCTCCCACCCTCACGAAACTCCTTGGCTTTGACCTGCAAGTCATTGTCGATCTGTTTGATAGCAATCACGCCAGCAGCAGGCGCGAGCGTCGTCGTGGATGGATTCAACCGAGCAAACTCCCGCACCTCCTGCGAAATTTTCATCGAGCAAAACTTCGGCCCGCACATCGAACAAAAATGCGCAACTTTTGCGTTTTCTTTTGGCAGTGTTTCGTCGTGGTATTTCATCGCCGTGTCAGGGTCAATCGCCAGGCGGAACTGATCTTCCCAACGGAATTCAAAACGCGCCTTGCTGACCGCGTTGTCCCACATCTGCGCACCCGGGTAGCCCTTGGCCAAGTCGCCTGCATGTGCGGCAATTTTGTAGGCAATCAAACCCTGCTTCACGTCATCACGATTCGGCAACCCGAGGTGCTCTTTGGGTGTCACGTAGCAAAGCATGGCCACGCCGTACCAGCCGATATTGGCTGCACCCATCGCTGAGGAAATGTGGTCATAACCCGGCGAGATGTCAGTGATCAACGGGCCAAGCGTGTAAAACGGCGCTTCAAAACAGGCTTCCAATTGCTTGTCGACGTTTTCTTTCACCAGCTGCAGCGGCACATGACCAGGGCCTTCAATCATCACCTGCACGTCATGCTTCCAGGCGATTTGCGTCAGCTCGCCCAGCGTGTGCAGCTCGGCAAATTGCGCTTCATCATTCGCGTCGGCAATTGAACCTGGCCGCAATCCGTCGCCGAGTGAAAAGCAGATGTCGTACTGCTTCATGATGCCGCAAATGTCTTCAAAGTGCTCATACAAAAAGCTCTCTTTGTGGTGCGACAAACACCACTTGGCCATGATGGAACCGCCGCGTGACACGATGCCGGTCAGGCGGTTGGCCGTCAGCGGCACATACGCCAGCCGCACCCCAGCATGAATGGTGAAGTAGTCCACCCCCTGTTCTGCCTGCTCAATGAGTGTGTCGCGGAATATCTCCCACGTCAGGTCTTCGGCCTTGCCGTTGACTTTTTCCAACGCTTGATAAATCGGCACAGTACCAATGGGTACCGGCGAGTTGCGCATGATCCATTCGCGGGTTTCATGAATGTTGTCGCCGGTCGACAAATCCATCACCGTGTCTGCGCCCCAGCGAATCGACCAGACGAGTTTGTCCACCTCTTCTTCAATGCTCGACGTGACGGCCGAGTTGCCAATATTGGCGTTGACCTTGATCAGAAAGTTACGGCCAATAATCATTGGCTCGCTCTCGGGGTGGTTGATGTTGTTCGGTATTACCGCGCGGCCACGCGCGACTTCATCACGTACAAATTCAGCGGTGATTTGTTCGGGGATGGACGCGTTGAACGAATGGCCCTTTTTGGGCATGCGCTCGGTTGCCAGGCGCTCGGCCAGTTGGGCGCGCACCAGGTTTTCACGAATCGCAATGTATTCCATCTCGGGGGTGATGATGCCTTTTCGCGCATAGTGCATTTGCGACACATTCATGCCGGGCTTGGCGCGGCGCGGCACCGGGGCTTTGGCCATGCGCAGGGCGCTCAGCGCCGGGTCATTCAGGCGCTCGCGGCCATAGGCGCTGCTGATGCCGTCCAATGCTTCGGTGTCTTGCCGCTCATTGATCCACGCGCCGCGCAGAGGGGCCAAGCCGCGTGTCACGTCAATCGCAACCGCTGGGTCGGTGTACACGCCTGACACGTCAAACAAACGCAGGGGCGGATTCGCTTCGCGGCGAGTCTCTTTGCCTTCAGCCACCAGCGTGTCGGTTAACGACACTTCCCGAAACGGCACTCGAATATCGGGGCGCGAACCCTCAATATAAATCTTGCGCGAACCGGGAAACGGCGTGCGCGTGATGCGACTCGTGAGGTCAGCGGTGTCAACAGTCAGTGGCGTTTTTGCCATGGCGGATCTCCAGATAATGGATCAACAGGTTCAGGTGGGATGCCTGCCTGGAGAGCCCAACCCTTGCAAAAAGGGAATTCGGGAGCCGAAAGCGTTGTTCCCTACGCGGGGACCAACACAGTGCGGACCCGATCAGGTTCAGCGGGTCTCACTTTATAACCAAAGCGATCTCAGCCCAAGCATTCATGGGCACCCCGACAAGCTGATCAGATTGTACGGGTTCGGTTTTAATTAAACTTTACAAAGGCCACAAACAACAGCACTGAACGTTGACATGGCGACGAGACACTGATGGCGCATCCACTCTTGTTGTTAAAGGAACATTCATGACCGCCCAATTAAATCGACGCTACGGCGTTTTGTTAACAACCCTGTTGCTGGCCACAAGCATCAGCGCTGTGGCGCAAACGCCAGCTGGCCCCGCACCAGCCAGCGCTGGCATGGAGCGTGTACGGCATCATGACCCAGCAAAAATGCAGGCCATGATGGCCAAGCAGCAAGGCGAGCTAAAAGTCAAACTCGGTATCACGCCTGCACAAGATGCGGCTTGGTTAAGCTACACCACTGCGATGCAGCCGCCTGCTGGATGGAAACGAGGCGACAGGCAGGCCCAACAGGCTGAATTTGAAAAACTGCCAACGCCCGAACGCATAGACAAGATGCGCGCTCTGCGAGATGAACGCGTGGCAAAAATGAATGCAGAGATGGACAAGCACGGCGCGGCTACCAAATCGCTATACGCCGCGCTAAGCGCTCAGCAGCAAAAGACGTTTGATGCTGAGCGCCAGTTGCACGGTCCGGCTCGCGGGGGCGAAGGCCACCGCCCCCGTGGTGGGGCTGATATTAAAAAAGATTGATCTTCAATTTCTCCTATTGGCTTGACGATGCAAGCCGACCCAAGCCCCGCTGCGCTCAGGCTGCGGGCTTTTCCATGGCCTTCATTTTCGCATCGCGTTTTGCTTTGGCAGCCGCTTTACGCTGCGCACGCCTTTCCTTGGTTGCAGTCATGTCCGGCGCTGCTGCGGTTGGCCCGGCTTCGGTTTCTTTGGTCATGCCGGGCTGCTTTGCGTCTGCTTTGACTGCCGCCCTTGACGTGTCGCTTTTACCTTTTGCGCCCATCGGGCCTGCCTCAGACTCTTTCGGGGCGGTCGACTTTGAAATGTCTGACTTGACGGCTGCGCGGGTGTTGGGCGGCGTGTTTGGATCTTGCTTTTGCGTCAAGTTAGGGCCAGCTTCGGACTCAGCCGGTTTGGCTGGCGTTTGTGCTGTGGCCATGCCGCTGATCAACAAAAGACTGGCAAGTAACGCGGGTAATTTAAACGATGTCATTTCATATTCCTTAAATATTTGAAGTGCTGATTCCAAACGCTGAAAAATCTACCAGCGCAAGGTTGGGATGCCGATTAGCTACCCACCCTTTAACAATACGCCCAGCACTATCACCATCCCATCAGTGCAAGCGCAGCATGTGTGTAGGACGGCGGCAGTTACGGTGCGGCGAAGTGTCAGGCCAACAGCGCAGAACGGAGTAGGACGAGGCCGTCAGGCGTAGCGGGCACTTGGCAGGCTACATAAACTGGCGCTATGACTAAAACCCCAAGCGTCAGAACAGGCCAAGCGCCTGCCGTCTTGCCCCGCACCGTGTTTCATGAGCGTTTCATGCAATCCTTCCTTGACCCGGCCTTCAGACCCGAGGACGAAGCGCTTGCCAGGTTGGAGGCCGTGGCGTGGGATGCCTACATTGGCGGCCGCAAATCACCCGAAACTCGCAAAGCCGGGCGGGGTTACGCAGACCCAAACTACGCCTTGTCTGTTGAGTGGCTGACAACAAAAGAGAAAATCGAAGCAGCCCAGACAGCGTGGTCAAAAAAAAGCAGCCCGTCACGTGTGCTGCTGATTTGCGGCTCCGCCCGCAACGACGGTACCTGCCCCGGTGAAATATCCAAAACCTGGCGTTTAACCAACACGGCTAAAACCACGCTGAAAAAAGAGGGTGTCGAAGTCGATGTGCTCGACCTGAGCTGGCTTAACTCGAGCTACAACCTGAACATTCACCCCTGCAAGGGCTGCGTGTCAACCGCCATGCCGCTGTGCCACTGGCCGTGTAGCTGCTACCCCAATCATGCGCAGGGCCAAACCAGCGACTGGATGGCCGAAATTTATGAGCGCTGGACAGCAGCGCACGGCATCATTATTTTGACGCCGGTGTACTGGTACCAGGCACCGGGGCCACTCAAGCTCATGATTGACAGACTGGTGTGCGCCGACGGCGGTAACCCCGACCCCACCACCACCCATGGCAAAAAGCCGCTAGAGGCCAAAGCGCTCGAACTCAAAGGCTGGGACTACCCCAAACACTTGAGCGGCCGCGCTTACGGCGTGGTGGTGCATGGCGATGTGGCGGGCATTGAAGGCGTGCGGCGGAGTCTGTGCGACTGGCTAGATTGGATGGGCCTGATCGCCGCCGGCACACAAGCCAAGCTGGACCGCTTTATTGGCTATTACGAGCCCTATGCCAATAGCCACGACACGCTTGATGCTGACAAAAGCGTTCAGGCCGAGGTGCGCAATGTGGCCACGAGCGTCGCCCGTGCGATCAAAGCCTTACGTGAGGGTAAGCTGGAGCAACCAGACAGGGACTTGACGCGGCCCAGACCGAAGTAAAGTAACTATTCAGCCCCCGACCGGCTGAGGGCAGAGCTGCGTTGGCAACCCCTTTGCGGGCGATCCCGACAAACAGTCAGAGCCTTCTATCATTGTGGTTTATTCAAAACAAACCACATGACAACAAAAATCGGACTGATCGGCCTGGGCGCCATGGGCAGCGGCATGGCGCAATCGCTGCGGCGGGCAGGGCAAGTGCCTTTTGTTTTTGATGTGCGCAGCGAAGTCGCCCATGCCTTTGCAGCCGACGGAGGCACGGTGTGCGCATCACCCTTTGAGCTGGCCCGCCAATGCAGCGTGGTGGTGTCGGTCGTCGTCAACGCTGCGCAAACTGAAAGCGTGTTGTTTGGTGAGCAAGGTTGCGCCCGCGCTATGGCGCCTGGCAGCGTGTTTGTGATGTGCTCCACCGTTGACCCAAACTGGTCCATAGCGCTTGAAGCGCGCTTGGCAGCTCTAGGCATTCTTTACATCGACGCCCCTATCTCAGGCGGCGCAGCACGCGCGGCGAGTGGTGAGATGACGATGATGAGTGCAGGCAAACCCGAGGCCTACGCCATTGCTGAACCCTTCTTACGCGCGATGGCCGGCACACTGTACAAGCTGGACGACAAGGCAGGCGCAGGCAGCAAGGTCAAAGTCATCAACCAACTGCTGGCAGGCGTGCACATTGCAGCAGCGGCTGAAGCGATGGCACTCGGCCTGCGTGAGGGGGTTGATGCGGCCGCGCTGTACGAGGTCATCACCCACAGCGCAGGCAACAGCTGGATGTTTGAAAACCGCATGGCACATGTTCTGGCAGCCGACTACACACCGCTGTCAGCTGTCGATATTTTTGTGAAGGATTTAGGGCTGGTGCTGGACATGGCGCGCGCCAGCAAGTTCCCACTGCCGCTGTCGTCTACCGCGCACCAGATGTTCATGCAGGCATCGACCGCAGGCTTTGCCAAGGAAGACGATAGCGCGGTCATTAAAATTTTCCCGGGCATTACTTTGCCGAAAGCAACAACCCAGTCATCATGAAACTCGTCGTCACCCCATACAAGGCTAAGCCATGAATATTTTGATCACCGGTGGTTGCGGCTTTTTGGGGGCGCGCTTGGCACGCGCCCTGCTGGCCATGGGATCGTTGTCTTTGGCAGGCGCTGCGCCGCAAGCCATTGAGCGCTTGACGTTGGTTGACCGCGTAGCGCCGCCTGACGACTTGCGCGCTGACCCGCGGGTCGCCTTCATCGGTGGCGATTTGTATGACCAATTGCAGGGCGGGCAACTGCTGGCTCTTGACACCTCGTTGGTGTTTCATTTGGCTGCCGCCGTCAGCGGCGAATGCGAGGCTGACTTTGACTTGGGGCTACGCAGCAACCTAGACGCCACCCGCATGCTGCTTGGGGCGTGTCGCGCATTAGGAACGCAGCCGGTGCTGGTATTTTCAAGCTCGCTGGCCGTGTTTGGCCATTCAGCGCAGCAGCCGCTGCCTGCCGTGTTGGGCGACAGCACTTTGCCCACGCCGCAAAGCAGCTACGGCATACAAAAATTTATTGGCGAACAGCTGGTGGCTGACTACGCCCGCAAGGGCTTTGTTGACGGCCGTAGCGTGCGCCTGATGACGGTGTCGGTTCGCCCGGGCAAGCCCAATGGTGCTGCGTCAAGCTTTTTAAGTGGCATGATTCGCGAGCCGCTGGCAGGCGTGCGGGCTGTTTGCCCGGTGCAGCCCAACACGCCGGTCGCACTGGCATCG
>JAYWFR010000008.1:0-2712 GCA_043778695.1 Polaromonas sp. | reverse complement strand
CGTCAACGCTGCCGTGTTTCTTTTTATCGAGCAGGCCAACGTCCAGCATGCCTTGCGCAAGCACGCGGGTCGCCGCGTCGTGCGGGTCAGTAAAGCGCTTGCCGGGTTTAGTCACGGCGATGGCGGCTTCTTGCGCGGCTAAAACAATGTCATACAGCGTGCGCTGGGCGGGCGTGAACTTGCCATTGGCCGGGAAGGTGCGGGTGATGTCGCTGGCGTAGCCGTCAAGCTCGCAGCCAGCGTCTATCAAACACAAGTCGCCTGCTTTCAGCTCGGCCGTGTCGGCGCGGTAGTGCAGCACGCAGGCATTGGCTCCGGCCGCAACTATGCTGGTGTACGCCGGGTACTGCGAGCCATGGCGGCGAAATTCGTGCAGCAGCTCGGCTTCTAAATGGTATTCACGAGGAATAACGTAAGAAGCGCCTTTGCCGGGTGCGCGCAGCATGGCCGCGCTGGTTTGCATGGCCCGTACATGCGCTCCCGCCGAGATGGCTCCCGCCCTGCGCAAAATCGCAATTTCATGCGCGTCTTTGATCAATCGCATTTCGTCCAGTACCCGGCACAGGTCGTGCTGGCTTTGCGGGCACTCGGCACCGTAGCGAATGCGGGTGCGCACTTTGCCCAGCCAGCCGTCGACTTGCGTTTCCAGGCCCGCGTGCGTCGCGAATGGGAACCACACAGCGGCCTGGTTACTGAGAAGCAAAGGCATTTTTGCGTCAAGGTCTTCCACGCTGAAAGCGTCGTCAACACCCAACGCGCTAACCGCGACTTTAGGGCCCAAGCGAATGCCGTCCCAAATCTCGCGCTCCAGGTCTTTCGGGCGGCAGAACAGCGTGGTTTTGCCGGTTGAATCAATCGTCAACCAGCTACCCGGCTCACTAAAACCGGTCAGGTAATAAAAGTAGCTGTCGTGCCGGTACGGGAAGTCGCTGTCGCGGTTGCGCTGCTGTTCTGGCGCGGTGGGCAAAAGCGCAATGCCTGCACCGGCTGCTTTGAGCGCTTTGGCAACCAAGGCGCGCCGTTTTTGGTAAACAGTTGTGGTCATAAAGATTTCTAAGTTCTATTTAATTCGGCCAAACGCTCCGGCGTTCCCACGTCAGTCCATGGCCCGTCATAGAGCTCTGCACTGGCCGACCCATTGTCCATCGCCGTGCGTAACAGTGGTGCCAGCGCGGCTTTAACGCCCTGCGGGTTACCACTTGCCAGCGTGCCAAAAAATGCTTTGCGGTACAGCGCAATGGTACTGAAGGTGTAGCGGGGCTGCGTGCTGTGGGCATGCAAATTCAAGGCCAAACCAAGGCTGCTCAAACCAAAGTCACCGTTTAAATTGTGCGGCGGGTTGGGCGTAAGCCAGACGTGCGCTAACTTCCCACTGGCTTTAAAGCTTTCAACAGCAACGTCTGTGAATGCGAATTCTGGTGTAAAAACATCCCCTGCCAGCACCCAGAACACATCGCCTAAAAGCGGCAGGGCGCGCGCAATGCCGCCAGCAGTTTCCAAAGCTCCACCAAAATCAACGCCTTCATGCGAGTATGAAATTGATAGCTGCTCGCGCACGTTTTGTCTGGGCTCCAGGCTTTTTTTATGTTCAAAATGGGCTGGAATCTGCTCGCCCAGCCACGCTGTGTTGATTACCAGATCAGTGAAACCGCCCTGCGCCAGTGCCTCAACATGCCAGTCAATCAATGCTTTGCCGCGCACCTGTAAGAGGGGCTTGGGCGTCCTGTCGGTTAGCGGACGCATGCGCTCGCCGCGTCCGGCGGCCAGTATTAAAGCGGGTATCGTCATAGTGCCGCAATTATGACCGTTTTACAGGTAAAAATGACTTATAGCCCACGTAGTATCTGCGCATGCAGCTCCTGATTAAATAGCGATTGATTGACATAACGCATCCTGAAATGCATCCCGTAAAATTGCTAGTTACCCCAAACTCACCGGACCCCACGCAATGGCTGACACCTCCTCCGCTCTCATGGCAAATTCGATTCGCGCACTCGCCATGGACGCCGTGCAAGCCGCCAACTCAGGCCACCCAGGTGCGCCCATGGGCATGGCCGACATGGCCGTCGCGCTGTGGGGCAACCACTTAAAGCACAGCCCGCACAACCCGCATTGGTTTGACCGCGACCGTTTTGTTTTAAGCAACGGTCACGGCTCGATGTTGATTTATGCGCTGCTGCACCTCACAGGTTATACGCTGCCGATGAAAGAAATCAAAAACTTTCGCCAGCTGCACAGCAAAACCCCCGGCCACCCTGAAGTTGACGTGACGCCCGGTGTTGAAACCACCACAGGCCCGCTCGGCCAGGGTTTGACGAACGCGGTCGGCATGGCGCTGGCTGAAAAGCTGCTGGCCAAAGAATTTAACCGCGAAGGTCATACCGTAGTTGACCACCACACCTATGTCTTCATGGGCGACGGCTGCCTGATGGAAGGCATCAGCCACGAGGCCGCTGCGCTCGCTGGCGCATGGCGCTTGGGCAAGCTAGTGGCGCTGTATGACGACAACGGCATCAGCATTGACGGCAAAGTCGCGCCCTGGTTTATAGACAACACGCCGCTGCGCTTTGCTGCATATGGCTGGAACGTGATTGGCCCAATTGACGGCCACGATGCCGCCGCTGTGTCTGCCGCGATTGCCGCCGCTAAAACCAATCTAGATAACAAGCCCGCACTGATTGTTTGCAAAACCCACATCGGCAAAGGCAGCCC
>JAYWFR010000007.1:0-15601 GCA_043778695.1 Polaromonas sp. | reverse complement strand
CCACCGCCTGAAACTGCCCGACGCAATGATCTGGGCCAGCGCAAGGGTCAACGGCTGGCAACTGGTGACGCGCAATACTAAAGATTTTCCGCCGGAATGGGCTGGGATTCGGCTGCCTTATGTGATTTGAGGTGCATGGCGCGATTTAATTGGAATCTGACCCCGATTAATCCTCGATTAATCCTCGATTAATCCTCCGATTAATCCCTTCGCTTACGGTGTAGCATGACCACCATCGACGACAGATATGGCACGAAAAATACTTTTTACCGCGCTTTCTGAATATGGCTGAACGCTACATTGACTAACTTGCATATCCGTATCAGCAAAAAATATATGCTTTTCTCCAACTTTCAGAGAAGCGAAACAGGAGGTGGCATTGAATATATTGGAATTGCTGGGTGAGTGCCCTGCTATTACCTCCACCTGCGATAGATTTACGGTCTGACGGTCTGGATAAGTTTGGCTTGGAATGAAATCAATTTTAACGACTACAGCAGAAAATATATTCGGAGTTTTTGAAAGTTTTCGCTTCCATTGATCAGTAGCAAACTTTCTCCATTGCGTTTGCATGTGCTCAATCAAAGGTGGCGGTGCTGGTACGCAGGAGCAAGCATTCGCGATAGCGGAAGCGAATAGAAAAAGTGTAGCAATAAGAGAGTTTTTCATGATGCCCAACGAATAGCGTTTATCTGCCGCGCCGCGATGCCCGCCACGGCGCGGGAACCGAAAAGCGGCAGATAAACCTTGTTGGACTGAACCGCCAGTCCGAACACGTGATGGTCGGCGGCATGGGGGGGTGTAATCTTTGCGTGCTTTGGCATGCACAAATTATGACTTCAGATGCGGCTCCTTTGCGATTTGGTGCGCCCGTTTTTTCAGAAATCGCTTTGCTTGCCGACCACAGACTGCAAACTTGTCAGCATGGACTGGATCAGTAATCGAAGAGCCCGAATTTCTGCGCAGCTTGCAGAAGGCATGGATCCCGGGTTAAGCCCGGGATGACAGTTTTTTAGTTGATGATAGTTAGATTTTACGATAGTAAATAGAAACATAGCCCAATGAATACGAGTGCTAGCAGCTATTATATTTATAGCATTCCAGGCCGGATATCGTATCGGTAAGCAACCTAAAACCGCACCCCAGCCGACAACCGCAGCATGTCCTGAGAGGTAAAGTTAACTTGCGGGTCATAAGCGATGCGTACAAAGTAGCGCGGCCAGTCATAGGCAATTGACAGGCCAGTTCGGCTGATAGGCAAGCCAGAAACCAGGCCCTTTTTTTGCAGCAAGTCCAACGTCAAGCGGTCTGTGCCATTGACGGGCGTGCGGTACACCACGTGCACGTTTTGCTGGTCCGGGCTCAGGCGGTTGTCGCGTACCACCTGCAGCGCCAGCGAGCGGTTGTCAGCCCAGCGGTAGCCGCCGGACAGCATCCACGCGTCGTTGGGGTCGAAGTTCAAATTGGCGTAGTTGCGCAGGTTGGTGCGGCCTGCACCTGCACCTACAAACCAGCTCTCGCCTGTTTCCACCATGGCGCTGCCGCCAACGAAGCCGCCGGAGGCGATTTGCACTGACGGCATGAAGCGCACCGGCCCCAGCTTGTAGCTGCTGTCCCAGCCAGCACGCACTTGCTTGATGTCTTGCGACGGCGAGCCGTACCAGCCCACCCAGGCATTGCCAAAGCTGCCGGTGGCGCGCAAATTGACGTCCAGCCCAGAGGCATTGGGCAAGCCGCCACCTGAGAGCTGATACTGGCCTGCGGTGAGTTTGTAGGAGATGGGTTTTTCAGATTCGCCAGGACCGTCGGCAGCGAAGACCGATGACGCAACCAAACATGTCAGCGCGATGGTGCAGGTTGAAGTTTTCATTGTTTGAGTTTAGGCGGCTTGGCAGTCAAAAACTGCAATTCCGATTGACTAGCATCTTGCAACACGTAGAATGAACTTGTAATACAAACATCGAGAGGCTGGAATGCAAATGCTTGAAAAAACCCTCAACATCCGGCTGCCCGAGGCTACGCATAGCCGTTTGGCCCAACTCACCAAATCGACCGGTCGCACCAAAAGCTTCTTGGCGGTGGAAGCATTGAACGCCTATCTGGACCAGCAAGCTTGGCAAATTGCTGAAGTAACCGATGGCATCGCCGAAGCTGACCGGGGCGAGTTTGCGAGCGATAAGGAGATAGCAGCCATCTTTGCTAAATATGCAAATTAAGTGGACGAAACGGGCTTCGAAAAACCTGGAAGCTGTCATCGACTACATCGCGCAAGACAACCGCATCGCTGCGAGATCATTCTTGGTTGAACTGCTACAAAAAGTGGATCACTTACAGAGCTTTCCAATGCTTGGCAGGCCGGGCGTTGTGTCGCTGACACGCGAATTGGTGGTTCACCACAACTACATCGCTTACTACCGCATCAAACAAGAGCGCGTCGAGATATTGCGCGTGCTTCACGTTCGACGTCAGTACCCGTAGTCTTCACAACCACTTCTGCAAGAACAGCGCACTGCCCCACTGTTCAAATTTGGCCGGGTCCAGCTGGTACGCGCCAAAACCAATTCGCTCATACAGTTTGTTGGCGCTGTGGTTGCCGCTCAGCACCTCCAGCGTGAGCTTGCAGGCGCCGCGCTGCACGGCGATTTGCTCGGCCAACGCCAGCATTTGCTCACCCACACGCTGGCCGCGATGGCTGCTTAAAACCACCACGTCGTGCACATTGACCAGTGACTTGCAGGCGAAGGTGGAGAAGCCTTCGATGCAATTGACCAAGCCTACGGGCACATCACCATCAAACGCCAGCACGCTGAAAGCTTGCGGGCGTTTGGCCAGTTCTTGCACCAGATTTTCTTTGGCGAATGCGCTCAGCGGCTGGCCGCCGCCCGCTGGGTCTTGGGCATAGGCGTCAAGCAATTGCACCACGGCTTTGGCGTGCAAGGTGTCGCTGTAATTGGCCTGAAAAACTCGCAAACCTGGTGTTGACGAATCGGTCATGGGTGACTTTTTATGGAGGATACTCACCTGATTCTAAAGACCCCAAAAGGCTACCTATGCAGGCTAACCATGCAAAAGCTTTCACTGGCGTCTGGCCTGCACTGCTCACCCCGCTGCACGCCGACCTGAGCATTGACCACGGCCGCTTGGCTGCGCACAGCCACTTTCTGCTGGCCAACGTCTGCAGCGGCGTCACGCTGTTTGGTACCACCGGTGAAGGGCCGTCGTTTTCAATGGCTGAGCGCATGCAGGCGCTTGAGCAGGTGGTTACGCGCGGCGTGCCCGCTGCGCAAATTATGGTGTCAACCAGCTGCGCCGCCCTGCCCGAAGTGCTGGCCCTAACCCGTCACGCCATCAACCTGGGCGTACACGGCTGCCTGATGATGCCGCCGTTTTTTTTGAAAGGCGTGAGCGACGAGGGCATCATAGACAGCTACCGCTATGTGATTGATAGCATCAATGACATCCGCCTGAAGCTCTACCTGTACCACATACCGCAGGTCAGCGGCGTGGGCTTGTCGCACCATGCGATTGCTACTTTGATTGGCTTGTACCCCACAACGATTTTGGGCATTAAAGACAGTGCGTGTACCACCGCGCATTCAGTCGGGTTGGCTGAAGCTTTCATGAAGGACTTGACGGTCTACGTCGGCTTTGAACCCGACCTGCCAGAAATGGGAAGGCGCGGCAGCACGGGTGCCATCAGCGGCATTGCCAACTGTATGCCGCGCGTGGTTAGGCAGCTGGTGATGCAGCCTGATGCGCCAACGACACCAGCCGCGCGGGAGCGCATCATCACGCTGCTGACGCTGCTCGATGGTTATTCGCTGATGCCTGCGCTCAAAGGCATCATGGCTGTGCTGACCGGCGACGACGCCTGGCTGCGCGTGCGCCCGCCGCTGGTGGCATTGAAGCCTGATGAATTTAAAATGCTCAAAGATACTATCGACGACTTCAGCATTGATACGCTACTTGATTGACAACCGCGTCATGGCAAATAACTGACAACAACGATTTAACAACAACGACAGAAAGAGACAACATGACACCTTCATTCATTCGCAGGAGCCTGGTGGCTGCTGCGTCCACAGCCCTGCTGTTTGGCGCAGTGCTACCGACAGCGCAATCGCAAACCAAGGTGCTGCTGCGCATCTCTACCCCAGCGGTACCAGACGACTGGCACGCCAAGATGTGGACAGTATTTAAAGACAGCCTAGACAAAAGCGCGCCAGGTGAATTCGACGTGCAAATCAACCTGAATGCATCGCTCTTCAAGCAAGGCACCGAGCCAGCCGCTATGGCGCGCGGAAATCTGGAGTTGACGTCCATTTCAGCCTTTGACATGGCCAAGCTGGTGCCGGAGTTTTCGGTGTTTACGGCAGGCTACATAGTGCGGGATCCTGATCACCAGCAAAAAGTATTTAACGGCCCTATAGGCGTAGAACTCTTCAAAACTGTCGCTGAAAAGATGGACGTGACGCCGCTGTCCACCGTGTACCTGGGCACGCGCCAGGTTAACCTGCGGGAAGCGCGCAATGTCAAAACTCCGGCTGATTTAAAAGGCATCAAGCTGCGCATGCCGGGCAGCAAAGAATGGCTTTTTTTAGGTGAAGCCCTGGGCGTGACGCCCACTCCGCTTGCGTTTGGTGAGGTGTACCTGGGCCTGAAAACTGGCACGATTGATGGGCAAGATAACCCGCTGCCCACGGTGCGAGCCGCCAAGTTTTATGAAGTCACCAAACAAATCGTGTTGACCAGCCATTTGGTCGACGGTATTTTTATTGCGATTTCAAACAAGGCACTCGCAGGCATGACGGGCGCACAGCGGCAAAAAGTCAAAGCCGCGGCTGATGCAGCTGCCGCCTACAACAATGAAAACCGCATCAAAGAAGAAGGCCAGTTGGCAGACTTCTTCAAACAGCAAGGCCTGCAGGTCACCACGCCCGATGTGGAAGCCTTTCGCAAAACCGTGCAGTCTGCGTACTTGAACTCTGACTACGCCAAGGTCTGGCCCAAGGGCCTGCTTGAGCGCATCAATGCCACAAAATAAATGCTACAAAATAACTAGCAATGAAGTGGCTTAAATCAGGCGCTAACGCCGTAGGCGGTGGCCTGTTTTTAACGCTGTTTATCGTGTTTGTGATTCAGGTCACGGCGCGCTTTGGCTTTAACAAACCGCTGGCCTGGACCGACGAGCTGGCGGTTATTTTGTACGTGTGGATTATTTTGTGGGCAGCAGCCTTTGTAGTGCCTGAGCGCGAACACGTGGTGTTTGACCTGCTATGGAATGCTGCCTCCCACCGCATGCGCCAGGCCATGCAAATTATGGGTAATCTGTTGATCGGCGGCTTGGCGCTGTTTGCTATTCCCGCCTGCTGGGACTACGTTTACTTCATGAAGCGTGAAGGCACGCCGGTGTTGGGCTTGAGCTTCATGTGGGTGTTTTTGCCGTTTGTGTTTTTGCTGTTGGCGCTGGTTTTTCGCTCGGCTCTGGCGATATGGCGAGCTTTCAAAGGCCAGGGCCTGGAAGCTGAGTTGCGGCTATGAGCGCCGCCTTGACCGTGCTGGTGTTGGTGCTTGTCAGCGCCATGCTGCTGCGCATGCCGATTGGCTTTTCAATGATCGCGTCGGGCATTGCCTACCTGCTGGTCAAGCGGCAAGACGTGGGCCTGGTGGCCGAGCAAATTGGCAACGGTTTGTACAACAGCTATGTGCTGCTGGCCGTGCCGCTGTTTGTGTTTGCGGCCAACATCATGAATGCCGGCACGGTAAGCGAGCGCATTTTTGACTTTTGCCGCATTTTGGTCGGGCGTATGCGCGGTGGGCTGGCGCAGGTTGATATTTTGGTCAGCGTTATTTTTTCAGGCATGAGCGGCAGCGCCATTGCCGATGCCGCCGGGCCGGGTTTGGTCACCATCAAGCAGATGCTGAAAAAGCCTGAATACACGCGCGGCTTTGCCGGTGCGGTGGTGGTGGCCAGCGCCACACTGGGCCCGATCATTCCGCCGTCGATACCGATGGTGATTTACGCGATGGTGTCGGGTGCATCGGTGGGCGCGCTGTTTTTGGGCGGCGTGGTGCCGGGCTTTTTGATGGCTATTTTGATGATGGTTGTGGTGCACTTCATCGCCGTCAAACGCAACATGCCGCGTGAAGACAAAATACCGCTACGCGACTGGCCAGCGATTATTTATCGCGGTGCGCTGCCGCTGTCGATGCCGATAGTGCTGCTGGGCGGCATTTACTCTGGCGCGTTTACCCCGACTGAGGCGGCTGCTGTGGCTGCCCTGCATGCGCTAATTTTGGCGGGCGTGGTGTACCGCGCACTGACCTGGCGCAGCTTTTGGGGTGTGGTGATGGAATCCACCCGCGGCAGCGCGGTCATCACGCTGATTTTGGCGGGCTCGTTCATTCTCAACTACGCCTTCACATCTGAAGGCGTGCCGCAAGCGATGGCGCAGTGGGTTGACAGCATGCACTTGAGCCAGCTCAAGTTCTTGCTGCTGGTGAATGTGATGTTCTTGGTGCTGGGCTGCTTTTTAGATGTGTCGGTGCTGCTGCTGGTGTTTGTGCCCATGCTGCTGCCTGCTGCCAAGCTGCTGGGCGTTGACCTGGTGCACTTTGGCGTGCTGGTGGTGCTGAACATGATGATCGGCCTGATTCACCCGCCGTTTGGCATGCTGCTGTTTGTGACCAAGGCGCTGACAGGCATACCGATAGGCGAGATGATGAAAGAAGGTTGGCCGTTTTTGGTCATGCTGCTGTTGCTGTTGCTGGCCATGACCTGCTTCCCGCAAATCGTGCTGTGGCTGCCGCAAACCATGGGATACGGCGTCAAGTAGGCAGCAAATAAAAAAGCCGCAACGGCTCTGTTTTGGTTGGTAAATCCGGCCTGGTTAATCTGCCGCCATGCCGCCTAACGTGGTCATGGGTGGGTGCAAGCCAGCGCCGCCATCAACGCCAGCGGCAGGGCAACAACTTTTTGCTCCACGTCGACATCACGCCCCTGCCGCAATTCGGCGCAGCGCATTTTCAAACACGGCCACCGGCTGACCACCTGATATCAAATGCTTGTCATTAATGATCACTGCAGGCACTGAATGAATGCCCTGCCCGGTATAAAACTGCTCTTGTGCACGCACTTCTTTTGCATACCGGTCAGAACTTAAAACCGCTTGCGCCTGGGTTGTGTCCAGCCCAACTTGAGCTGCCACTTGCAGCAGCACCTCATGCGATGCCGGGCTTTGGCCGTCGGTAAAGTAGGCTGAAAACAGCGCTTCTTTCAAGGCCTTTTGTTTGTCCAAACTCACCGTTTCTGCCCAATGCAGCAAGCGGTGCGCGTCAAAGGTGTTGTAAATGCGGCTGCGGCCACCACCAGCCTCAGTGGCCATTGCAAACCTAAAACCGACATCAGCGCCGCGTTGGCGAATGTTCTCGCGGTTGGCATTGGCTTGTTCAACCGAAATGCCGTACTTTTGCGTGATGTGCTCGGTGATCTCTTGGCCCTCGGGCCCCATTTGCGGATTCAATTCAAAAGGTTGAAAGTGCATGCTAGAGGTGATGTCGCCTTTAACGCGCTCAAGCGCCTCGTCGAGTGCTTTCAGGCCAATCACGCACCAAGGGCAGGAAACGTCCGACACAAAGTCGATTTTGAGATGGATCATGGGTTGGTCTTCAAAGTGATTTAGAACTGATAACGATAATCTGTGCATGATAAAGCCCGTGATGAAACCCATGACAGCGCCCCCAGCCCAACCCGCGTCCCTGACTGATTTGTTTGTGTCATTCACCCTGCTTGCCTTGCAAGGCTTTGGCGGCGTACTGGCCGTGGTGCAGCGTGAGCTGGTTGAAAAAAAAGGCTGGATGACGCGCGAAGAATTCGTTGAAGACTGGGCAGTCGCGCAAATCATGCCGGGGCCGAATGTGGTGAATCTGTCGCTGATGATTGGCAGCCGCTACTTTGGCTTTAAGGGTGCCATGGCTGCGCTGGCGGGCATGTTGGTTGCGCCGCTGTGCGTGGTGCTGCTGCTGGCCCTGGTGTACGCCCAGTTTGCAGGCCACCCTGGTGTGCAAGGCGCACTGTGCGGCATGGCAGCCGTCGCAGCGGGTTTGATAGCCGCCACAGGCTTAAAACTGTTTGGTGCACTACAAAAAAACGCACTGGGCCTGCCGGCCTGCATCACCCTCGGCGTGCTGTGTTTTATTGCTATTGCCCTGCTGCGCTGGCCGCTGGCGTATGTGCTGCTGGGGCTGGGCAGCCTGGCCTGCGCGGCGGCGTATAAAAAGTTGGCACCATGACCGAACCCATACAACTGGCGCTAAATTTGCAACTTGGCGTGCAGGACTGGTTCAGCCTGTTTTTTCACTACCTGTCGCTGTCGCTGCTGGCCATTGGCGGGGCGATCACTACTGCACCCGACATGCACCGTTACTTGGTTGACCAGCAACATTGGCTGACTGACGCGCAGTTCAATTCATCGATTGCCATTGCCCAAGCCGCACCAGGGCCGAATGTGTTGTTCATCGCCCTGCTGGGCTGGAATGTGGGCTTGAACGCCGGTGGCATGCTGACTGGGCTGCTGGGCGTGTTTGTTGCCATGCTGGGCATTTTGATCCCCAGCACCACGTTGACCTACATGGCAGCGCAATGGGGACACCGCAACCGCGAACTACGCGCGGTGCGCGCCTTCAAGCAAGGCATGGCACCGATTGTGGTGGCGCTGCTGATAGCGACTGGCTGGATACTGGCTGAATCAAATGGCCCAAGCTTTCAACACTGGCCGCTTTGGCTGTTAACAGCGTTGACGGCGCTGGTGGTGTGGCGCACCAAGATTCATTTGCTGTGGCTGCTGGGGGCTGGGGCGCTGCTGGGCTGGTTTGGACTGGTTTAAACCGCTCGCCGCTTCCCTTACAAAAGCCGCCGTTGGCGCAAAGCCTCATACAAACACACACCGCTGGCCACAGACACATTCAGGCTTTCAACCGCCCCGTGCATCGGGATGCTGACCAGCTGGTCGCAGGTTTTGCGCGTCAACTGGCGCATGCCTTCGCCTTCCGCTCCCAAAACAAGAGCGACAGGCCCAGTTAAATCAACGTCGTATATGGTTTTTTCAGCGTCGTCTGATGTGCCAATGCACCAGATATTGCGTTCCTTCAGCTCGCCCAGCGTGCGCGCCAGGTTAGTCACCATGAAGTACGGCATGGTCTCGGCCGCGCCGCTGGCCACTTTAGACACGATGGCACTGATACCCGCCGCGTGGTCTTTGGGAGCTATCACTGCATGAGCACCCGCACCGTCGGCCACCCGCAAACAAGCCCCCAGGTTGTGCGGGTCGGTCACGCCGTCAAGTACCAACAGGAGGGGATTTTTGATACCGGATGCTTCCAGGTTTTCAAGCAGCTCATCGAGCGAAGTCACTTGCGCCAGCGCATCGACCCGCGCCACCACGCCCTGATGGCCGTGGCTGCCGCACATTTTGGCCAACCGCAGGCCGTCAGACTCGATCAGCTTGATACCGCAGTCACGCGCCCGGTCAGTGAACTGCCGCATCCGCGCATCACGGCGCTGCACGTCGTAGAAGACTTCAAAGACAGATTTAGGCGCGGTTTTAATGCGTACGCCAACGGCATGAAAGCCGAAGAGGTTTTTAGAAGAAGATGACATGGAGTGATTATCCCTGCACCTACCCAGCGCTTGCTAAAAACTCTTATTTGCTATGTTTTAAGTAGCTGCTTACCCCCAAATTTATTGGGCGGCAAGCATGTTCATGGGTGAATCATATGGACAACCTGGCGTCCATTTTTACGATAAATCGCAAAGTCACTGTCCAGCGTCATCACCACGCTTTGGGGGTACAGCTCTGCCAGGCGCACCAGGCAGGCATCGGCCAGCGACATGGGTACGTCTGTGTAGCGGCGCACCATTGCCAGGATAGCGCTGTGGTGATCAGCTAACGCCATGCCAATGTCTAAAAAGCCCTCGCCCAACATTTCAATCAGCGCGGCTCGTGCACCGGTAACTGCGCGGGTCAAATAAGTGGCCTCGGCCAATACGGCTTCACAGGTCAGCATCGGTGGCTGAATGTCACCCAATTGTTGTACGACCCATTTGTGGTGCGTGTCGCGGCTGTTCAGCAGCGCAACCAAAGGGCCGGCGTCAACAATGACGCGGCTTTTCATGTCCCAAAACCATCAAGATGCTTGGGGTTGGTCGACAAATCAGCAGGCCCATGCATGATGCCCGTCCAACGCTGCGCGCGGTCTGCACAAGAGGCAGTAATTGGCTGCGCATCACGTTGCAAATAGGCCGCCAGCGCCGAACGAATAATCTCGCTCTGGCTGGACGCGCTGGTTTTTGCCCGCTGAGCAAGATCGTGGAACAACGGGTCTGGGAGTTTGATAGAAATAGCTTTCATCACTTAATTGTAATACGCACCAGACGGAACAGAAATACCCAGCATCAAGACGTCATTCCAGCTTGACACCGCAGTCACGCGCCCGGTCAGCGAATTGCCGCATACGCGCATCACGGCGCTGCACGTCGTGGAACACTCCAAAGACAGATTTGGGCGCGGTTTTAATGCGCACGTCAACGGCGTGAAAGCCGAAGAGATTTTTAGAAGAAGATGACATGGGGTGACTATCAGGGTACCCAGGTACGGCAGTTGCGCGCTACTATTTTAGTAGCGGCTAGCGCCCGTTTTTATTTGCCTTTGTCGGCTTTTAACGCATAAGCGGTAAGGAAAACACGTAGTCCAGCGTCAACTCGCGAGGCGATGGTCGCTCGAATCTGCTCACTATCTATGTCAAGCGCGAGTTGGAAATTGGTAATGCCTTGCCACAGTCCGATTAATTGCTCTGCTGCCTGTGCGGGGTCTGTGATGTCAAGCTCCCCAGCCTGCGCGGCAGCATTGAGTAGCTGCGTCAAGTTTGCCTTTGTCCGGCCTGGACCCAAGTCATAAAACCGCTGGGCCAAGGGCTTGTGCCGTGCAAGTTCAGCCGACAGGGCCTTGTAAAAATCAACTGCGGGCTGACTAACGATGAAAGTCATTAATCCAATGCCAAATTGCCGCAGTGACGCATGTAGATCGACAGGTGAATGCGGATGCAAACTGAGCAGCTGTGCAGCTTCAATACTTTGCATCTCACGTAAAACTGCCGCCTCGAACAATGTCCCTTTGTCTTCAAAATGTTTATAAAAAGTAGCTTTAGACACACACGCTCGCGCGGCGATGGCTTCAACCGCGACGGCTTCAATGCCACGCTCAAGAAACATCATCCAGCCAGCATCGAGAATCTTGGCAGCA
This sequence comes from Polaromonas sp., assembly GCA_043778695.1. GTDB lineage: Bacteria > Pseudomonadota > Gammaproteobacteria > Burkholderiales > Burkholderiaceae_C > Polaromonas. The sequence goes on along the minus strand of JAYWFR010000007.1, from coordinate 4,301 downwards.
AGATTGGGATCAGCAGGTCGGCCGACTGAGCGGCGAGACTCAACACCGGTCACTTGAATAAACCTCTAATTGATAAAGTAAATCTAATTAACATACGATACCGTTTTTATATTATTGCATCGTGCCAGCCGACATTGTTTTTGATGATTTTGCCCGCGCTTCGCAATTGCAAGACATTTGGGCAGTAGACCCGAAGAGAGGCCCAAAAACTTCCCAGGTATGAACACTCAAAAAATTCAAAATCCAAACAGCCGCCCCGATTACGGCATTGATGCGCCAGGTGTGCGGCTGGGCATGCTAGCGGCGGGGGTGGCGGGCTTGATCATGGCCGTGGTGAGCGGTCTGGTCGGCACATACACCGCGCAGTTTCCCTCACCTGTTATTGCAGCTTGCCTGACCTTAGGGGTGCTCGTGGCCATGTACGGTTTTTTCATGGGCGGTTACATGACCTGGGCCAGCCGGGTTGGCAAGTTGCAAACCCGCCAGCGGCTGTTAGATGATGCAGCGCACATGCTTAACTGGACGGGACGCGAGAAGGTGCTGGACGTCGGCTGCGGGCGCGGCTTGATGCTGGTCGGCGCAGCGCTTAGGCTCACGCAAGGTGTGGCAATCGGCATTGATCTGTGGCGAGCCGAAGATCAAGCCAACAACACACCCGAGGCCGCCTTGGACAACGCTCTTTTGGCGGGGGTTGCTGATCGCATATCCGTTGACACGGGCGATGCGCGTGACCTGCCTTACCCTGATGAAAGCTTTGACCTGGTTGTTTCGCACTGGGTGGTACACAACATTGCAGACTCAAAAGACCGATTGCAGGTGCTCGACGAAATGCTGCGCGTGCTAAGGCCAGGAGGTGTGATGGCTTTGGCAGATATAGAGCACGTTCAAGAATACCGAGACCATGTTTTGAAAAATGGAGCGGTTGATGTGAAGGTGCTGGACGGTGGAGCAGCGGCGGCGGTGATGGGTGTTTTAAGTGGCGCAAGCTTTCGCCCGCAGGCTTTGCTTGCCCGTAAAGAATGGGCAATGTGACAACCAGAGCGGTGTCAAGCTGCAGAGGATGAATAATCACTATATTTTTAGGAGCTGCTAGCGCTCTATTTACATGGGCTGTAGCCTATTTTTCATCTAATCAAGCTTAATCTGACCAGCCTCGATCACAATCCGCCGCTCGCACTTACCAGCTATCGCCTTGTCATGCGTAACCAACACCAGCGTGGTGCCCAACTCGCGGTTGAGTTCAAACATCAGCTGCATGACGGTGTCGCCGGTGGCAAAGTCCAGGCTGCCGGTCGGCTCATCGGCCAGCAGCACCGCAGGTTGCACCACAAAGGCCCGGGCCAGCGCGACCCGCTGCTGCTCGCCGCCTGACAACACCTTGGGGTAGTGCGACAAGCGCTCGCCCAGGCCGACGCGTTTGAGCATTTCTAGCGCCAGGCTGCGTGCGTTTTTGGTGCCCGACAATTCCAGCGGCAGCATGACGTTTTCAAGCGCGGTTAAATTGCCCATCAATTGAAAGCTTTGAAACACAAAGCCGACCTTTTGCGCGCGCAGCGCGGCTCGGTCGTCTTCGCTCAATGCAAAAATGTCTTGTCCGGCCAGTCGCACCGTGCCGCTGGTCGGCGTGTCCAGCCCGGCGATGATGGACAGCAGCGTGCTTTTGCCTGAGCCTGATGCGCCAACAATGGCGGCGGTCTCGCGTGGGGCGAGGGCAAAGTCAATATCGCGCAAAATAGTTAATGTGCCGGTAGAGTCACTGACCGACTTGAAAATATGTTCAACGGCAACAATTGAATCGCTGGAAATCAAACTAGCTACTACAGAAACTGACATGACGGCCCTATCAAAAACTTTGAGATTGAATGCGCTGCATTCAGTGCGCGACTTTAACAAGTGGGCCTTTTGGCAAGCTTTTAAAGGCCTATGGCTTGCATTGGCGCTTGTTTTTGGCGCGACTGTGCAGGCCAGCACCACCGACACGATTTTGGTCGTCGGCGATTCACTGAGCGCTGAATATGGCCTCAAGCGCGGCACAGGCTGGGTACCGCTGCTTGAAAAGCAGCTGGCCACAAGCCAGAAAACTGCAAAAGTCGTCAACGCCAGCATCAGCGGCGACACCACATCAGGCGGCCGCTCGCGCATCGCCGCGCTGCTAACAACGCAAAAGCCCAGCATCGTCGTGATTGAGCTCGGCGGCAACGACGCTCTGCGCGGGCTGCCGCTGGACATGACTGAAAAAAACTTAACGGAGATGACCCAAGCCGCCAAAAAGGCCGGCGCCAAAGTCCTGCTGCTGGGTATGCAGGTACCGCCTAACTATGGCGGCGCGTATGGCGCGACTTTCTCAGGCCTGTTTGCCAAAGTCGCCAAGGCTGAAAAAGTCGCGCTTGTCGCATTTTTTTTGAAAGGTGTAGCCGATGTGCCCGACGTCGCTGGTCAGTTTCAGGCAGACCGCATTCACCCTAACGAGCAGGCACAGCCCAAAATGCTGGCCAATGTGTGGCCGGAATTGAAGAAACTCTTGAAATGAGTTTGATAAAAATCTCAGCTCAAGACGCGCTGCTTCGCTTGGGCAACTTCTCAGACATCATCGACGCACGCAGCGAAGGCGAATTTGCCGAAGACCACCTGCCAGGGGCCATCAACTGGCCCAGCTTGAACAATGAAGAGCGTCAATTGGTGGGCACTGAATACAAACAAATAAGCGCCTTTGATGCCAAGAAACGCGGCGCAGCAATGGTCGCCAAAAACATAGCGGCGCACCTTGAGCGCGATGTGATCCACAAACCGCGCGACTGGCAGCCACTCGTGTACTGCTGGCGCGGCGGTAAGCGCAGCGGGTCATTGGCGCTGATTCTGGACCAAATTGGCTTTAACGTGACGCTGGTTGACGGTGGCTACAAAGCGTTCAGAGCAGCCTTGATTGCCGCTCTGCCGAGTCTTGCTGCGCGGTTTGACTACCGAGTGATTTGCGGCACCACTGGTTCGGGCAAAACGCGCCTGCTGCAAGCGTTGGCAGCTCAAGGCGCGCAGGTGCTAGATTTAGAAGCGCTGGCCAACCACCGCTCGTCCGTACTCGGCGTGATACCCGGTCTGCCGCAGCCCACACAAAAAGCCTATGACAGCCTGATATGGGCGGCGCTCAAAAGCTTTGACGCGGCGCGGCCGGTGTACATTGAAAGCGAAAGCAAGAAAGTCGGTAACGTGGCGATACCCGAGGGCTTGATCACCGCCATGCGTGCAGCGCCATGCTTACAGCTAGATTTAAGTGACGACGAGCGGGTTGAGCTGCTGCTGGAAGACTACGATTTTTTCGTCAAAGACATTGAGTTTTTTTGCGACCGCCTGGGCGCGCTGACCCAGGCGCGTGGCAAAGAAGTGGTGCAAGGCTGGCAAACCCGCTCGCGTAGCGGTGACGTCGCCAGCGTGGTGCGCGAGCTGCTAACGGGCCACTACGATCCGGTGTATTTGCAGTCGATGAAGCGCAACTTTGCACAGTACACAGCAGCCACGCCCATAGCACCAGCCAATCGCAGCGTGGCAGCCATGCAAGCGTTGGCCAAACAGTTGCTTGCTGTTTGATCTAGCTATCAATACAGGATCTGCTAGCGCACGTAATGATTGGGCTTCAGCACATGCGGTGTGAACTCTCACCCGTCTGTTCATCCACCCGTTCACCCGTTCATCCGTTCATCCGTTCATCTGCTGATCCCATCAAGCCTGAGCGCTGGCGCCCTCAAATAAACAGCGACCCTAACGCGCCTGCTCTTTTGGTTTTGGATGATTTTTAGGTAAATTTATTTACCCTGCAAAGCCGCCACCACATGGCTGGCCACCAGCGCACTCGACTGCGGGTTTTGCCCGGTGATCAGGTTGCCGTCACGCACAGCGTACGGCTGCCACATAGCACCGCTTTCGAAGGTGCCGCCGAGCTCTTTCATGCGGGTTTCCAGATGAAATGGCACCACGTCCATCAGGCCTGCGGCGGTTTCTTCTTCATTGGTAAAGCCGTTGACTTTTTTGCCGAACAAAATGCTTTTGCCATCAGTCCGCAGTGATTTGACCAGGCCAGCTGGGCCGTGGCAAACCGCTGCTACTGGTTTGCCCGCGTTAAAGCTATCGGCTACCAGCTTGGCCGTAGCGTCGTCATTAGCGGTGTCCCACATCGTGCCGTGGCCGCCGGGTAAAAATACCGCGCTGTACTCAAGAGCGTTCACTGCCGATGTCCTGTGCGTAGCGTTGAATTTGGCCATAGCCACCGCGTCGTTTAAAAAGCGTTTAACACTGCCTTCGTTATCGTC
>JAYWFR010000006.1:0-6568 GCA_043778695.1 Polaromonas sp. | reverse complement strand
CAATGCCCCGCAAATAAAACAGTGCGAAGCCAAACGGAGGGTGCATGAAGCTGGTCTGCATGTTCACGCACAGCAGCACGCCAAACCAGATTGGATTGATGCCCAGCTTGACTGCTACGGGTCCTAGCATCGGCAAAATAATGAACGCAATCTCAAAAAAGTCTAGAAAAAACGCAAGGAAGAAAATGAAGATGTTGACAACAATTAAAAAGCCGGTCTGCCCGCCTGGCAAACCCGTCAGTAAATGCTCCACCCATTTGGCACCGTCTACTCCCTGGAACACCATCGAGAACACGCGCGCACCGATCAAAATAAACACCACCATGGCTGTCAAACGCATGGTGCCGCTCATGGCTTCCCAAATCAGCGCAAGCGTCAAGCGCCTGTGAATGGCAGCCAGCACCAGCGCACCGACTACTCCCATCGCACCGGCTTCGGTCGGCGTGGCGATGGCGGTGTTGATACCGGGCAAACCACCCATGGAGCCCAACACTGCAAAAATCAAGATGGCTGACGGAATGATGCCACGCAGGCATTTGGCCCACAGCGCCCAGCCTTGCAACGTACGCGCTTCTTTCGGAACGCCGGGAACATGATGCGGCTTGAAGACGCCCAAAAAGTAGGTGTATCCTGCAAAAATCAACACCTGCAAAATCGACGGACCCCACGCCCCTTTGTACATGTCACCTACCGACTGGCCCAATTGGTCTGCCATAACAATCAACACCAGCGACGGCGGAACTAGCTGCGTGATGGTGCCTGACGCAGCCAACACGCCGGTAGCGTAGCGCATGTTGTAACCGTAGCGAATCATCACTGGCAGCGAGATCATGGCCATGGCAATCACCTGGCCGGCTACTGTGCCCGTAATGGCACCCAAAATAAAGCCCACGATGATGACCGAATAACCGAGGCCACCTTTTGCCGGACCAAAGAGCTGGCCCATCGAATCCAGCATGTCTTCGGCCAATCCGCACTTTTCAAGAATCGCGCCCATGAAGGTGAAAAATGGGATGGCCAGCAGCAAATCGTTAGACAAAATACCGAACATATTAAGCGGCAAGTTAGACATGAAGCTGGCCGGAAACCAACCCATCTCAATCGCGAAAAAGCCGGAACCCAAACCCAGTGCCGCCAACGAAAACGCCACCGGAAAGCCGATCAGCATGATCAGCACCAGTCCTGCAAACATCATTGGGGCAAAATTTTCCATTTGCATTTTTATTGTCCTGACTGCGTGAAAGAAGATGAACCGTGAAGGAAGAACCGCTTATTGAACCGGCTTTTCGTAGTGCGTGTCCATCTCAAACTTGCCCAACAAGTAACCCACACGTTTGATGATTTCAGAAATACCCTGCAAAAACATCATGCCAAAACCCACCGGTAGCAGCAACATGGCAGGCCAGCGGATCAACCCACCAGCGTTAGGGGACATCTCGCCGGACTTGTACATACTTAGAAACAGTGGCCAGCTCAAGTACGCCAGCAATGCCATCACTGGCAGCAAGAAAAAGATCAGACCGAAAATGTCAACATACACCGGGCCGTTGCCTTTGAGTTTGCCGTAAACGATGTCGACCCGAACGTGTTCGTTGAGCTTGAGCACCAGCGGCGCGCCCAGCATGACCATCGCAGCAAACATGTACCACTGAATCTCTAACCAGCCGTTTGAACTGATGTCAAAGCCGTAGCGCACAAAGGCGTTGCCCGAAGAGATCAAAGCGGCCAGCAACACAGCCCAGGCGGCTAGTTTGCCAGCTTGGGCAGCCAGCCAGTCGTAGGCCAAAGCGAGTTTGAGTAATGCAGCCAAGGTAGCTATCTCCGAAAGTATCAAGTGGTTGGTGTAGCCAAGAGCGTCTGACCGCTAAATAATAACTTGTAAGCCCTTGTGCCGACTTAATGAAAGCTGACGGAGGGCGCTCGGGGAAACCCTAGAGCGCGCATGAAACTCAGTACACGCTAACGCCGCTGCCAACTGCGACTTCGCCAATCAACGAGGCGTCTGGAAAGCCTTGGGTGCGGAAAATTTCTAGCACCTGAGCGGCCACGTCGGGGCTGCAGGACACCAGCAGGCCGCCGGATGTTTGTGGGTCACTCAACAGCGCTTTGTCAGCTTCGGCAAATGCAGCGGGCAGCGTCACTTCGTTGCCATAGCTTTCCCAGTTGCGGCCCGATGCGCCTGTTACGCAGCCTTGCGCTGCGAGCTCGCGCACACCCGCTATCAAGGGCATGCGCGACCAGTCCAGGCGTATTTGTACTTTCGCACCGCGGGCCAGTTCCAGCGTGTGGCCAGCCAGGCCAAAGCCCGTGATGTCAGTCAGTGCGTGGACGCCATCAAGCGCCGCGAGTGCAATGCCCGGTTTGTTCAGTTGTGTGGTCACTTCAATCATCTTGGCGTAGCCTGCGGGCGCAAGCATTTCCTTCTTGAGCGCGGCGGACAAAATGCCCACGCCTAATGGCTTGCTCATCACCAGCACATCGCCGACTTTCGCGCCCGAATTTTTCTTAACCCGAGACGGGTGCACCAAGCCGAGCACCACCAAGCCGTAAATCGGCTCCACCGAATCTATGGTGTGGCCACCTGCAATCGGAATGCCCGCGTCGCGGCATACGTCTTGCCCACCCCGCAAAATCGCGCCTATGGTTTCTAGTGGCAGCACGTTGATGGGCATTCCGACCAAGCCTAGCGCCATAATGGGCGTGCCGCCCATAGCGTACACGTCGCTGATGGCGTTGGTTGCTGCAATGCGGCCAAAGTCATACGGGTCGTCGACGATGGGCATGAAAAAGTCGGTGGTTGCAATCAACGCCTGGTTTTCATTGAGCAAATACACCGCTGCGTCGTCTGCTGTTTCAATGCCGACGAGCAGCTCGGGTGGAATGGGCAAGTTGCTGGAGTTTTTAAGAATCTCACTCAATACGCCGGGCGCAATCTTGCAGCCGCAGCCGCCGCCATGGGACAGGCTGGTCAAACGTGGAGTGGCAGAGCTGGTGATTTTTTCGGGGGCGTTCATATTGGTTCTTTCAATGCGGATGAGATCAAGTTTAAAACAAGGCGCTTTTCGACATCAGGCTCAAACAATTCGGCCCGCTGGTCGCATTGGGTTTGCAAACGGGCCAAGAAGGAAGGCTCAGCAACGCAGCGCTTGACGAGCGTGGCCAAGTCCGCAGGGTTGCCCACGTCAAAGTAGCCCATGTAGTCAGTGCCCAGCATGCCCACATTGCCACTGATGCGCGAGGCCAGCACAGGCGTGCCGCACTGTACTGCCTCCAAAACCACATGCGCGCCGCCCTCTATTAGCGAACAGTTGACCAGCACGTGGGCGTGTTTGATGCGTTGGCGTGTCTGGCCTTTAGGCAGGCCACCCAACCAGCGGTAATTGGCATGCTCCACATCCGCCAGGCTGGCGGCATTGGCCAACTTAGCATCCAGTCCATCACCAATTTGCTCAAAGTTGGGGTTTTTTATGCCATCAGCGTTGTTCATATCGCATAGGCGAGCAGCGTTGATGAAGGTCAACGGGTCTTTCTCATCACGCAAATGGCCCACCATCACAGCTGTGAAGCGCTGGGTTGATTTAATGGCGGGTTTCAAGCGCTTGGCGGATTGATAAATCACATGCGCTTTGCCGCGCAGGCTGGGGGGCAGCGCAGCCAACCCTGCTTCTTGCAACACCACCAAATGGGTTGCCAAATTTAGCGACTTTTCAGCATTGGTGTCAACCAGAATGTCTCGGTACAAATCGGTACCGGTAAGAATCAAAATAAGTGGCCTGTCAGGGTACTGCGCTGCCCAAGCGTGTATTGAAGCTGCCGAACGACGTGCATGCAATGCGATCATGGCGTCATGGCTGCCATTGGCAGCATTCCAGCTCTGGGTGACGGCGATGTCACAATGACTGGACAGAAATTTTGCCCAGCGGTACGCGGTATGTGAATTACCGTTGTTTGCCTCTACCAATGCCGGACTGACCAGGACTATTTTTGACTTCAAACAAAGCACCTCAAAACGCCATTAAAGCAACGGCTACCAGCACCGCGATCCAAATCGATTCGCCATCGATGCGCCGCGGCGGAAAAGAGTTGTTGTCGTTGGCACTGATGGATTCGCGCAATCATACGCTGCACCTATTTGCACAGTATCAAAAATTGCTGGAATCGGTGAATTACGCAGTCCCTCAATCGGCCAGCGTCAATCCGCCCCTGTGGGAACTGGGTCATATCGGTTGGTTTCAAGAATGGTGGATAGCCCGCAATATGCAGCGTACGCTCGGCAATCGGTGCGAACCAGCGCATGCTCGACTGGCCAGCATTGAGCCGAACGCCGACTTTTGGTGGGACAGCACCCATGTGCAGCACAGCACGCGCTGGCAGCTTGATTTGCCCAATGCCAACAACATTCGCGCCTATCTTCTGGACACGTTGGAAAGCACGTTAGATTTGTTAGAAAAAACCGATGACAGCGACGACGCACTGTACTTTTATCGACTCGCGCTGTTTCATGAAGACATGCATGCCGAGGCCCTTGTTCACATGGCGCAAACACTCGGCTTAAAGCTCGACATGCCCATGCAGCAAGCTTTTACCCCTGCGCCTATGCCGCAGCGCCAGCCCATGCTGATACCGGCCTGCAACTGGCAGCTTGGCAGCAGCGCGGGCGATGGTTTTTCTTTTGACAACGAAAGGCCGCAGCACAGCCTGCCTGTGCCAGAGTTTGAAATCGATGCCCAGCCAGTCGCGTGGGCGCAGTACGTTGAATTTGTCAATGATGACGGCTATGACCGTCAGGACTTATGGAGCGCAGAAGGCTGGCAATGGCTACAGGCACTGTCTGCAAGTGAAGGCCGCCGCGCGCCACGCTATGTTGACCAGATTGGCGTGGCCAGCGGCGCGGTGATGCAAACCCGCTTTGGCACTGCCCGGCGCATGCTGGGCAGCCAACCCGCCATGCACATGACGTGGTTCGAGGCCGACGCCTGGTGCCGCTGGGCTGGGCGCCGTTTGCCGTTTGAAGTCGAATGGGAAATCGCCGCACACACGGCTGCCAAACGCGGTTTTTTGTGGGGCAATGTGTGGGAATGGACGGGCACCACGTTCAGAGGTTTTGATGGTTTTCAGCCTGACCCGTATACCGATTATTCGCAGCCTTGGTTTGGCAACCACAAGGTGCTGCGCGGCGCATCGTTTGCAACCCGCGCCCGGATGAAAAGCCCTAAGTACCGCAATTTTTACCTGCCCGACCGCGATGACATGTTTTGCGGGTTTCGCTCTTGTTCTGTGTGACAGGCGTGGGCCGGTATTTGAATCACAACCAGGGGGGTGACGCGTGATAGCGCGCATTGCGTTGACGCATCGCCGCGCCGTGGTTTTGATGGTGTTTTGTGCGTTTTTGTGGTCTACGGCTGGCGTCGTCACGAGGCTACTTGAATCTGCACGTAGTTTTGAAGTGACTTTTTGGCGCAGTTTTTTTACTGTGCTTTCGCTTCTGGTAATTTTGCCGCTGGTGCGGGGCAGGGCAGTATTTACCCAAATGCGCCACGCCGGTCGGACGCTTTGGCTGTCTGGGGTGTGCTGGAGCGTGATGTTCACCGCCTACATGGTGGCGCTCACCATGACCACAGTGGCCAACGTGCTGGTGACATTGGCCCTCGGCCCGTTGTTCACCGCATTGATGGCCCGACTTTTTACCGGTCACCGGGTTGCGGCGCACACTTGGTGGGCAATATCATTAGCTGGTGTTGGTATTGTCTGGATGTACGGCGGCCAGGCTGACATGTCAGCGCAATGGGCGGGAACTCTGGTGGCCTTGCTGGTACCTGTGGCAGCCGCCTGCAATTGGACGGTGGTGCAGCACAGCCAGGCGCACGGACACAAAGTAGACTTGGTGCCTGCCGTGCTCGTCGGTGCGGTGATCTCGTGCTTGAGCACGCTACCGCTGGCCTGGCCACTCGCAGCAACGGCGCACGATGTCAGTCTCTTGGGCCTGCTCGGTGCGCTGCAGCTGGCTATACCCTGCGTGCTGTCGGTTTGGTGCGCGTCGATTCTTAAAGCGCCAGAGATGGCGCTGCTGGCCATGCTGGAGGTAGTGTTTGGCACACTGTTGGCTTGGGTCGGTGCGGGCGAAGTGCCTGCCACCAGCGTACTGTACGGCGGCACACTCGTGGTTACAGCGCTGGTCATCAACGAATGGATAAGCTGGTCGCAACCACGACCCTAAAATCAGGCAATTTCAATATCAACCCGAAAGAATTCCCATGAACTACGTCCACATCATCGCTTTGCTGGCCATTGTTCAATTCATTATTTTTGGCATGCTGGTGGGCCAAGCTCGCGGCAGGTATGGCATCGCAGCGCCTGCCATGACCGGCAACGAGCATTTTGAGCGAGCTGTGCGTGTGCAAATGAACACGCTCGAGCAGTTGGTTTGTTTCTTGCCAGCGTTGCTGATTGCTGCCGTGTACTGGCCGCAGGCTTATGTCGCGAGTGCAGGTGTTGTGTACCTGTTGGGCCGCACGTTGTATCGCCAGGCTTATGTTGCCGATCCGGCCAAGCGCGGTCTGGGATTTTT
>JAYWFR010000005.1:0-15744 GCA_043778695.1 Polaromonas sp. | reverse complement strand
GTCAGGATGTGGATTTGCAGTTGGACCGAGTGCGCGCAAGCCGCCCTGATCTGACCGTTTGCGGCCTTGGCCTTGCCAACCCGCTGGAATCCGAAGGGCTGACGACCAAATGGGCCATTGAGCTAGTCTTCACGCCGGTGCATTTCTACGAACAAGCGGGCGATCTGGCGGGGCTGTTTTCCCGCCCCCTGCGCCGCCGCGCACTCCTGAACCGGGAGGCCGCGACATGAAGCTGACGCTGTGGACATATGAAGGCCCAACCCATGTGGGGGCAATGCGGGTAGCTACCGGCATGAAGGGTCTGCATTACGTTCTGCACGCGCCGCAGGGCGATACATATGCCGACCTGTTGTTCACGATGATTGAGCGCCTGCCCAAGCGCCCACCGGTGACTTACACCACCTTCCAGGCGCGCGACTTGGGCGGCGACACCGCAGAGCTGTTCAAAACCGCTGCACGCGAAGCTTTCGAGCGCTTCAAGCCCAAAGCGATGCTGGTCGGCGCATCATGCACGGCCGAATTGATTCAAGATGACCCAGGCGGTTTGGCCAAAGCGCTTGATTTACCAATCCCTGTTGTTGCACTTGAACTGCCAAGCTACCAACGTAAGGAAAACTGGGGCGCGTCTGAGACGTTTTACCAATTGGTGCGCTCGCTGGCCAAGCCAAAGACAGGGCGCGCAGCTAACGGACGCAAAAGCTGCAACATCCTTGGGCCCACCGCACTGGGTTTTCGCCACCGCGATGACTTGCGCGAAATCACTGGCTTGTTGGGCCAATTAGGCATTGACATCAATGTGGTTGCCCCGCTGGGCGCAACACCGGATGATATGGCGCGCTTGGGTGATGCGGACTTCAACGTGGTGCTGTACCCTGAAATTGCGTCGGTAGCAGCGCAGTGGCTGACCCGCACGTTTCGCCAACCAGCTACAAAAATAGTGCCGATTGGCTCTGGTGCCACCCGCGACTTCGTCAACGAAGTGGCGCAATTGGCTGGCGTTGATGCCAGCGGGGTGCTGTCCAGCGCCGATGCTCGCGCGCCGTGGTATGCCAAGTCCGTCGATTCAACCTATCTGACCAACAAACGCGTGTTTGTGTTCGGCGATGCCACCCATGCCGTTGCCGCCGCCCGGATTGCCAGCCGCGAGCTGGGCTTTACCGTGGTGGGCTTGGGCACCTACAGCCGCGAGCATGCGCGGGAAGTGCGCGAAGCCGCCAAGCTGTACGGCATTGAACCTTTGATCACCGACGACTACTTGGAGGTCGAGGCCAAAGTCGCTGAACTGCAGCCTGAGCTGGTACTCGGCTCGCAAATGGAGCGCCACATTGCCAAACGCCTGGGCATCCCCTGCGCTGTCATTTCAGCGCCAGTGCATGTACAGGACTTTCCGGCACGCTATTCACCACAAATGGGTTTTGAAGGTGCGAACGTGATGTTTGACACCTGGGTGCATCCGCTGATGATGGGCCTGGAAGAACACCTGATTGGCATGTTCCGGGGCGATGCAGAATTTCATGAAGACGCCAGTCCTTCGCACCTGGGCAAGTCTGCGGTCGTGAGCAAAGCGGCGGCAACTGTAGAGGCTAGCGAGGCCATTTCAAGCGCCGCTAAAACATCAGCTGAAGCGGTTGAGCATGCGGCAGCCACGACAGCCATTGCGGCATGGGGCGCGGATGCAGAAAAAGAGCTCAAAAAAATACCATTCTTCGTGCGCGGCAAGGCCAAGCGCAACACCGAGCAGTACGCCAAAGACATGGGTTTGCAAACCATCACTCTAGAGACACTCTACGATGCAAAAGCTCATTTCAGTCGTTGAAGCGAAGTCTGCCGTGGTGAAAACACCGATTCGCGTGGTGATTGTCACCATGGACACGCACTTGGCCAGCTCAACCCAGCGGGTACATGCAGCGCTGCTGCGTGACATTCCCGGCCTTCAGTTGGCCATGCACGCCGCCTCTGAATACGCAGGTAACGACGTCGCGATTGCACGCTGCAAAGCCGACATCGCACAGGCCGATATCGTGGTTGCGGGCATGCTGTTTCTGGAAGACCACTTTCTGCCGATTTTGGATGACCTGCGCGCGCGCCGTGAGCAATGCGACGCCATGATTTGCATGATGTCGGCCACTGAAGTGGTCAAGCTCACCAAGCTCGGCAAGTTTGACATGGACAAACCTGCCAGTGGACCGATGGCGCTGCTGAAAAAGCTGCGCGGCAACAAAGACAAGGCTGCCACGGGTGGCGCGGCGCAAATGAAAATGCTGCGACGCATCCCACAAATGCTGCGTTTTGTGCCGGGCACGGCGCAAGACGTGCGGGCGTACTTTATGACGCTGCAGTATTGGCTAGGCGGCTCGGACGAAAACGTGTTCAATCTGATTCGCCATGTGGTCGACCGAGGCGCTGCCGGCACCAGACGCGAACTGCGCGGGCTAGTCAAAGTACCGCCACCCGTTGAATACCCGGAAGTCGGCGTCTATCATCCACGCATGGCAGGTCGGTTTTCGGATGACTTGTCTGCCTTGCCTAGCGCACCGGCTGGTCAAAACAAGGGCACAGTCGGCATCTTGCTGCTCCGTTCGTACCTGCTGTCGCACAATGCAGCCCATTACGACGGCGTGATTGCAGCGCTTGAATCGCGCGGCCTGCGTGTCGTGCCTGTGTTCGCTGCTGGCCTCGATTCACGCCCCGCCATTGAAGCGTTCTTTTTTAAAGACGGCCAAGTCTGCGTCGATGCGGTCGTGTCGTTGACCGGTTTCTCGTTGGTGGGTGGTCCCGCTTATAACGATGCCAAAGCGGCTGAAGACGTGCTGGCGCGTCTCGACGTGCCGTATGTCGCAGCCCAGCCAGTGGAATTTCAGAATCTGGCGCAGTGGGGTGGCTCCGAGCGCGGCTTGCTGCCGGTTGAAAGCACCATCATGGTGGCGATTCCTGAACTGGATGGCGCGACCAGCCCCATCGTGTTTGGCGGCCGCCCTGGTGCGCCGGGCGTGACCTGCACCGGCTGCCACCACGCCTGCACCTTCAAAGCCAGCGACAGCGCGCAAGACATGCAGTCGTGCCCAGAACGCGCACTCATGCTCGCGGCCAGAGTCAGCAAGCTGGTTGCCTTGCGCCGCACTGAGGTCGCGCAGCGCAAAGTCGCTATCGTCATCTTTAATTTCCCACCCAACGCAGGCAACATCGGCAGTGCGGCATATCTGTCGGTATTTGAATCTTTGTTCCACACCCTGACCGCCATGAAGGCGCAGGGCTACTCAGTCGAACTGCCAAGCAGTGTCGACAGCCTGCGTGACAGCATCTTGCAAGGCAACGCCGCCCTGCATGGCGCAGATGCCAATGTCCACACCCTGATTGCAGCTGACGAGCACGTTAAGCGCGAACGCTGGTTGAAAGAAATTGAAGGCCAGTGGGGGCCAGCCCCGGGCAAGCAACTGAGCAACGGCGCTTCAATTTTGGTGCTCGGTAAACAGTTCGGCAACATCTTGATTGGTGTGCAACCTGCTTTCGGATACGAAGGCGATCCGATGCGGCTGTTGTTTGAAAAGGGCTTGACACCGACGCACGCTTTTTCAGCGTTTTACCGCTACCTGCGCGAAGACTTCAAGGCCAATGCGGTACTGCACTTTGGCACGCACGGTGCGCTGGAGTTCATGCCCGGCAAGCAAAGCGGCATGTCGGGTGCCTGTTGGCCAGACCGGCTGATTGACGACCTGCCCAATATTTATTTGTACGCCTCCAACAATCCATCTGAAGGCGCGATCGCCAAACGCCGCTCCGGCGCGACGCTGATCAGCTACCTGACGCCCCCCATCGCCCAAGCCGGTTTGTACAAGGGGCTCAACGACCTCAAAGCATCGATTGAACGCTGGCGCGCGATGGAGCCGGGTGCGGCAGACCGCAGCGAGCTTGCTGTGCTGCTGCAAGCCCTTGCTGCTGAACTTAATTTGGCCGACGCTGCCCCGTCGTGGAACTCGGCTCATGGCGGCGATGCTGACGCGAGAGTTGTACTTTTAGCCGAGCAAATGCTGGAGCTGGAATACACCCTCATTCCACACGGTTTGCATGTGGCAGGCCGCGCGCCCAGCCCGTCAGAACGCATTGACATGCTGCTGGCCATGGCCGATGCATCGCACGGCCAGCAATTGCCTAGAGCGTCGATTGAGGCGTTGGTCGCGGGCCAGAGCATTGACCAGTCGCTCAAAGCGGGCGCAATGGGGCATGACGAGATGAGCCTGTCACTGATGGGCGAGTTGCAAGCGGCCAACGCCTTGCTGTCCAAAGACACCGAAGTCGCCGCCATGCTGCGCGCTCTGGATGGCCGCTTTATTCGCCCGGCCCCTGGCGGTGATATTTTGCGTACCCCCGCTGTACTGCCCACAGGCCGCAACATGCACGGCTTTGACCCCTTTCGCATCCCGAGCAGCTTTGCCGTAAAAGATGGTGCCAAGCAAGCGCAGCTGCTGCTTGACCGCCACATGGCTGATGGCCACGCGTTGCCTGAGTCAATTGCCATGGTTTTGTGGGGCAGCGACAACTTGAAGAACGAAGGCGCACCGATTGCGCAAGCGCTGGCGCTAATGGGTACGCTGCCGCGCTTTGACAGCTACGGCCGCATCGCCGGGGCCACGTTGATACCGCTGGCTGAGCTGGGCCGGCCTCGTGTCGATGTGGTCATCACACTGTCGGGTATTTTTCGCGACCTGATGCCACTGCAAATCAAGCTGCTGGCTGAAGCCGCCTTTTTGGCCGCATCGGCAGATGAGCCGCTTGAAATGAACTGGATTCGCAAACATGCACTGGCCTACCAGCAAGAGCATGGCTGCACGCTAGAAATCGCGTCGCTTCGCGTCTACGGCAATGCCGAAGGCGCCTATGGCTCCAACGTCAACAACCTGGTTGAAAGTAGCCGCTGGTCTGACGAGGGCGAGCTGGCCGAAACCTATACCCGGCGCAAAGGCTTTGCCTACGGCCGCACTGGGCTGGCTGTGCAACAAACGGCGTTGCTCAAAAGCGTGTTGGCCAACGTGCAGCTGACTTACCAAAACCTTGATTCTGTTGAGCTGGGCGTGACCACTGTTGACAACTACTTTGACACGCTAGGCGGCATCACACAGGCTGTCAAAGTGGCGAAGGGCGGCAGTACGCCGCCGGTCTATATTGGCGACCAAACCAAGGGCGATGGCGCTGTGCGCTCGCTCAAAGAGCAAGTCGCCCTTGAAACCCGCACCCGCATGCTGAACCCGAAATGGTACGAAGGCATGCTGGAGCATGGCTACGAAGGCGTGCGGCAAATTGAAGTGCATGTCACCAACACCATGGGCTGGTCAGCGACCACCGGACAGGTTCAACCTTGGGTCTACAAAGAGTTGTCTGAGACCTTTTTGCTCGACCCTGTCATGCGTGACCGCTTGGCCAGACTCAACCCCACCGCCTCAATGCGCGTGGCCAGCCGATTGATTGAGGCATCAACTCGCAATTACTGGCAACCCGATGCACAGACCCTGGCCGCACTGCAACTGGCTAGCGACGAACTTGAAGACCGCCTTGAGGGCGTTTACACCGATTCAATTACCCAAACACCCACCAATTCCCCTGAAGGAGCAACCGCATGAGCACAACCACTGTCCCCTTTCCTAAGATGCCCAGCAGTCAAGGTCGAGGCGAACGCACCAAAATTCAACTCGACGGTGAGGGCAGTCTGCAAGTTCAGCTAGACCCAAACCTGAAGATTGGCAACGCTAAGGTATTTGCCATCTACGGCAAAGGCGGCATTGGCAAAAGCACCACGTCTTCAAATTTGTCAGCGGCCTTTTCAAAAATGGGCAAGCGGGTGCTGCAAATTGGCTGCGACCCGAAGCATGACTCGACGTTTACGCTGACCAAAAAAATGCTGCCCACCGTTATTGACGTGCTGGAGTCGGTTGACTTTCACGCGGAAGAGTTGCGGGTAGAAGACTTTGTTTTCCCCGGCTATAACGGCGTGATGTGCGTTGAAGCGGGTGGCCCACCCGCAGGCACAGGTTGCGGTGGTTATGTGGTCGGTCAGACTGTCAAACTACTGAAAGAACACCATTTGCTGGAAGACACCGACGTGGTGATTTTTGACGTGCTGGGGGATGTTGTGTGTGGCGGTTTTGCGGCTCCGCTGCAACACGCCGACCGCGCCCTGATCGTTACCGCCAACGACTTTGACTCGATTTTTGCCATGAATCGCATCGTGCAGGCGATTGGCGCGAAAGCCAAAAACTACAACGTGCGTTTGGGCGGCGTGATTGCCAACCGCAGCAAAGACACCGACCAGATTGACAAGTACAACAACCAAATTGGCTTAAAACTGGCGGCGCACTTTCCAGATCTGGATGTGATCCGCCGCAGCCGCTTGAAAAAATGCACGCTGTTTGAGATGGAATATTCGCCTGAACTGGAAGCTGTGCAAAAAGAATACATGCGCTTGGCTGCTTCCCTGTGGCTGGGCACTGAGCCATTGAACGCTGTACCGATGAAAGACCGCGATATTTTCGACTTGCTCGGTTTTGACTGATTCAATCTAGAAAAAGCAGTTAACCGCTGATAAACACTTTATGCATCGCATGATTACTCAGTTTTTTCGCTTCGATGGCCTTCACCTTCACGGCGAAAGCGCTATGCACCTGATTGCGCCACGCCCGCCGCGCCCAGCCGCGGTGTACCGCCTAGCGGGCAGTAGCCCGCGTCGTTGTCTCGCCTTGCTGGACACGCCGAGCGCGGCACACTCGGGCACTTCCAGCTGCTTTTTCTAGGTTCAAAAAGTGGACACCACAACTTACACCAGCCGGCGAAGCCAGATCGAAGAATACTTCGATCGCACCGCTGTGCAAGCTTGGGAGCAGCTCACCTCGGACGCGCCGGTCGGCCGCATTCGCACGACGGTTCGCGCTGGCCGCACCAAAATGCGCGGTACCTTGCTGTCGTGGCTGCCTGAAGATATGCGGGGTCGAAGGGTGCTGGATGCCGGCTGCGGCACAGGCGCATTGGCTGTTGAGGCGGCTCGTCGGGGTGCTGATGTTGTGGCGATTGACTTGTCACCCAAGTTGGTCGACCTGGCTCGCCAGCGTATGCCCGCATCATTTGTAAACGGCTCGCTCGAATTTCGCAGCGGAGACATGCTTGACGCTGCGCTTGGCAATTTTGATCATGTGGTCGCGATGGACTCCATCATTCACTACGAAACCAAAGACGCGGTCAATGTCTTGTCGCGTTTGGCAGAACGCACCTCAACGTCGATTGCCTTCACGTTTGCGCCACGCACACCTCTGCTGGCTGTCATGATTTCGGTTGGCAGGTTGCTGCCCAGAACCAACCGTGCGCCGTGGCTAGAGCCGATGGCCAAAGAAAAACTCTTGCAACTGATGGCAGAAGACGCGGGACTCAAAACTTGGCAGCACACCCGTGATGAGCGCGTGTCCAGCGGGTTTTATAAATCACAAGCGATGGAGTGGACCCGGCTGTGAAAGTCCCGAGCGTTAAAAACGGCATTCGCCGTATCCCGATGCAATACCTGCCATTTGCAGATGCGGCCAGTGCGGGATTGCCGATGGGCCGTCTGCTCAGGCTTTCTTTGTTTCAGGTTACCGTCGGCATGTCAGCGGCATTGATGGTCGGAACTCTCAACCGCGTGATGATTGTGGAGCTCGGTGTCGCCGCCTGGCTAGTGGCCTTGATGGTGGCGATTCCTTTGTTGGTTGCGCCGTTCAGGGCCGTCACCGGCTTTCGTTCAGACACGCATCGCTCTGCCTTTGGCTGGCGGCGCGTGCCTTATATCTGGACCGGCACCATGCTGCAATTTGCCGGCTTGTCGTTCATGCCTTTTGCGCTGTTGGTGTTGTCAGGCCAAGGCGAAGTACGAACGCCGGACTGGTTAAACCAGGCCATCGCGGGCTTGTCATTTTTAATGGTCGGCATTGGCCTACAGACCTCGCAAACCGCAGGCTTGGCGCTGGCCACTGACCTGGCCGACGAGCCGACTCGCCCCCGCGTGGTGGCGCTGATGTATGTCATGTTGCTTCTAGGGATGGTTGGCTCCAGCTTTGCATTTAGTTTGATGCTGCAAGACTTCACACCGAAAAAAATGATTCAAGTCGTTCAAGGACATGCGATTTTGACGCTGGTATTGAACGCTATCGCGCTGTGGAAACAAGAGGCGCGAGACCCGGCACGCGCGGCTGCTTTACGATTGAAGCCCGTACCCGTTTTCAAAGACGCTTGGCAGCGCTTCATCAGCAATGGCAAGGCCCGCAGATTTTTGGCCATGCTGGCAGTAGGTACAGCAGCCTTCAACATGCAAGACATTGTTTTAGAGCCCTACGGCGGCGAAATTCTCAAACTGTCAGTCAGCGCCACCACCATGCTGACCGCGCTACTTGCCAGTGGTTCGCTGGTAGCATTTGCCGTGGCGTCGCGCAAGCTCACAAACGGCATTGACCCGTGCAGATTGGCTGCATACGGCGTGGTTTGCGGTTTGCCTGGTTTCTCAGCGGTTATTTTTTCTGCGCCGCTAGGCGCCGCCTGGCTGTTTTACTTTGGGGTGTTTTGTATCGGCTTTGGTGCTGGGCTGTTTTCGGTCAGCACGCTGGCTGCTGCTATGACCATGGAGCGCAAAGAATTCATTGGCTTGGCACTCGGCGCTTGGGGCGCTGTGCAGGCCACTGCGGCCGGTTTGTCAATTGCTTTTGGCGGCGCGGCGCGGGACTTTGTATCCGGCCTGGCGCTGCAAGGCTTGCTCGGCCCAGCATTGGCAGTGCCTGTTACGGGCTACAGCTTTGTTTACTATTTTGAGATCTGTTTGCTTTTCGTCACGCTGGTGGTCATTGGTCCGTTGGTAAAACGCGCTACCTTGCCGTTAACCAATCAGCCAGCCAAGGTTGAACGTTTTGGTTTGGCTGATCTGCCAGGTTGAAGCGTTTCCGATAGGTTTTTAAATCGTTTTTTACTGTTACATCGCAATCGCTACTTTTTAGGAGACCCAACATGCAAGTAGGAGCTATCACTGGATACGTCGATTTGGCTCAAATCGTTCTGTATTTGTTCTGGATATTTTTTGCCGGCATCATTTTTTATCTGGTGCTTGAAGGCCACCGCGAAGGCTATCCGATGGAGTCCGAAGGGCCACCAGGCTCCGCAGTTGTCACTGGCTGGCCGATTCCAGCGCCTAAAACCTACAAACTGGCGAATGGCCGCGAAGTGACGGTGCCAGAACTTGATCGCCCAGAACCACCGGTCACCACCCGCCGCGACGGTATGTCGATTGGCAATCCATACATCCCAACGGGCGATCTGATGACCTCGGGTGTAGGTGCTGGTGCTTACGCCATGCGCGCCGACGTGCCTGACATGGATTTGCATGGCCAGCCGATCATTCGGCCACTTCGCGTGTTAACTGGCTTTGACGTGTCTAAAAACGATACCGACCCACGCGGTTTGCCGGTGCTTGGCACAGACAACAAAGTTGCTGGCAAAGTGGTAGATATGTGGGTGGACACCTGCGAGATGCTGTTTCGCTTTGTTGAAGTCGAGCTGGCAGGCAGCGCCAAGCGGGTGCTGTTGCCGGTGCCGTTTGCACGGATCAAGAGTGACAGCGTCAAAGCCCACAGCATTTATGCTGCCCAGTTTGTCAACGTTCCGGTCACAAAAAGTGCAGACCAAGTCACCATGCTGGAAGAAGAAAAGATCAGCGGCTATTACGGCGCGGGCACCATGTACGCTGACCCGACCCGCGCGGAGCCGCTTCTGTGAACATTGACGGAAACATCAAAAGCAACGGGCACGAGCATGAATTCGAGGCAGCCTATGGGCTGCCCGAACCACTGCCAACAGGTGAACATATCTTGTGGCAAGGCGCGCCTGACTTTTATGACCTCGCTGTCCGAGTTTTTCACATCAGAAAAGTAGCGATTTATTTCGCGGTGTTGGTGGCTGCGCGAGGTGTTTTTCTGGCCTCGTCAGGGGCAAGTGCACTGACAACAGTGACCGGCATGTTGATACCCGCCGCTTTGGCCATCACCGCGCTTGGTGCGCTGGTAATTTTGGCTTGGCTAACCGCTCGCACCACTGCCTACACCCTGACTGACCAGCGCGTGGTGATGCGTATCGGCATCGTACTAACTTTGACCTTCAATTTACCTTTTAAACGCATTGAAACCGCCGGCTTACAGCTCACGCCAAAAGGTTTTGGCGATATCCCGCTGGCACTCAGCGGCGGCGACCGAATAGGGTGGTTAAACCTGTGGCCGCATGCCAGAGCTTGGCACATTGCCAAACCCGAGCCTATGCTGCGCTGCGTGCCAAACGCTAAAGCTGTTGCCACGCAGTTACAAACCGCTTGGGCGCACGCGACAGGTAACGCCTCCGCTGTCACGCCACACGGTGGAATTGCCAGCCCTACCCATCACGCTGATTCCCATTTTGGCGGGCAACCGGGCGTTCACCTTTTTAAAAAGACCGTTTGATATGAACACCGCTGCAAGCCCAGTCATCGTCGACAAACCTAAAACACCGGACACGTTTCCGCGTTGGGTTCTTTGGACGACTGCTTTCTTGCTGCTTTTTACCCTGGGCAGTGTGGCGCTGGTGCGCATCACGGGTAACGGGCCTGACCAGTTGGCCGCGGCTACTGTCGCTGAAAGGCTGCTGCGTTTTGAAGACCGTCCGGGCGGCGGCGTAGCCGTTATTGATGGCGAGACCGGCAAATTGCTGACCGTCATGACGGGCGAGCAAGGCTTTTTACGCGGCGCTGTCCGCGCGCTGGCCAGGGACCGCAACGCCCGCAAAATCGGCCCCGAGCAGCCTTTTAAATTGATCTCCCGCACCGATGGAAGGTTAACCCTGTTTGACCCTGTATCGGGCCAGCGTGTCGACCTAGAATCGTTTGGCACGAGTAATGCAGGTGTCTTTGTGCCGTTCCTAACCATGCAGCCACAAGCCAGTAATTAGCTCCTTAATCAGTCACTTCAGGACAGCATCATGCAAGCGACCGCTACCCATTCTTCGGCTGCTATCACGTCAGCATCAGCCGCGCTCCAGGCCAAGCAAGACACCCTGCTTAGCCCACGTTTTTACACGACTGACTTTGCCGCCATGAACCGGATTGACGTGTCGTCTCTGCGCGCTGAATGGGACACCATGCTGGCGGAGTATGAAGGCGACAACAACCACGACCACTTTCAGCGCACACCCGAGTTTGCGGTTGAAGTGGCCGACGTCTTTTCAAAAGTCAGTCCTGAGTTGCGCCAAGAGTTCATCGAGTTTTTGATCAGCTCACTGACGTCAGAATTTTCCGGTTGCATTTTGTACAACGAGATTCAAAAGAACGTCACCAACCCGGACATCAAGGCGTTGATGCGTTACATGGCGCGTGACGAGTCCCGCCATGCGGGGTTCATCAACCAGTCGCTCAAAGATTTCGGCTTGGGGCTTGACCTGGGCGACCTTAAACGCACCAAGGCCTACAAATACTTCAAGCCCAAGTACATTTTTTACGCAACCTACTTGAGCGAAAAAATCGGTTACGCCCGCTACATCACCATCTTCAGGCAGCTTGAGCGCAACCCCGACAAGCGCTTTCACCCGATCTTCCGGTGGTTTGAGCGCTGGTGCAATGACGAGTTTCGCCATGGTGAATCGTTTGCGCTCATCATGCGCGCACAGCCGCATTTGCTCAGTGGTTTGAATGTGCTTTGGATTCGCTTTTTCTTGTTGGCAGTTTACGGCACGATGTATGTGCGTGACCATACCCGGCCACAGTTAAAAGCTGCCATGGGGTTAGACCCGACGTCCTATGACTACGACGTATTTCGCATTACCAACGACATCACCAAACAAGTCTTCCCGGTGTCGTTGGACATTGACCACCCGGCGTTCCGCGCGGGGATGACGCGCCTGTTTGAGGCGCAAACCGGCATCACCGCTGCCAAGGCGCGGGGTGGCCCGCTGGGTTGGCTCAAGCAGGGTTACTGGGCCGTCATCGGTGCAGCTACCTTTGTACGTTTGTATGTGCTGCCCATGAAACACCACGAGCTGCCAGCAGACATTCGCATGCAGCCCGTTTGGTAAAAGCGCGCTAGCAAACAGCACACCCATCATGCTTGAACTGATTGTTCCTGTGCTGTTTGCCGTGTTTATCTGGTGGTTTTCCACCGGTGTGGTGCTGCTGCTCAACGGCATGCCGCGCACCACATTTCGCTGGAGTGTGCTGATTTCATCCGCGCTGGCCATCACGGCGCTGTACGGCCTGTCGCATACGGCTGGCAAATTGAGCGTGGTCAATGCTTACTGTGCTTTTACCTGCGCGCTGCTGGTATGGGGCTGGCACGAGCTGACTTTTTTAACTGGCTGGCTCACAGGCCCGCGCCAGCAGGCATGCACCGCCGCCAACGGTTGGCCGCGTTTTAGCCAAGCCGTGGCTGCGATTTTGTGGCACGAGCTGGGCATCCTTTCAGGTGGCCTGGCGATTGCCGCCATCACCTGGAATGCAGACAACCAGGTAGGACTGTGGACATTTGCCGTGCTGTGGGTGATGCGCACCAGCGCCAAGCTGAACCTGTTTTTCGGAGTGCGCAACTTATCTGAAGAGTTTTTGCCAGCCCACTTAACTTATATGGGCAGCTACTTCAGGCGGCGGCGGATGAATGCCTTCTTGCCTGTTTCCATTTTGTTATCGCTGCTAGCCCTTATTGTTATTGCGCTACGTGCTATGAATATTGACACACCCACCCCTGACAAGGTGGGTTTGATCCTGGTCGGCAGCATGCTGGCCATGGCGATTTTGGAGCATTTTCTCCTGGTACTGCCCCTGCCTTCAACGGCATTGTGGCGCTGGGCTATGCGTCAGCGCACGCCACTCGCAACAACGGCAGCAGATTGATGGGACGTTGATGTCTATGACTGGTTCAATTTTTTCACCGCTTAATTTAATCACTGCAACGCCGGCGCCCGGCTTCGTGGCGCAAGGCTCGGGCGCTGGCCCGGCGGGCGAGCAAACCGCTATCGTTGTCGGTTCAGGCTTTGGCGGCTTGGCCGCGGCCATTCGCTTAAGCGCTATGGGCTACAAAGTCACGGTGCTTGAAAAGCTAGACGGCCCCGGCGGGCGCGGCTACGTGCGCAAGCAAGACGGCTTTACCTTTGATGGCGGCCCCACCATCGTCACCGTGCCATTTTTGTTTGAAGAGCTGTGGGCGTTGTGCGGAAAAAAATTCTCAGACGATGTAGAGCTGAGTTTGATGGATCCGTTTTACCGCGTTCGCTTTCACGACGGCACGCACTTTGACTACAACGGCGACCCTGCTCGTATGCGCGCTGAAGTGATACGCATCAGCCCTGATGATGCGGAGGGTTTCGATCGCTTTGTTTTAGAGGCCGACAAGTGCTACCAACTCGGATTTGAAAAACTAGGTTGCAAAGCCTTTGACAGCATTGGCGACCTAGTCGCCGCCCTGCCCGCCATGATGAAAATGAAAGCTTGGCGCAGCATGTTTAGCCTGGTGTCCAGCTACTTAAAGCACCCCAAGCTGCGCATGGCGATGAGCCTGCAAACGCTGTTGATTGGCGGCAACCCGTTTTCAGTCACGGGCGTATACAGCTTGATCAACGCACTAGAGCGCCGCTTCGGCGTGTATTCCGCCATGGGCGGAACGGGCTCCATCATCAACGGCATGTGCAAGTTATTGGCTGACCGCAACGTGCCGGTGCGCTACAACGCCGAGGTCAAGCAAATTGTGGTGGAAGGTGGCCGCGCCACAGGCGTTGAGCTGGCAGGCGGCGAACGTATAGCCGCCGACATCGTGGTGTGCAACTCTGACACCTCATGGACATATATGAACCTGATTGCGCCAGTGCACCGCAAGCACTGGACCAACAAGCGCATTGAAAACGGCAAGCATTCGATGAGCTTGTTTGTCTGGTACTTTGGCACCGACCGGCAATACAAAGACGTGCCGCACCACACCATGGTGCTGGGCCCGCGGTATGAGGGTTTGCTCACCGACATTTTTAAAAACCACAAGTTGACAGAAGATTTCAGCTTGTACCTGCACCGCCCCAGCGCGACTGACCCGTCGGTGGCACCGGAAGGTTGCGACTGCTTTTACGTACTGGCGCCCGTGCCGCACCTGGACAGTGGCACCGACTGGGCAAAGGAGGCCGAGGCGTATAAAAACGCTGTGTGCAAGCGGCTGGAAGAAACGTTGTTGCCCGATTTAGGCAAGCACGTCGTCACCTCTCACGTCATGACGCCGCAGCATTTCAAAGATGATTTGCTGTCGTACAAAGGTGCCGCTTTCGGGCTGGAGCCTATCTTGCTGCAAAGCGCCTGGTTTCGCCCGCACAACCGCAGTGAAGATATTGAAAATCTCTTCATGGTGGGCGCCAGCACCCACCCCGGTGCGGGCATGCCCGGCGTGTTGATGTCCGCCAAGGCACTGCAAACCGTGGTACCTGCAATTCAAAACAAATCCACCGTCTGACGCAAAGCCCGATAACCAAATTTCGCCCATGCACGAAGCACAGCCGTCCGTCATCACCCCATCGTCCGCCAGCACGGCCGCACAAAGCAACGCCAGGCACGGCTTTGACTACGAAGCCTGCCAAGAGCTGATGCGCGGTGGCTCGAAAACCTTTTTTGCCGCTTCACGCCTGCTGCCCAGCCGGGTACGCGGCCCGGCCATTGCGCTGTACGCTTTTTGCCGGGTGGCTGACGACGCGATTGACTTCAGCTCCGACCGCGTCACAGCGCTAGCCGCGCTGAATGAGCGACTTAGGCGCGTGTATGCTGGCGACCCGATGGCCTATGAGCCTGACCGCGCGCTAGCCGCCGTGGTACGTGAATTTGACCTGCCACTTGAGCTGGTCTCTGCCTTGCTGGAAGGCTTTGAGTGGGACGCAGAAGGTCGCCGCTACGACACCATTGAAGACCTGCAGGCCTACGGCGCACGCGTAGCCGGTAGCGTGGGCGCCATGATGGCGGTGGTGATGCGTACCCGGGGCGAGCAAGCCCTGGCCAGAGCCTGCGACTTAGGCGTCGCCATGCAGCTGACCAACATTGCCCGCGACGTCGGTGAAGACGCGCGTTTTGGCCGCCTGTACCTGCCGATGGCCTGGATGCGCGAGGCCGGGCTAGACCCCGACACCTGGCTGGCCAACCCGGTGTTTGACAGCCGCATTGCCAGCGTGATTGACCGGCTCATCAAAGCCGCCGACGTGCTGTACCAGCGCTCAGAGCACGGCATTGGCCAGCTGCCGCGCGACTGCCGCCCGGCCATTCGAGCCGCCCGGCTGGTGTATGCCGAGATTGGCCGCGAGTTAGAAAAAGCTGGGCTAGACAGCATCAACCACCGTGCGGTGGTGTCTGGCAAACGCAAGCTGGCCCTGCTGGCTCGCGCTAGCGGCGCAGCTCTGCTGTTACCGGCTGACCCCAAACAGTATTTTGCGGCGCTGCCTGCCAATCAATTTCTGGTGTCTGCCGCCAAGCTGCCCCTCGGCGACACGCCAAAAGCTGACGAACCCAAACGCCGCAACTTCGAAGAGCGCGCCCGCTGGACGGCGGAACTGTTTGAGCGGCTGGAGCAAGCGGACGCCGCGCGTAGCGTGTCAAGCCAAGCGCAGCGCGCGCAAGCGGCCGCGTATGCCAAAGCGCACGGGCAACGCGAACTTGCGTCCCAGGGCTAAGCCATGAGTTCGACCTCATGGCTTATGGCAGCCAAGTTATTGATA
>JAYWFR010000004.1:0-37145 GCA_043778695.1 Polaromonas sp. | reverse complement strand
CCCATCACCTTCACAAAGTCTTCAAAGCAGTCGCGAGTGCGGGTATACCGATGCGGCTGAAATGCCAACACCAAGCGCCTGCCGGGAAACGCGCCGCGGGCTGCTGACAAGGTCGCGGCCATTTCAACCGGGTGGTGACCGTAGTCTTCAATGACTGTGAAGGCGCCACCGGACTTGGTTGGCATATCGCCATAGCTTTGAAAGCGCCTGCCCACACCTTTGAATTCAGCCAACGCCTTTTGCACGGCAGCATCTGGCACATTCAACTCAACCGCAACCGCAATCGCCGCCAGGCAATTGAGCACGTTGTGGTCGCCTGGCAAATTGAGCACCACCAACAGGTCAGGCAGCGTCACGCCGTTACGCCGCTGGGCGGTGAAGTGCATTTGCGCGCCAACGGGCTGCACATTGACGGCGCGCACCTGCGCGTCCGCATTGAAGCCATAGCTGGTGATGGGGCAATTAACCAGCGGCAAGATGCTTTGCACCGCTGCATCGTCGGTGCACAAAATGGCGGTGCCGTAAAACGGCATGCGGTGCAAAAATTCAACAAAGGCCTTTTTCAAATTGCCAAAGTCATGGCCATAAGTCTCCATATGGTCGGCATCAATATTGGTGACCACGGCCATCACCGGCAACAAATTTAAAAAGGACGCATCGGACTCATCAGCCTCGACCACGATGTAGTCGCCCGTCCCCAGCTTGGCGTTGGCACCCAAGCTGTTCAGCCGTCCGCCAATCACGTAGGTGGGGTCCAGCCCGCCTTCAGCCAAAATACTGGCCACCAGGCTGGTGGTCGTGGTTTTGCCATGCGTGCCAGCAATGGCGATGCCCTGCTTGAGACGCATCAACTCGGCCAGCATCATGGCCCGCGGCACCACGGGAATGCGCTTATCGCGTGCGGCCAGCACCTCGGGGTTGTCGGCTTGTACAGCGGTTGACGTAACGACCGCGTCTACATTCGCCAGGTTCTGTGCGGAGTGGCCAACAAAGGTTTTGATGCCCAGACCAGCCAAACGCTGCAGTGTGGCGCTGTCTGCCAAGTCTGAGCCAGAGATCACATAACCCAGGTTGTGCAGTACCTCGGCAATGCCCGACATGCCAGAACCACCCAGGCCAATGAAGTGAATGTTTTTGATCGCGTGTTTCATGTCGTCAATTCTTCGCAAGCCGCCACAATACATGCAGTGGCTTCAGTTTTTTGCATAATTTTGGCTCGTAGCCCAATATTTGTAAGGGTCAGTCGCTCGGTTTTTTGTAGCAAATCAGCAAGGTTTTGAGGTGTTATGTCGCTCTGTGCCATTTGCCATCCCGCGCCTTGCTGCACCAAAAACCGGGCGTTGCTGGTTTGGTGGTCATCTACGGCAGACGGAAAAGGCACAAACAACGCCGCGGCACCCACCGCTGCAATTTCGGTCACGGTGCTGGCACCTGCCCTGCAAATCACCAAGTCTGCATCAGCAAAGGCGATGGCGGTGTCGTCAATGAATGGCGTGAGAGTTGCCGCCACACCGGCGGCACTGTAGTTGGCACGCAGCTCGTCAATTTGCCGGAACCCGCTTTGATGGGTGACGATGGGTCGTCGATCGATTGGGATCAAGCTAAGTGCCTGCGGCACGATGGTGTTCAGTGCCTTGGCACCCAAGCTGCCACCGACGACCAACAAGCGCAGTGGCCCGCTGCGCCCTGCAAAACGCTCTTTGGGCCCAGCCTGTTGGGTGAAGGCTGGACGCAAAGGATTGCCGACCCACTGGGCATTTTTAAGCACATCGGGGAACGCGGTAAAAACACGGTCTGCCACCTGCGCCAGCACTTTATTCACCATGCCAGCGACAGAGTTCTGCTCATGCAAAACCAAACGCTTGCCAAGCAGCACCGCCATCATGCCGGCCGGAAAGGCGATGTAGCCACCCAGACCAATCACCACGTTGGGCTTGACGCGGCGCAACACCTGGATACTTTGCCAAAACGCCTTGAGCAAGCGCAGTGGTAACAAAGCCAGCGTGACAGGGCCCTTGCCGCGCACGCCCGAAAAATCAATCGTTTCAAATGCAAAGCCGCGCGGCGGTACCAGTTGGCTTTCCATGCTCGGGTTATCAGGACTGCCTTTGCCGCCCAGCCAATGCACGCGCCAGCCGTTGTCACGCAGGGCTTGCGCCACGGCTAATCCCGGAAAGATGTGCCCGCCTGTGCCGCCGGCCATGATCAATGCGCAACGTTGCATCATGCACGACCTCCGCGCATGAGCAAACGATTTTCGTAATCAATTCTTAAAACTACCGCCAACGAAATCAAATTCATCAAAATCGCAGAGCCGCCGTAGCTCATCAATGGCAGCGTCAAGCCTTTGGTGGGCAACGCACCGAGATTCACACCAATATTGATGAAGGTTTGAAAACCAAACCAAATTGCAATACCTTGGGCTGTCAGGCCAGCAAAGAGCCTGTCCAGCGCAATCGACTGGCGGCCAATGTGCATGATGCGCCTGACCATCCACATAAAGAGGCCAATGATGGTCAGCACGCCAATCAGGCCAAACTCTTCACCAATCACCGCCATCAAGAAGTCGGTGTGTGCCTCCGGCAACCAATGCAGCTTTTCAATACTGCCGCCCAGGCCAACGCCAAATATTTCGCCACGCCCAAAGGCGATCAACGAATGCGATAGCTGGTAGCCCTTGCCCATCGAATATTTTTCGCTCCAGGGGTCCAGGTAAGCAAATATGCGCTCACGCCGCCAGTCACTTAGCATCACCATCAGCCCAAACGCCACCACCACCACCAGCGCAATCACAAAGAACATACGAGCGTTGACGCCACCCAAAAACAATATGCCCATGGCAATAACAGAAATCACCATGAAAGCGCCCATGTCAGGCTCGGCCAGCAGCAGCAAACCCACCACCGCGATAGCCAGTGCCATCGGCATCACAGCGCGAAAAAAGCGTTCTTTGACGTCCATCTTTCGCACCATGTAGTCAGCCGCGTACAGCAGCACAGCAAACTTGGCCAACTCAGACGGTTGAAAGTTCATGAAGCCCAGGGTGATCCAGCGGCGCGCGCCATTAACGCCCTTGCCAATGAAGGGAACTAACACCAGCATCAGTAAAACCAGCGACATCACGAACAGCCATGGAGCCAGCTTTTCCCAAGTGGCCACTGGCACCTGAAACGCCAGCAAGGCAACGATGAATGCCACCACCAGTGACAGCGCGTGCCGCATCACAAAATGCGTATGGGCGTAGCGAGCAAATTTAGGGTTGTCAGGCATTGCTACGGATGCGGAATACACCATCACCAAGCCAAACATCAGCAAGGCCACGGTGACCCACACCAAAGCCTGGTCAAATCCTGCCAAGGTAACGGGCGCAGAGCGGGAGCCATTCAAGCTCTGCCCACCGACGCGCACCGGCAGCACATCAGCAACGGTTTTGCCGGCACCGGCAGCGTTCGGCAGCCAGCCAGACAGACGTGACGTGATGTTTGTCATTGCACTCACAACACCGCCCCTGCATCAACTGCCATGGCTTGCACTGCGTCACAAAATACACGCGCCCTGTGCTCGTAGTTGTCGAACATGTCAAAGCTGGCGCAGGCGGGCGACATCAAAACAGCATCACCTGACATCGCTTGGCCAGTGGCCAAAACAACGGCTTCCTGCATTGATGCTGCGTCAAGTACCTTGACAGCACAACTGGCCAAGGCGGCTTTGATCAAAGGCGCATCGCGGCCTATCAAAATGGCTGCTCGTGCATAACGCGATACAGGCGCGACCAACGGCGAAAAATCTTGATCCTTGCCCACACCACCCAAAATCAGCACCAGCTTGCGCCAAGAGCCCAAGCCAGACAGGGCAGCAACCGTTGCACCCACGTTGGTGCCTTTGCTGTCGTCAAAATACTCGATACCGTCGATCACAGCGATTGATTCCACCCGGTGTGGCTCGCCCCGGTATTCGCGCAGGCCGTACAGCATCGGGCCCAGCGCGCAACCCGCCGCATGAGCCAGCGCCAATGCCGCCAGCGCATTGACTGCATTGTGCAAGCCATAGATACGCAACGCATCGACCGGCATCAAGCGCTGGATGTATAACTCAGTGTTTTCATTTTCACCACCACGCTTGCGCTTGATGGTTTCATCAAGCTCAGCAGCACGCACCAGCCACGCCATGCCGTTGACGTTTTCAATTCCGTAGTCACCGGGTCGTTGTGGCTCATCGTGGCCGTAGGTCAGGTAACTGCGTGCGGGCTTGCCTTTAATTTGTGAGGGCGCAGCGGCCATGACCAACGGGTCATTGCGATTGAGCAGCATCAAACCACCAGCGCCAAACACATTGTTTTTTGCGCCGGCGTAGGCTTCAAGTGTTTCGTGCCAGTCCAAATGATCTTGGGTGATGTTCAAAACCGTCGCAACTGATGGCTCGAAGTTTTTGACACCGTCTAATTGAAAGCTGGACAGCTCCAGCACCCACACATCAGGCAGGCTGTCAGCGTCTATTTTTTCAGCCAGCGTATCAAGCAAGGTGGGGCCAATGTTGCCTGCAGTTGCCACCGACTTGCCCGCACGCTGCACCAGCTGCCCGGCCATTGACGTGACGGTTGTTTTGCCGTTGGTGCCGGTGATACCGATGACTTGCGGGGCGTAGGACTGGCTTTCCTTTAAGTCTAGAAGTGCCTGTGCGAATAGGCCAAGCTCACTGCCAACGACCAGGCCGCGCGCCTGTGCAGCAGCCATTAAGCCGCTTACGGAGGCTGGACTCAATCCTGGACTTTTGAGCACCATGGTGAATAACGTTCCATCGAGCAACACGGCGTTCATTTCGGCATGGACAAACGCCGCCGATGGAACACTGGCGCGCAAGGCATCAAGCTGCGGTGGCTCAGCCCGCGTGTCAGCCACCGTCACCTGCGCGCCGCATCTGACGCACCAACGCGCCAGCGCCAAGCCTGAGTGGCCCAGCCCCAGCACTAAAACGTGTTGACCATCCAGGTTTTTCATCTGAGCTTCAGAGTTGAAAGACCGACTAGGCACAGCAGCATGGTGATGATCCAGAAACGCACCACAACTTGCGTTTCCTTCCAGCCACTTTTCTCAAAGTGGTGGTGCAGCGGCGCCATCTTCAGTATCCGGCGACCTTCACCAAACCGCTTTTTGGTGTACTTGAAGTAGGCGACCTGAAGCATCACCGACAGCGCCTCGACCACAAAAATGCCGCCCATGATCGCCAACACGATTTCCTGCCGAACGATGACAGCAATCGTACCTAGTGCCGCACCCAATGCAAGCGCACCCACATCACCCATGAAGACCTGTGCTGGGTGTGTGTTGAACCACAAAAATGCCAAACCGCTACCCGCCATGGCCGCGCAAAAAATCATCAACTCGCCAGAGCCCGGAATATGCGGAAAAAACAGGTACTTTGAATAAACCGAGCTGCCCGTCACGTAGGCAAACACGCCCAACACCGAACCCACCATGACCACCGGCATGATCGCCAGGCCGTCCAGACCGTCCGTTAAATTGACGGCATTGCTAGACCCGACAATCACCAGATAGGTCAGGATAACGAACCCAAACACGCCGAGCGGGTAACTGATCTCCTTGACGAATGGAACCAGCAAGCCGGCTTTGGGCGGGAGGTTCACATCAAAACCAGACTGTACCCAACTGATGAAAAGACCAATCACCCGAAGGTTGGAGCTTTCTGAAATACTGAACACCAGGTATAGCGCGGCGATTAAACCAATCGCTGACTGCCACAAATACTTTTCACGCGAGCGCATGCCTTCCGGGTCTTTGTGAACAACTTTGCGCCAATCATCGACCCAGCCAATTGCACCAAAACCTAGAGTGACCAGCAGCACAATCCAGACAAAACGGTTTGACAGATCTGCCCACAACAAAGTTGACACCGCAATGCATAACAAGATCAAAACGCCACCCATGGTGGGCGTACCAGCCTTGCTCAGATGCGTTTGCATGGCGTATTCTCGGATGGGTTGGCCAATTTTTAGCGCACTCAACCGGCGGATCACAATAGGGCCAGCAATCAACCCCATCAGCAGTGCCGTCAACGCAGCCATTACCGCGCGAAACGTCAGGTATTGAAACACCCGAAAAAACCCAAATTCGGGAGACAAAGTCTGAAGCCATTGGGCCAGGCTAATCAGCATGCTGGGTTTCCTTTTGTTGCTCTTGTATAGCCGCGACCACGCGCTCCATCTTCATGAAGCGGGAACCTTTGACCAGTACGCTGCGCACTTGCGGCAGTTGCTGAAGAACAGCCAGCTTCAGTGCATTGATGTCAGCGAAATGCCGTCCATGTCCAAAGCTGTGGCTGGCCAATTGAGACTGCACACCCAATGTGCAAAGGTTTTCAATACCCTGTGCATGCGCCCAGCGCCCTGCTTCTTCGTGAAACTGCGGCCCTTGGTCACCCACCTCGCCCATGTCACCCATCACCAATAGCCGCGGGCCTGGCAGAGCTGACAGCACATCAATTGCTGCGCGCATTGAGTCCGGGTTGGCGTTGTAGGTGTCGTCAACCAGCGTGAAGGAGTGGTTATGCATCTGAATTTGTAAAGCGCGCGAACGCCCTTTCACGGGCTCAAATTCACTCAGACCTTTTGAAATAAATTCGAGCGGCACGCCAGCGGCCAAGCAGCAGGCCGCTGCCGCCAGCGCATTTTTGACGTTGTGCTTACCTGCGATGTTGAGTGTGAATGCCAATGTGCCCTGCGGTGTTTTTGCAGCCACGATCCATCCGGCATCCGTCCATTTTGCGTCGGCGGTTACATCGGCATTGCCCGCGATGGCAAACGTCAAAATTTGGCGTACGCCTGCTTTAGTTCGCCAGACCGAAGTAAAGTCATCGTCCGCCGGGAACACCGCCACCCCATGCGGACTAAGTGCGTCGATCACCGCGCCGTTTTCCTGGGCAACCGCCTCAACTGTGCCCATAAACTCCAGATGTTCACGTTGCGCGTTGTTAACCAGCGCTACAGTGGGTTTGGCGATTTGCGCCAGGTAAGCAATTTCGCCGGGGTGGTTCATACCCATTTCCACCACGCCAATACGGTGGTCAACTGTCAAGCGCAGCAACGTCAGAGGCACACCGATGTCGTTGTTCAAGTTGCCTTCGGTAGCGAACGCTTGGGTTTGTCGGTCGGCGCGCAAGATGGATGCAATCATTTGCGTCACGGTAGTTTTGCCATTGCTACCGGTGACTGCAATCAACGGCAGGTTGAACTGGCTACGCCAGCCTGTAGCCAATTGCCCTAAAGCGATTTTGGAGTCGCTGACGCGCAGACCCGGCAAGCCCGCCTCAAGCAAACCATGCTGAGCGATAGCTGCTACCGCGCCCTGCGCTCTGGCGTTGGCCAAAAAATCATGCGCATCAAAGTTGTCACCTTTGAGTGCTACAAACAAGTCACCCGGCAGCAAACTGCGCGTGTCGGTGTGTACGCGTTTGATGTTTACTCCGCTATCGCCGACCAACTGAGCGGCAGTGACCCACATCGCAGCTTGCTGTAAATTCATCATGACAAAGCCTCGGTGTGCGAACGAGCGCTCAACGCTGCTTGTGCATAAAGTTGATCCTCAAAAGGAAGCTTGATACCGTCAATTTCTTGATAGTCTTCGTGACCTTTGCCCGCAAGCAACACAACATCTTCAGGCATTGCTTGGGCAATGGTTTGCGCAATGGCCAAGGCGCGATCAGCTTGCACATGCACAAACTCTTGCTGCTTCAAACCCAGCAAAATTTGATCAATGATGGTCTTTGGGTTTTCGCTGCGCGGGTTGTCGCTGGTCACTACGATTTGATCTGAATTTCTTTGCGCTACCGCCGCCATCAAGGGTCTTTTTAATGCGTCACGGTCACCGCCGCAACCAAATACGCACCACAGCTGTCCCCCTCTTGCAGCCGCCACGGGTTGAAGGGCTGATAGCACTTTTTCAATCGCATCTGGCGTGTGCGCATAGTCAATCACTACCAGCGGCGCACCATGTCCACCGAGCGTGTTCAGACGGCCGGGAACAACTGGTAAGTCGCAACAGGCCCTAACAGCGTCTCCAAGCGTTATGCCAACTGCGCGCATAGCGCCGATCACGCCTAGGAGATTTGAAACGTTGTACAGACCGATAGCAGTTGCCGTGACTGTTTCGCGCTGGCTACCCTCCACCACCTCAAATGTCAAACGTCCTGCATGCTGTTCAATCTTTTGCGCTTGCAACGTGGCGGGTGTGTTGATAGATACAGTCCATAAATCGACGTTTGAAGCCTTCAATTGCAAACTCAGATCCAACCCTTTGGCATCGTCAATATTGATAACGGCTGATTGCAAGCCAGGCCAGTTGAACAGCGACGCTTTGGCGGCCCAGTAGTTTTGCATCGAGCCGTGGTAGTCCAGATGGTCCTGCGTGAAGTTGGTGAACACTGCAACTTGAAAATGCATGCCGTCCAATCGATGTTCGGCGATACCAATGGACGACGCTTCAATTGCGCAGGCGGTAAAACCAACATCGACAAAGCGGCGTAACTGCTGCTGCAGCAACACTGGGTCAGGCGTTGTCAAACCATTGAAAACAATAGCACCAGGCCCGCCAATTCCTAGGGTTCCAACCATACCGCATTGGCGATTGAGTTTGCTCAACGCGTGCGCCAGCCACCACGCAGTAGACGTTTTGCCATTCGTCCCCGTGACAGCTATGGCTTGTAGCTGCTTGCTGGGCTCTTCAAAATACGCAGAAGCTATCAGTGCGGCTGCACTTTTAAGGTGCGGATAGCTGGCTATTTTGTCGCTCGCAAAGTCGTATTTTTCAACGCCATGGCTGTCGACCAGACACGCGTTTGCTCCCGCGTCTAAAACCGAGCAAACGTACTGCCGCGCATCACGCGCAGCACCAGGCCAAGCGATAAAGCCGTCTCCGCTTTTGATGCTGCGACTGTCGGTGAACAGGCTGCCAGTTACTCGCGTGCGTAGCCATTTTGCTGCTTCGTACGGCGTGTGCAGGTGCGTGATCAAAACGACTCCTCCACTGCGTTCGTCACGATTTGCGGTTTGACTGACATGTCAGGCTGCACGCCTTTCATGCGCAGTGCCTGCTGCACGAGTTCGCTGAACACGGGCGCAGCGACCTCGCCGCCGTAATACTTGCCCGCACGCGGCTCGTCAATCATCACCGCCACAATCACACGCGGCTTGTCAATCGGGGCCATGCCGACAAACCAGCCCCGGTATTTTCTGTCTTTGTCGGTACCGTAGCTCTTGCCTACCTGCTTGTAGGCAGTGCCTGATTTGCCGCCGACCGAATAACCCAGCGTTTGCGCTTTTTGGCCCGTACCGCCCGGGCCAGCAGCCATTTGCAGCATGGTGCGAACTTCAGACGCGGTCTTGCTGGAAAACACCTGCACCCCTGTCGCTGGGTCATCGCTTTTGAGCATGGTGGCTGAAATGATTTGCCCGTCGTGACCAAACACGGTGTAAGCCCGTGCCATTTGGAACAGCGATGCCGATAAGCCGTAGCCATACGACATGGTGGCCTGCTCAATCGGCCGCCAGGTTTTGTAAGGCCGCAGGCGACCCGACACCACCCCGGGAAAGGTAATTTGCGGCTTTTGCCCAAAGCCAGCTTGTGAGAACACCTCCCACATCTCGCGCGGCTGCATTTGCATGGCCATCTTGACGGTGCCGACGTTGCTTGATTTTTGAAGCACTTCTTGCACAGTCAGCACGCCATGTGGGTGCGCATCAGAGATCGTAGAGCCGGTAATTTGCATGCGCCCCGGCGCTGTTTGAATCGGCGTCAACGGCTTGACACGGCCCGTCTCTAGCGCCAAGCCTACGGTGAAGGCCTTCATCACCGATCCAGGCTCAAACGTGTCGGTCAAGGCACGGTTGCGCAGCTGGCTGCCACTCATGTTCTGCCGCTTGTCGGGTACATAGCTAGGATAGTTGGCCATCGCCAAAACTTCGCCGGTGATAGCGTCAAGCATCACCACACTGCCAGCTACTGCCTTGTTGGCAATCACTGCGTCGCGCAGCTTTTGGTACGCCACAAACTGCATCTTGCTGTCAATCGACAACTGTAGATCCTTGCCGTCGACGGGCGGAACTTGTTCGCGCGTGTCTTCCACCACGCGGCCCAACCTGTCTTTGATCACCCGGCGCGAGCCGGGCTTACCCCCTAGCTCCTTGTTGAACGCGAGCTCCATGCCTTCTTGGCCGCGGTCTTCAATATTGGTAAAGCCGACGACATGGGCAATAGTTTCGCCTTCGGGATACTGGCGTTTGTACTCTTTGCGTTGGTAAATTCCTTTGATGCCCAGCGCAGTGATTTTTTGCGCCACGTCATCGTCAACTTGGCGTTTGATCCAGACAAAGTTCTTGTCTTCATCGGCGAGTTTTTTATTCAACTCCGGCAAAGGCATGTCGAGCAGCTTTGCCAGCGCAAAGAGCTGCGCTTTGCTGGCTTCAACGTCTTCAGGAATAGCCCATATGCTGGGTGCCGGCACGCTGGAGGCGAGAATCAAGCCATTGCGGTCCAGAATGCGGCCGCGATTGGCGGGCAGTTCCAGTGTGCGGGTAAAACGAACTTCACCCTGCTTTTGGAAAAACTCATTGCCCAGCACCTGCACATAAGCGGCGCGGCCCGCCAGCCCAGCAAAGGCTAAAGCAATTGCCGCCACAATAAATTTACTCCGCCATACGGGCGTTTTGCTGGCCAGCAATGGGCTGGAGGTGTATTGCACGCTGCGGCTCATTTCGTCACCGCCGTGGATGTGCTGTCTTTTTGCGTCACGTACTGCGTGATAGCTGGCGTGACAGTTCGCATTTGCAGCTTGTCCTTGGCCAATTTTTCAACCCGCAGGGGCGTGGCTTGAGCGCGTTTTTCCACTTGCAGGCGCTCGTTTTCCGCCTCTATCGCGCGGTTTTTGGTGGTGGCTTTTTCTAGTTCAACATACAACCTGCGCGACTCGTACTGGGTGCGCACCAAGTACAGCGCGCTCGCCAAAACCGCCAACAACAAAACAAGATTGAGCCGGGTCATGCGAGCACCTCAGTGCGTTCGGCAACGCGCATTACCGCGCTGCGCGCGCGGGGGTTGGCAGCCACCTCGTCAGCACTCGGTTTAACACGCCCGAGCGCCTTCAGTCGCATCGCCTTAGGCGCAGCGAACGGCGCGCGTCGGTCAAACACATCGCGCGAATGCTCGGCGATGAATTGCTTGACGATGCGGTCTTCGAGTGAATGAAAACTGATCACGACCAACCGACCTCCAGGTTGCAAGATATTGAGCGACGCTGCTAGCGCCTGGCTGAGTTCTTCAAGCTCGGCGTTGATGAAAATCCGAAAAGCTTGAAATGTGCGCGTTGCTGGATCCTTGCCCGGCTCGCGGGTTTTGACCGCGCCAGCCACGATGCTGGCCAGCTCGTGTGTGCGCTTGATGACCCCCCGCTCCTGCCTTGCACTATCAATCGCCTTTGCAATCGGCCCAGCAAACCGTTCTTCGCCATAGTCACGAATCACCTCCGTCATACTTTCTACTGATGCGCTCGCCAGCCACTCGGCCACACTCTGGCCGCGCGTGGTGTCCATGCGCATGTCCAGCGGCCCGTCGCCGCGAAATGAAAAGCCTCGCGCCGCGTCGTCGATTTGCGGTGAACTGATGCCCAAGTCCATTAACAAACCAGCAGCACTTGACGCGCCCAGCTGGCCTATTTGATTGAAACCCTCGTGGCGAATAGAAAAACGTGGGTCGGTGATGGTGGCCGCGTCGGCCATGGCTTCTAAGTCTTTGTCGAAAGCCAGCAGCGAGCCTTGATTGGAAAGCTGCGAAAGAATCAGCCGAGAATGACCACCACGCCCAAAGGTCGCGTCGATGTAGTGTCCGTCCGGCAAGATGCAAAGCGCTGTCACTGCTTCGTTCAACAAGACGGTGCGGTGTTTCCATGTGTCCGGCACCATCATCTTTCTAAAACGAAAAGTCCCTGAAGATGTCAGGCATATCGCCTTTCATCTGCTGCGCTTCTTGCGCGGCATAGGTTGCCGCATCCCACAACTCAAAATGCCCACCCATGCCCAGCAGCACGGTATCTTTGCTGATGCCAGCCGATGCACGCAGCTCGGGCGACACCAGCACACGACCGGTGGTGTCCATGTCAACATCCATCGCGTTACCTAAAAAAATACGTTTCCACCACTGGGCTTGCATGGGCAGCGCTGCAATCCGTTCACGAAATTTTTCCCACTCGTTACGCGGGAAGATCATCAGGCAGCCGTGCGGGTGTTTGGTGATGGTGAGCTGGCTGTTTGAGGTCGCGCTTAGCACGTCACGATGCCGGGTCGGCACTGACAGTCGACCCTTGGAATCGAGAGCTAACGAAGACGCACCTTGAAACACGTTATAGACCTTTGAAAAACATTTTTCACCACTTAATTGCACTTATTCCCACTTTATCAGGAAAGTTCAATCGTGCAAGTGCGTTGAAACAATTTTTTTCAATGAAATCAAGGACTTAGAAGCGTCTTTGCAAAGCTTAAAAATCAAGAAAGACTATATAAATTAGGCACTTAGCACGTTTAGTGAAAGTGCTTGCTTAGCTGGGCGTAACAAACCGGGCAGATTTAATCATCTGAAGCAGCAACCCTAGCGATCCGCTAAGCGCCGATAAATGGCGCAACGATCAGAAATGAACAGTCAGTCTCTGCGACTAGTGACTTTGGCATATTCAGTGATGCCAATGACGTTAAAAAAGGCAGCCACCAGACGGTTCACATCGCAGAAATGAACTGAGCGGCCCTCATCCTGCCTGGCTGAAACCCAATTGAGCAGCGTGCCAGCCGCTGAAAAATCAACTCGAATCAGCTTCGCACACGAGATGACCATGTTGTCAGCACCCGTCAGCTTGGCTTGCAACACGTCCAGCATCCCCGCCACATCGCCCTCGATCTGACCGGACAATTCAACCGACATGAGGCTGCCCATTTGCGAATTTACCGAACCCATCTGGCTGTCGCCGTCGAGCGCGCTGAGATTCGTTGAAACAGAGTCTCGAAAAACGTCGCCAATGATAGTGTGAGTTCCCGTTTGCGAGCCTTGAGGATCGATGCACTTGTAGTCGCATCGAGCAGCTCCCCATGCGGGCGGAGAAACTTCGTAAGTGACACAAAAATCCAGCGCTGTAAGTTCGAACTCGTCGGGTCTATGTGTCACACGCAATGCCTCCATCCGCAGCTGCCACCAATCTTGCAACGTCTCACTGTTACCCGAGGGCGTGTTTTTCTCTAGCACTTGCTGCAGTTGCGCATCGCCAATGAATCGCAGTTGTACAGGCTGCGCCGACCATCCAGCAAAAACGTTGCAGACCGCCTCCAGAGCCGATGGCTCGATAGTTTTTAAATTGCTCCAGTCCAAGTGCCACGGCATGGGCGCTTTAGCAAGCGCTGCCTTCAGAGCGGCTACTGTTTGAATACCCACGGTTGACGGACAAATCCAGTCAGCAGCAGTGCTTTGATCCGCAGCGGCAACCGCCGGAAGCAGCATTTTTTTGACGGCATCAGGCATTGAGAACCACTGCGGCGCTGACCGGTCAAACCTTTGGACAAACTTGATGGCGGCGTTTTCGAACTCATCTTGCTGACCCGTTGCGCGGTACAGGTCAAACAACACCATCCATGCTTCAGCCTGACCGGCACGTATGTTTCCGGTGGCAAGCATCTCCAACAAGCCGGCTTCAGCCCCTGCATCATCGCCGTTGGCGTAGCGAATTGATGCTTCTTCCAGCTCGGCATCATGCGCTATCTCCAGTACGTCCATGGCCATCATGTTGGTTTGAGTAAAACCTGAAGATCCAGCCTCGTAGTTGCCGCCAGACAGTCCATTGAAGACTGGCGACTTCGCCTGAGATGTTGTTTCAGTCGCTGGTCGCTGCGCAGCAACTGCGAACGGCACAGGTTGTGGTGCCGATTGCTGCGGCGGAGCCAACTGGCTGGCCGCGAATGCAGGTCTAACAGGCACTGTTGGCCGGGCCTGATTCTCATCAAGCGCAGTCAAACCTATGGGCTCGGTTGCCCCGTAGCCCGCGGGAACTGTTGGCAGAGCGTTGTCGAGGAGGTGCGCCGCAGCTTGTCTCGTTGGATCAGGAAAGTTGGGAACCGATGAGAAATTCAATGATGAATCAGCAGACTGTGGGCTAGTCTGAGTAGCCGATGTGTTACCCTGCTTGGTTTTCCACCACTGCATCGACATTTGCGCTTCGATTTCGTCGATTTTTTTAAGTGTCTTGGCTCGATCGTCCGGTTTGGACGGCATACTACTCTGGAAAAAAGAGGGTCTGGCGGCAGGGTCTTGCCCGACGATAGCCTCTCGCTTGCGCATTTTTCTAAGCATATCGAATTCGCGCTTGCGCACAAAATCGTTGCGACGCTTGCGCTCAATCATTTCCTTTAAGTGCAACTTGCTAATGGCCTCGTCCCGGTCGGTCTCTTTGGTGTCCAACTCGGACCAGCTCGTCGCTGGATTGCGAACGAACTTCACCATCTTTGACAGTAGGCCCGGAGCGGTGTCTTCTTTTGCCATAGTGGATTGGTTAATTCACGCGATTACTGTGATTAATCACCAAACATTTTCTGCTTAAGTTCCCGCCGCTGTTGTGCCTCTAACGACAAGCTGGCCGTCGGCCTGGCGATCAGACGACCAACACCAATTGGCTCGCCAGTCTCATCGCAATAACCGTAGTCACCCGAATCAATTCGGCCGATGGACTGTTCGATTTTCTTGAGCAGTTTGCGCTCGCGGTCGCGGGTTCGCAGTTCCAGGGCGTGCTCTTCTTCAATCGTGGCACGGTCTGCAGGATCTGGCACAACCGTGGTGTCCTCGCGCAAGTGCTCCGTCGTGGCGCCTGCACTGTTGTGAATATCTTGCTTAAGAATAGACAACTTGTGGCGGAAGAACGCCAATTGAATATCGTTCATGTACTCAGCATCGGGCATGGCTTTGACATCTTCTTCGGTCAAAGTTTCGGCGGTTTTTATTTTCCAATTGTTGGCTAGCTTGGGGTCTTTTTTGGCAGCCACGTGGGGTGGCGGCGCGATCACGCGTTCGGTCATTGTGGAGTAACTGGCTTTTGCTGCGTCTGGCGCATGGGTAGGCACCATGGGTGCGGGGGGAGGCATATGCGCCAGCGCGCGCGAAGAACTCCTGCGGCCAGGCTTTAACGGCGGGGGCGGCGGTAAACCGTTAGCTTGGACAGCAGGTTTGACCGACACTACAACCAAAACTGGAGCTGCCGGGGCGGCAATTTTCTCAGCTTTTTTGCTGGTTTTAACGACCGGGACTTGAAGAGCTTTTTTGACAGCCGCAACTACGATCTTTGCCGAAGCTACTGTCTTAGGTACTGGCTTAACAGAAACTTTCTGTGTGCTTTTTGCCGTACTCTTTCCTGCCGTTTTCGCTGGGCTTTTGTGGGGAGTTTTGGCTACAGGTTTAACAGCTGTGTTTTTCGGAATCGGTTTGGATATCGCTTTGAGGAGCGGTTTATTGACTCCAGACATTCCTTTCGGAGCT
The DNA here is from genome assembly GCA_043778695.1 of Polaromonas sp. GTDB lineage: Bacteria > Pseudomonadota > Gammaproteobacteria > Burkholderiales > Burkholderiaceae_C > Polaromonas. The sequence goes on along the minus strand of JAYWFR010000004.1, from coordinate 21,576 downwards.
GATTTAGCAGAAGTTTTTGCGCCTGATTTTGCCGCCTCTTTCACCGCGGACTTCGCTGACGGTTTCGACGCTGATTGAACGACTGCTTTGCCCGCAGACTTCGCAGGTTTCAAAGGTTTTGCAGGCGATTTGACTGTAGTTTTTGAAGGGAGTTTAGAAACCGCCTTGACCAACAACTTGCCCGTTGGTTTAGACGCTGTTTTTGCTTTGACAGCTGGTTTGCTGATGGATGCTGATTTCGCTTTCACTGCCTGTCTCCTCTGAGAAGCCGCCTGTGGATGAACGCCTGTCCCATCCGTTTTACGGGCGTCAGGTCTGCTACGTTGGCTGGCGCGCGATTGTATCGGCTGCCCGGCTTGGCTGGGAGCCTTGAATCCAAAGCGTTGGAGAATCGACACAAACATAGTGTTTTATCGCTAAATAAGCGGGTTTTTGCAAAGGTAGTGCAGACTAACTCAAACCAGACATTGTTCCAGCCCGTTCGTAAAAATATCTTTCGGCAGATCAATGCCAATGAACACCATTTTGCTGGTTTTAGCTTCGCCTGCCGCCCAAGCTGGCCCTAAATCGCTGCCCATGAGCTGATGTACGCCCTGAAAAATCACCTTGCGATCGGTGCCGTCCATATTTAGCACCCCCTTGTAGCGCAACATGCGCGGGCCATAGATATTGACGACCGCACCCAAAAAGTCCTCCAGTTTGGCTGGGTTAAAGGCTTTGTCAGAGCGAAAAACAAAGCTTTTCACATCATCATCATGCGCATGGTGGTGGCCGTGTTCGGCTGCATGAGAAGGATGGTCGCAAGGCTCACCTTCGGTATGGTTGTGCCCGTCGTGGCCGTGATCATGGTCATCCACCTTGAGAAAGTCAGGATCGATGTCCAGCTTGGCATTCAGGTTAAAGCCGCGCAGGTCAAACACATCAGCAATCGCTACTTCGCCGAAATGCACCGCTTTCTGCGGAGCGCGAGGGTTCATGTGGGTCAGGCGGTGCATCAACAATTTGACGTCAGCTTCAGCGACCAAATCTGTCTTACTGATGAAAATCTGGTCGGCAAAACCAATCTGGCGGCGTGCTTCCTGGCGATCATTGAGCTGGGTGTCGGCATGCTTGGCATCGACCAACGTCAAGATCGAGTCCAACAGGTACTGCTCGGCAATTTCTTCGTCCATAAAAAACGTTTGCGCCACCGGGCCCGGGTCAGCCAAGCCCGTGGTTTCAATCACCACCCTGTCAAACACCAACTCACCTTTGCGCTTTTTTTCAGCCAGCGTTTGTAGCGTTTCCCGCAGGTCTTCACGGATCGAGCAACAAATGCAGCCATTGTTCATCTGAATGATGTTTTCTTGCGTGTCGTTGACCAAAATCTCGTTGTCGATGTTTTCTTCGCCAAACTCGTTTTCTATCACGGCAATCTTTTGGCCATGCGCTTCAGTCAGGATGCGCTTCAAAAGCGTTGTTTTACCTGAGCCTAAAAAGCCGGTGAGGATGGTGACGGGGATCAAGCTCATGGGGAATGCCTAAAAAAGATATGAACTGCTGGTTTTGCGTGCGCCTGAGTTTACCGAGGCTAGAAGATGGCGGTGTCTGGCGGGGACATATGACGGAAATTTCACTTGATTGTTAGCCTGTTTGCCCATCACCTGGTTTGCAAGGAAAAATTCGGCAAGCTGAAAAACCCATGTGCTACGAATTCAAGAGCTGCTAGCGCACGTAAAACAAAGGCCTACGACCTAATGTCTCATATTGCGCAGGAACTTTTCAACGATCGCTACCGCGTATTTGCTAGCCACTTGATCTAGGAAATTCGGAAAGTCAACATGCGCATCGTCGTCAGCCCTGTCAGAGATAGTGCGCACCGCGGCAAACGGCACACCATAGTCAAAGCACACCTGCGCCACCGCCGCACCTTCCATTTCGACGGCCAGCGCATCTTGGCTCGCGGCAAGCAGGGCGGCGCGCAGGTCGTTCGACTCGATGTGGCTTGAAATAAAGCGGTCGCCGCTGGCGATTAGCCCCAAGTGAACTTTTGCCGCCGGATAAGCTTGGCGGACATGCGGGTCGGCAAGCGCGTAACGGGTGGCCGCCAATAGCGACTGGCTCAGCGCGGCGTCAGCATCAAACCGGGTTTTGCCATACAGCGGCACTTCATAACGCGGGAACAAGGGCGATGCATTCAGGTCGTGCTGCACAAAGCTTTGGCCCACCACCACGTCGCCTACGTTTACACCCACGCCCAGCCCGCCTGCTACGCCGGTAAACACCACACGCTGAACGCTGAAGCGCTCAATAAGCACTGCAGCCGTGGTGGCAGCGGCGACTTTACCGATTTTTGACAACGCCAAGACGATACTTTGGCCATGCAGGTCGCCCTGCCAAAAGTCACGGCCTGCATGCGCGACTTTGACGGGGCGTTGCAATAGCTTAATCAGGCCGTGCTGCTCTTCAGGGAGAGCACTTAATATGGCGGTAGGCGTCATGGCTTGATTTTGCCCAAAATAAAGGCAGCTCACGCCGCCTTTTTGCTGAATGTTTGTGGCTTATTTTTTATCCCGCAGCTCGCGGCGCAAGATTTTGCCGACGGGTGTTTTAGGCAGTTCCCCCCGGAACTCAACAACTTTAGGCTGCTTATAGCCCGTCAGGCTTTCTTTGCAGAATGCCCGTACTTGCGCTTCTGTCAGCGCTTCAGTTTTTTGACGATCACCAGTTTGACGGCTTCGCCTGATTTTTCATCAAGTACGCCCACACAGGCGCACTCCATCACGCCTTCGAGCTTGCCGACCACGTCTTCAATCTCGTTCGGGTAGACATTAAAGCCGCTGACCAGAATCATCTCTTTCTTGCGGTCAACGATTTTGAAGAAGCCGTTGTCGTCGAGTATGCCGGCATCGCCAGATTTGAAGTAGCCATCCGCTGTCATGACGTTGTCTGTCTCGTCGGGCCGCTGCCAGTAGCCGGCCATGACCTGCGGGCCCTTGATGGCGATCTCACCTGGTTGGCCTGGCGGTACTTCGTTGCCGTCATCATCAAGCAGCTTGAAGTAGGTGCCCGGAATCGGCACGCCGATAGTGCCTGTGAAGGTTTTGCTGTTTGTCGGGTTGCAGCTGGCCGATGGTGAAGTCTCAGACAGGCCGTAGCCTTCGACAATGGGGCAGCCGGTTTTCTCAAGCCCCAGCTTGGCCACGCTACTCGTCACAGCCACACCCCCGCCCAATGAGATTTTTAATTCTGACCAGTCCACCGTGTTGAAGTTAGGGTGATTGGCCAGGCCATTGAACAGCGTGTTGACGGCCGGGAAGCTGTTGATTTTGTGCTGGGCCAGCTCCTTGAGCACAGCAGGAATGTCACGCGGGTTTGGGATCAGAATATTTTTACCGCCGGTGCGCATGCCCAGCATCATGTTGGCAGTAAAAGCAAAGATGTGATACGCGGCAACGCGCACAGATACACCGGCTGCGCGACAAGGGCCATGCTGGCCATGGCGGGCATGTTCCAGGCTACGGATTGCAGCACATTGGCTATCACGCTGCTGTGCAGCAGCACCGCGCCTTAAGACACGCCGGTTGTGCCGCCGATGTACTGCAGTACCGCTACGTCCGTGGGTTTGATGTCTGGCCGCTTGAGCATTACGCGCGTGCCCTGAGCCAGCGCATCATTGAAGCGTGCTGCGCCGGGCAATTGAAGGCAGGGACGACTTTTTTAACGTTGCGCAGTACGTCATTGACCAGCGCGCCTTTGAGCAAGCCCAAACGGTCGCCCACAGCGCAAAGCACTATGTGCTTGACAGGGGTAGCCGCAATGCATTGCTCCAGTGTTGTGCCGAAGTTTTCAATGATGACGATCGCTTTTGCGCCTGAGTCTTTGAGCTGGTGCTCCAATTCACGTGGCGTGTACAGCGGATTGACGTTATCCACCACAAAACCAGCACGCAAAATGGCGGCAACCGTCACTGGGTACTGCGGCACGTTAGACATCATGATGGCGACGCGGTCGCCTTTGCCCAAGCCCAGGCTTTGCAGATAGGCACCAAGGGCCACAGACAAGCTGTTTGTTTCAGCAAACGTGATGTCCTTACCCATAAAGCTGTAAGCAACTTTGGAAGCATTCTTTTTAAAAGATTCTTCCATCAGTGCTCCCAACGATGGGTACTGCGCCGTGTCTACATCAGTCGGAACACCAGGTGGGTAGGCTTTAAGCCAAGGGCGTTCTACGGTGGCTGCAGTCATGCTTGTCCTCTCAATCGCAGTTGCGTCAACAACTTCGGATTTTCAAGGCTCGCATGGCTCGCGGTCAGTGCGTTTTCCCTGGCAGAACGCTGCCCTTTACAGGGAGCTGCCTTTAACGCAGACGCTCACTTATTTATTCAATCGCCTTGCCCATGTCTTCAATGACCTTCTTCGCGTCACCAAATACCATCATGGTTTTGTCCATGTAGAACAGCTCGTTGTCCAGACCCGCATAGCCTGCGGCCATCGAGCGCTTGTTGACGATAACCGTTTTGGCTTTGTAGGCTTCAAGGATTGGCATGCCGTAAATGGCGCTGCCCTTGACATGCGCCGCTGGGTTGACGACGTCGTTTGCTCCCAAAATAATAGCGACATCGGCCTGACCAAACTCAGCATTGATGTCTTCCATTTCATGCACCTGGTCATAAGGCACTTCGGCCTCGGCCAGCAGCACGTTCATGTGGCCTGGCATGCGGCCAGCGACTGGGTGAATCGCGTACTTGACCGTGATGCCCCTGTCGGTCAGCTTTTGCGCCAGCTCTTTGACCGAATGCTGCGCACGGGCGACAGCCAGGCCGTAGCCCGGCACGATGATCACGGTTTCTGCATTGCCCAAGATAAACGCTGCATCGTCCGCTGAGCCTGACTTGACAGGACGCTGCTCTTTGCTGCCTGCCACAGCGGTTGTGGCCTCGCCGCCAAAACCTCCCAAAATCACGCTGAAAAACGAGCGATTCATGGCCTTGCACATGATGTAGCTCAAAATCGCGCCCGACGAACCGACGAGCGAGCCAGCGATGATTAGCATCGAGTTGTTCAAGCTAAAGCCAATGCCCGCCGCCGCCCAACCTGAGTAGCTGTTGAGCATCGACACCACAACTGGCATGTCTGCACCGCCAATCGGGATGATGATCAAAACGCCCATCACAAAAGCGATGGCCAGCATAGCGAAAAACGCAGTCCAGCTACCCGTAAACATAAAGGTCAAACCCAGGCCCAACATAATCAGACCCAGCACCAGATTGACCATGTGCTGACCAGCAAAAGTAACTGGCGCGCCCTGAAACAACCTGAACTTGTACTTGCCGCTGAGCTTGCCAAACGCAATCACCGAGCCGCTGAAAGTAATCGCTCCAATTGCCGCGCCTAAAAATAATTCAAGCCGGTTGCCTGCCGGGATTTCAGCTGTGCCCATACCTTTGGCCACAATGCCAAAGGCAAATGGCTCCGCCACAGCCGCCACACCAATAAACACCGCTGCCAGGCCAATCATTGAATGCATGAAAGCCACCAGCTCGGGCATCTTGGTCATCTCAACGCGTTTGGCCATCAGCGTGCCTGCAGCGCCACCAATCACCAGGGCCACCAGCACATAGGCCAGGCCCATCGGCTTGCCGCCCGACGTTTCAAGAATCAAAGCGCCAGTTGTCAACACAGCAATCGTCATGCCGACCATGCCAAACAGATTACCGCGCAGCGACGTGGTGGGGTGGCTCAAGCCCTTGAGCGCTTGGATAAAAAAGACAGACGCGACCAAATACAGCAGCGTGACAATGTTCATGCTCATTTGGCTGCTCCTTCAATAGCTGGGGTTTTTTTCTCTTTTTTCTTGAACATCTCCAACATTCGGCGGGTGACCAAAAAACCGCCAAATACATTGACAGCCGCCAGCACCACCGCCAAAAACCCCATGGTTTTACCCAGCGGCGTTTCGGTCAGCGCAGCAGCCAGCATGGCACCGACGATAACGATGGCCGAAATAGCATTGGTCACCGCCATCAGCGGTGTGTGCAGCGCAGGCGTGACGGTCCACACCACGTGGTAGCCCACATAAATGGCGAGCACAAAAATGATCAAGTTAATGATGGTGGGGCTAACGACTGCAATGGCTTCCATGAGCTTCTCCAAAAACGATTCCGTTAATTTATTTGCGTTTGACGTCGCCGCCCTGCGTCATCAGGCAAGCCGCCACAATGTCGTCTGCCATGTCGATATTCAAGACGCCTTCTTTGGAGATGACGAGCTTCAAGAAATCGAGCAGGTTGCGTGCGTAAAGCGCGCTCGCGTCCGCAGCTACAAGGGACGCAATGTTCGTTTCGCCAATCAACGTCACGCCGTGTTTAACCACGGTTTTACCGGGTTCAGTCAGTGGGCAGTTGCCGCCTTGGGGTGCGGCCAGGTCAACAATCACGCTGCCGGGTTTCATAGCCTTGACCATGTCTTCGGTCACAAGCACTGGTGCGGGGCGGCCCGGAATGAGTGCCGTGGTGATCACGATGTCGGCATTCGCCACACGCTTAGCCACCTCGGCTTTTTGGCGTGCCAGCCAGCCAGGCGGCATGGGTTTGGCATAACCACCCACGCCGACGGCGGCTTCGCGTTCTTCGTCGGTTTCATACGGCACGTCAATGAATTTGGCACCCAGCGACTCGACTTGTTCCTTGACACTTGGGCGCACGTCGCTGGCTTCAATCACCGCGCCTAGGCGTTTGGCGGTGGCAATGGCTTGCAGCCCTGCTACGCCTACACCCAAAATCACCACGCGGGCAGCTTTCACAGTGCCAGCAGCCGTCATCAACATCGGCATAAAACGCTGATAAGCGTCGGCGGCCATCATCACGGCTTTGTAGCCAGCAATATTGCCTTGCGACGACAGCACGTCCATGCTTTGGGCGCGGCTGGTGCGCGGCGCAGCCTCTAAAGCAAACGCGGTGAGCTGAGCCGCTGCCAAGCGCGCAAGGCCTGCAGCGTCAAATGGGTTCAACATCCCAATCACCACACTGCCAGCTTTGGCGTGCGGCATTTCAGCATCTAGCGGGCAGCGTACCTTAAGCACAATGTCGGCCGCGTAGGCGCCTGCTGCGTCAGTAATCTCAGCGCCAACAGCGACGTAAGCGTCGTCAGGCACGCTGGCAGCAACGCCAGCACCGGCCTGCACACGAATCATGTGGCCCTGGGCTTTGAGTTTTTTGGCCGTTTCCGGCGTGATGGCGACGCGCGTTTCGCCGTCCATTATTTCGGCGGGTACCCCAATCAGCATGGGTTTTCTCCTCAGTAAACAGTTATTTTTTCGGCTTTTTCGCCTGACAGCGAGCTTACCTGAGATTTCAAATCGTTTTTGCTGGGTATTGCATAGCCGCCAAGGCCATAGTCCCCAAGGTGATCGCAAGGCCCGTGGTGCCGCGACGCGCTAACTTGCGAACTCGCTCCATGTTTACATAAAACCAATTTTTATACTTAATAAGGCTGTAGCGGTTGTTTTATGGGCGCTAACAGCTATTACATCTATAGCAAATGAATTTATGCGAGTCGCCGCGTTTGCGGATTGGATGCCTCGATGCAACTGGATATTGCGCTGACATCCGTCACCCAGTTTTGCCTACAGTGCTCAAAGGTCCGCTGTTTGATGATTTCCCATTCAACTTTTCTGCGAACAAGGCATGAACTCAAACGCTGCCATCGCTGCTGCCAACGCAGCCAGTAGGCCCTTTTCCGCGCTAGACCCATCATTGCTTGTAGCGTGTGAGTTGGCCATAGCTGGGCTGCCGCTACTCAGGCAGGCAGTCGTGCAATTCCTACAGATCAACATCGCTGGGTCTGCTCAGCAGATCGACGAAGTTATCGATTCCCGGCTGGGCGAATTCGTCGCCACTGTTGGCTTGGCTAGGTGCGGCTCAACTGAGCTGGCACTTGACATCGTCAAGGTGCGTGCTGACCGTAACCGGATGACCAAACTCAGGCAGTTGATAGATACCGAGCTCAGCAGCGCCGCCCGACGTCAATCGAGCGCACGCCTGTCAGTCTACGATGCGATCGCAGTCAATCACGCGGCAGTCATCGTTTTGACAGTCGGCAGCTTTCTTGCGCTGTACGTCTTTATCAGGCAATTAAGACTTACTGGGGCTCAGAAAATGGCTGCTCAGAGGGCATTTGAACAATTGGCGCAAAAGCGCACCCAAGAACTGCGCGAATTAGGCTAACACCTGCAGACCGTCAGGAAGGCCGAGAAGGATCATTTGGCGCGTGGACTGCACGACCACTTCAGCGAGTTATTAACAGTAGTCAAGCTTGACCTGGAGGGCCTGCGCAAGCGCGTTGAAAGCGATCCCAACCTGGCCGCGCGCATAGCCCGCTTAACCTGGCGACTCAACAAAATGATTGTGATGAAACGCCGCATGATCGAGGACATGCGGCAGTCGTCCCCGTCCATGTTGGCTATGTGTTGAGCGCTTGAGCAGCACTGCCGCGTCCTGAAGCAGCAGAAGCAGGCCGCGCTTGCGGCTTTCAGCGCCTAAAAGTGCGGCGGCAAGTCGTCGCGCAAACTGCGCGCTGCGCCTATCCCGCCATCAGTGGACGGTTGCCGCAGTGCTGCCACCTCGCGCACAAGTAGGTCAATGTGCTGCTGCTGGCGCACGATGATTTGGTCGAGCTGCTCCAGTAAATCCTCGGTGTAAGTGGCTTTTATCTCGAGATCGGTCAGGCGCTGGTCGATGCTTTGTTCGTTGGGCGTGGCTGTATTTAACCTGAAATTCAGTCGCCTAATTCAATCACTTGCGCCAGCTGCAGACCCGCGGGCGGGGTGTAGTCAGCAACGACCCAAGCTCGATTTTTTGAATGTTGAGGCTTTCTTAACCCCTCCAAGATATACGCAATCGATGATGCGTCGACCGCCGCAAATGGCTCATCAATCAGTGTGACCGCTGCGCCTGATGCAAAGGCTGCTGCCATAAAGACCTTGCGCTTTGAGCCGGTCGACAGCATGAAAAGCTGTTTGTGCAAGTGCTCGCTCAGCCCCAAACCTGCGACAACATCCGTCAATACAACCTCATCAAAACCAGCATGCCTGCAGCGCTGACTTTCAAAGTAGTCTGGCACGCTCAGCTGGTCAAACGCGTCACTGCGTGGCTCGGCCCAGAACACTTGGGCTTGGTAGCGCGCGGGTTGTGCCTGCATGTCAATGCCATGGATCTGCAACCGCCCACTTTGCGCGGGCAGCGTTCCAGCCAGCAGCCTGAGCAATGTGCTTTTACCGCGCCCATCACCCCCGCGGACCAGCGTGATGCCCCGAGTGATGTTGGCTGAAAAGTTGATGAATAGCGCGTGACCCGGGTAGCCAAAGCTAACAGCGCCGGCATGAAGAATAGTGAGGTTTTGCGCTGAGTCCATGGCGCTATTGGACACGATGCCACCAGCAGACCTCTGATAAAGCGTCATTTGTGCCTCTAGGCCAAGTGATATGTGCGCTAGCAGCTATTTATTCAATAGCAGACCAAACAATCACCGACGCCTGCTGCGGTAGCTCGGCCAGCCGCACAACCTCGCCTTCCTTGACGATGCGATCGGGTTTAAGCGCTGTGGCTTGTCCGCGCTGCCAGCGAACGGTCACTGACTTGCCGCCCAACTTCAACACGATTTCAAATGACGGCCAGTCGGCTGGCACGCAGGGGTTCAATGACAGCTCGCCTTGCCTTATTTTTAGGCCCAGCAAACTCTCCAGCGCCGCACGGTACAGCCACGCCGCTGAGCCGCTGTACCAGCTCCAACCGCCACGGCCTGTGTAAGGGGCAGCGCTGTAGATGTCGCCTGCCGTCACATAGGGCTCAATTTCGTACAGCGGCCCACGCGTGGGGTGCTGGCTGCGGTGGGCTGGGCTGATGGCTCTGAAACTGTCCCATGCGCCGCGCACATTGCCGGTTTGCGCTTGTGCCATCAGCGCCCATACAGCGGCGTGGTTGTACTGACCGCCGTTTTCGCGCACGCCGGGTGGGTAGGCCTGAATGTAGCCAGGGTTGTTGGCCGACTTGTCGAACGGCGGGCTCAAGAGATGAAGCAGCCCGGCGTCGTCATCCACCAGCTGCTGCGTCATTGACTGCATGGCGCGCTGGATAAAGCTGTCTGTGGATGCGCCTGACAGCACCGACCAGGCCTGCGCAATCAAGTCGATCTTGCATTCCCCATTGCTAGCTGAGCCGAGCGGGGCACCGTTGTCGAAAAATGCACGCCTAAACCACTCGCCGTCCCAGCCGTGGGTGTGCAAAGCTTCTATCCAGCCTTGCCTTGCGTTTAACCATGTATCGGCTCTTGCCACGTCGCCGCGTGCTTTGGCGATGTGAGCAAAGTCTTGCGTCACCTTGCACAAGAACCAAGCCAGCCAGACCGATTCGCCCTTGCCCTCGTGGCCCACGCGGTTCATGCCGTCGTTCCAGTCACCAGTACCCATCAAAGGCAGGCCGTGCACGCCTGCGGCCAAGCTGCGGTCAATGGCGCGGGCGCAGTGCTCGTAGACACTAGCCTGGGCGCTGCTGATGTCTGGCGCGTAGTAGGCGTCTTCCGCGCCTTCGGGAATTGCCGCGCCTTCTATAAAGGCGACCTGCTCGTCAAGCAGCACCGCATCGCCGGTGACGCCAACATAGTGGGCGCAGGCAAACGGCAACCACAGCAAGTCGTCGCTGAAGTGGGTGCGCACGCCTTCACCGCCGGGGGCGTGCCACCAGTGCTGCACATCGCCTTCAGCAAACTGGCGTGAGGCGTTCAGCACAATCTGCTGCCTCAAACGCGCCGGGGCAACCATTGCAAAGGCCATGCTGTCTTGCAGTTGGTCCCGAAAGCCAAACGCGCCACCGGCTTGGTAAAACCCGGCTTTTGACCACAAGCGCGATGTGAGCGTTTGGTACAGCAGCCAGCGGTTGACCAAAGCGTCAAACAGCGGGTCAGGCGTGCTGACCTGAATCTGGCCGAGCAGATCACCCCAAAAAGCCCGGAGCCTTTTATAAGCTTGCGGTATCTGTTGATCAGTAGTTTGATGAGCGCCCTGCTCCAGCCAAGTGGCAGCCAAAAGCTCGGCCTGCTGGGCATCAACCGCATGACCGATGATGAAGGTAAAGCTGAACACCTCACCGGGTGCCAACGTGAAGCTGCTGGCCACTGCACCGCAGGGGTCTAGTCCACCGCCGCTGCGCTGGCCCAACGTGGTGGGCCAATTGAGCTGGCCTGACAGGTTAAAAAACTCGCTGCGATCACAAGTCCATTGCACCAAGCCAGGCACACCTGCCAGCGCCAAAAAGGCGGTGCTACCGCCAAAGCCTGCGCGGCTTTGGCGTTGCTGAGCCATCACCGCGCTTGAGTTGGGCGGGTTCCAGGTCAACATCGTTCGGCGATCAGCGTCACTGGAACCCATCCGCCATTCGGCCAGTGCCAGTGCGCGTAGCGCGCGTGGTCGGTTGCCGTTGTTGCGCAGCTGAACGTGCACCAGCTTGACAGCGGCATCGCAGTCGGCAAAAAAAGTGGTTTTTGAGTCGACAAGCTCATGCCCACATTCAAAAACACTGTAACCCTGGCCATGGCGAACCCGGTGCATTGGCGCGGCCTGATGGGCCTTTGCTCCCGCTAGCGCCGTGCTGCGCTGGTTGCCGGGTGTCAAGGGTAAAAATTGACCCGCTTCAATGTCTTGCAGCAGGTAATGCTCATGGTTTGGGTCCTCAACGGCGTCGTTGCTCCACGGCGTTATCTGGTGCTGCCGACTGTTGATGGCCCAGGTGTAGCCGCTGCCAGTTTCAGACACCTGAAAGCCAAACGACGCGTTAGCGATCACGTTGACCCAGGGGCGCGGTGGCCGCCGGGTGGGGCTGATGTCGAATTGGAACTCGCCTGTGTGGCTGTCAAATTGACCGACAGGGGTTTTGACTGTAGAGGGCGGCGGCAAGGTTTGCGTGAACGCCGCCGCCATCTCCAGCGTCGTCGCTTTCGACTTGCCGGTCGCTGACCACACTACTTTAAGCGCGGTGATTTGCGTTTCAATCGGTCGGCCATCGGCAATCAACACCACCCGCGCCATGCTTAAAAGTGCAGATTTTTCTGACGGCGACACTTCATGCTCGCGCAGCAGGTAAAAGCCAGCCGCATTAGACGCTGGAAAGCTGTGCTGCACCTTTTGATTCAATCGGTCGCGCTGCGCCACGATTTCATGCTGAAGGGGCGACAAGTAAGAGTTATCCTCGCTGTTAAGCACCACCACATCAGTGGCCAGCGCGCCAAAGCTCCACCAAGGCTGCGCCCGCAGCAGTGACTGCACCAACCCCAGGCCTTCACTGGCGTGGATGCGCACCAGCAAGATTGGTTTATCACCAGAAATGCCTAGTCGCCACAGCTGCCTCTGGTCGACCAGAGCGTTGCCGGCATTCATGTTGCTATTGGTGTTGTTTGGCCGGGGGCTGCTGTACATCAGCGCGGTGGTCAAGTCTTGCAGGGCGGCATTTTCGTCGGCATCAATACCCAGGTCACGCAGCCGCACCTGCGCCAGGGTGGCCGCCAGACGGGCGGCGCGCTCCAGATGCATGGGCTGCAGGTATTTATCAATGCGGCCTGCCAGCTCTGTCGGGTCTGCCGCGGCTGTGGTGGCAAAGCTCAGGCGCGCTACGCCGCCTGCGGGGATGCGCACTTTAACGCACAAGCAGGCCACAGGGTCCAGCCCATTGGCGGGCGTGCTGTCGCCCACCAGCGGTTTTTGCGTTTTTTCTGCAATGGCAGGCTGGCTACGGCTGCGATTGCGGCCTAAAAATACGCGTCGGTCTGTGATGCAGTCCAGCGACACGATGTCAGCATCCGCCTGGGCCAAAAAGTGTGCTGCTGACAGCTCGGCATCGCCTTGCAAGCGAGGGCGACGTGTCAACGTCAGGGCGCGCCAAGGCGCATGCCATGTGGTGTGGATAAACAGATTTGAAAACGCAGGGTGCGCCTCGTCCGCCTTGGCATCGGCCAGCACCACTTCAAACATTGACACCACGTCGTAAGTGACGTCGACGTTGAGCATGTTGGTAATGGCCACGGTGCGCAGCTCGGTATCGTCTTCGGGGCTAACCAGCACGGTGGTGGTGACCTGCACTTGGCTGGAACTGGCATCAAACTGCACGCGGTCTGCCATGAAGCAGGAGCTGTAGCGCCACTGCGGATTCGGCGCGGGGTGGGCAGTCACAGAATAAGCCGTTGGATCACCATCACTGCTGAGGTAGATAAAACTGCCGTACTCATCGCGCAGCATATCGTCACGCCACCGGCTGACGTTGTGCCAGGCGTGTTGTTGCCGCCAGCGACTAACGCCCGCGCCGTTGGGCCGCAGCGCCACGCTGTAGTGACCGTTAGACAACAGGTGCGTGGGCTGCCACTGGCTGGACAGCGGGTTGATGGTGCGCGATTGAAAAGCGCTGCTGGGTATGCCGTCGTCAAACGCGGGCGCGCCACGCGGATTAGCGCTGCTGATGATTTGCCGTGGGCAGCGCTCGTGAAGTAGTGTTTCGTACGCGGCCACCAGCGGCGTTTGCGCAAACCAGCGCTGCGGTGCTTGGCCGCACAGCACATTGCACAGGGCTACCAGCGCCATGCCCTGGTGGTGGGCCATGTAGTTCTTCACCACACTGAATTGTTCAGTGTGCGGCTGGCGCGCAGCGGTAAAGTCAATCGCATCCATGAAACCATACTCGCCCCGGCTGCCCAGCAGCTCCAGACGGCGCAGGTTGGCAATCGCTGGTTTGGGCAGCAGCATGGTGGCCATCAGGGTGGCATAGGGTGCCACTACCTTGTCGCTAGCTGGCGTGCGGCGCAGGGCCAAGCGGGGCACCCCAAAAGGCGAGTATTGGTAAGCCAGCGAATGGTCTTGCGCAAAGTAAGCTGACTCAGACACGCCCCAGGGCAAGTCCTGCGCATTGCCAAAAATCTGTTGCTCCATCACCCCCGCCAAACTCGATGAATACAAAAGGCCTTGATCGGGCTCTTGCATCACCAGTGACGGCATCAGGTATTCAAACATCGAGCCCGACCACGACTTCAAGCCCGGCGTGACGCCACTCGATAAAAATGCACGGCTAAGGGCCATCCAGTGGCGGCGCGGAACGTCGCCCTTGGCGATTGCCACAAAGCTGGCCAGCCGGGACTCAGACGCCAGCAAGTCATAGTAGCTGGCGTCGAGCGCATGGTCTTGCACCCGCAGGCCGATATGAAACAAATGGCGTCCCGGGTTATACAGGCCGTTAAAGTTCATCGCCATGCACAACTGCATGCACTGCGAGGCGATGTCTTCTAATTGCTGCTTTTCAAGCGCCGTGGTGTCCGCTTTGCGGGCCAACGTGTTGCACGCACCGCTAACAGCCAGCAAATGCCCCGCCAGGTTGCCGCTGTCAACGGTAGACACATAGGCGGGTTGCAACACTTCAAGCGTTTCGGTTTGGTACCAGTTGTACAAATGCCCGTCGTGCTTCGGCAACTGGTGCACCGTGCCCAGCGTCGCTTGCACGCGCGCTATCACGTCGCTGGTGCTGATCCAACCAAACTGGCGTGCGCAGGTCACTGCCAGCAGGTACAGGCCAATGTTGGTCGGTGATGTGCGGTGGGCTAGCGTCGGCTCGGTGTCAATTTGCAGATTGTCCGGCGGCAAATGGTTGTCCTGCGCGGTGATGCAGTGTTCAAAAAAGCGCCACGTGTCGCGCGCGATGTCGTTCAAATATGCACGCTCACCCGCGTCAAGCCTTAGCGTTTTAGCCTGGCGTGCGGGCAGGCTGGCCCACCAAGCAAACACCGGGCCAAGCGCCCACAGCACAAACAGAGCGGCCCCGTACAGCGCGTGAGGGCTGTACAGCAGCGCCAACACACCGAGCACAACACACGCGGCCGATGTCAGCGCCTGCTTGCGTAAAAAGGAGTCCAGCGTGTATTTGGCAGCGGCTTGGGCTTGTGCAGCGGTTGTCCATTGCAGCAAATGCTTGCGGCTGATGCCAATTCGCCATAACGCTCTGGCAACCGCGTCCAGTAGCAAAGCGGCTTTATGAAACAGCTGGGTAAATTGCCACGCAGCCGCTGCAAACGAGCGCCATAACACCGCCATACCGACATGAAAGAAATGCCGCAGCACAATGCCGCGCCGACTTGGCACCAAGCCAGCAAGTGCGCCCAACAACGGCCCCGCCAAAAAGGCGGCCAGTACCATCAACACCGCTGTTGACAGCGGCATGGCAGCGGTAAAAATAACCCATGTCAACAGAGCCAAAGACGCAGGCACGACCAGGCAGCGGCGCAGGTTGTCATACATCTTCCACAGGCCCAAGCCATCAATACCGTAGTGGCGAGCGCGTAGCATCAGAGGCAGCAGTTGCCAGTCGCCACGCGCCCAGCGGTGCTGGCGCGAATCGTCAACGCCTGAATGGTGCGGGTGGTCTTCAACCAACACAACGTCGCTGACGTACGCGCAGCGGCTGATGCTGCCTTCCAGCAGGTCATGGCTGAGGACAGACTCGTCGGCAAAGCGCTGGTTTAGCACCGCATAAAGTGCCTTGACGTGCAGCAGCCCTTTGCCAGTAAATGACCCGACACCAAACAGGTCTTGGTACACATCGGACGTACCGTTGCTGTACGGGTCGATGCCGCACTGACCGGCAAACATGGCGTGAAAAGGTGTGCGCTCTTGCGCCTGCGGCAGCGGCGTTACAACGCGCGGCTGCAAAATGCCGTAGCCACCGGTTACCCGCCGCATGACAGTATCAATATGCGGCGTGTTCAAAGGGTGCGCTGCAATCGACACCAATTCCCTCAATGCGGTGGGCGGCAAGCCGGTGTCACTGTCCAGTGTCACGATGTACTGAATGCCGCTAGCCAACTGCATGCCATCAGGAATGTAGAAAGCTTCTTTACTGCTGGCGCTTTGGTAGTCGCCAGTAGCCAGCAGCTCAATGAGTGCTTCAATTTTGCCGCGCTTGCGCTCCCAACCTATCCATTTGCCTTCGGTGCTGCACCATTTGCGGCCCCTGTGAATAAGCAAAAATCGCGTTGCTTGGCCAACGCTGGCCGGGTATTCGTTGTTTAGCTCGGTAACGTGCGCTAGCGCTTCTTTGAGCAACGCGTTGTCTAGCGGCGTGCTGGCTTGGTCGGCATCTGCCCAGTCAGACAGCAGCGCAAACTGCGCGTTGACCTCCAGGCAAGCCAGCCAGTGCAGGCGCAGCCGCTCGGCCAAGGCGCGTATCGACGCCGCGGATGTCAGCATGCACGGCATCACCACCAGCACTTGGTGCTCGGGCGGAATGCCGGTGGCAAAGTCCAGCCGGGGCATGGGCGTGATGCGGGTTGACTCGGCAATCAAGCGGTGGATAACCGCCGCCACGGCCTCTGACGCTGGCCATGCCAGTAAGGCCAAAGCCAGCCACTGCTGCCAGTGCCAGTCCACCATGTGGTTCAAGGGTCTGCTGGCCAATCCCAGCGCAGCAAGGGTGCCAAGCAGCAGCGCCGACAGGTAAAGGCCCAATCGCCAACGGGAGGCGATGCGCAGTTTGAAGCCAGCGCCTGTGCCTATTTCCGCATGTTTTCCCGCATGTTTTCCCGCACGCTTTCCTGCGCCGATTTCCATTTTGCTGAGATTTAAGCTGGCAATCAACGCAGCCTGCCCTGGCCCGATCAGGTGGTACGCAGCAGTACCCTCGCCGTTATCAGGCTGGGTGCTGTCGCTATTGCTGTCGCCATTGCTATCGCCTTTGCTGTCATTAGTGCCATGTATGGTGCTGCGTTTGGCGCTGCTCAATACTGCTTCGGCCACCGCCAGCTCGGTCTGCCTGGTGTCGCGCGCCACTTTTTCCATGGCCTGCGTGATCTGCTGGCGCGTGCCTTCACTGTCCAGCGCAAAGCTGGGCAACTGCTGCAACACTTGCATCGCGCTGCTGACCGGCTCAATCAATTCGCGCCATTCGACCTGGCCGATCAGCCGCAGGCTGTTGATGATGTTGCTGATAGTCAGGTTGCTCGACGCCTGCGCCGCTTGGCCATCAGCAATCAGTGCCTGAGCGTTGACGCAGTGCAGATTGATCCAGTACACCAGCATGGCATGGGCATCGTTTGGCAGGTCGGGAATCCGTTGCCATAACTGAATTAAAAATCCGCGCTCCAGGCCTCTGGCACGCATGCCTGCAAGCAGCTCATTCAAATCATTTTCTGAAAGCCCGCCCTGTGCGTCCCACACCGCATGGGCGGTTTCCCGCGCTGCTTTGCCCTCTGCGATGTGCTCAGCCACGCGGCGCAGATTCTCCAGCAGTACCACCCGCAGGGTAGTAGGCATGGCCCACAGTTCGCCCAAACTGAGCTGGTTAACTTCTTGGTAGGCGTGCAAAAACGCGGTGAACAATGCCGGGTCCAACACACTGTCGGTGTGCGCCACATAACCCCAAGCGATACCGTAGACGCGCGGCAGCCCTTCAAGCGGCTTATCTGCCAACTTGGGCAAATCAGCGTAGTAGCGGCGCGGCACGCCTTCGTGAATTTGCTGAAGCTGCGCCTCAACCAAATGAAAGTTGTCCAGCAGCCACTCAGCCGCTGGCGTGACGTACTGGCCGCTTTGGGAGATGGTGGCTATGTAGTCATAGGCTTGCCGCAGCGCCGCAATGTTGTCCTGGACGCGCGGGAAAAACGACAGACTTTCACCCCAGCTTCTGCTGGTGCGCACGGATTGGGCTTGGGCCAGGCTGCGGCCGTGCTCCTCAAAGCGTTGCGTGCCGAATAGCTCAGCGCGGATTAGCGGCTCAGGGCCACTGGAATTGCTGGTGAGTATTTCCCGGGCGTAAGGGCTTAAAGTTTCCAGCCGATCTAAAGCAGCAGTTTTCACATCATTAAACGACGCCGGCCACGGCTAGGACAGCGACCAACAGCATAGCGGCGGTCACCATTCGGGTAAAAACCACTGAGTGCACCAACTCCAGTGCGGCGTGAAGGCTGAAGAATCGGCTCCGCATACTGGCGCAACGGCTCATGTGCGACGCCAAAGCCGCCGTATCAGTCGACACAAAATCTACTGGGTGGTTTACAAATGTCGTGCGTGGGGTGAATGTCGTCATGGTCTGCTCCGAATGCGTCAAGGACGGCTTCTTTACGGCGATCTGTCGGGGCACAGAAATCGCACGCTTCAGCCTTGAAACGATCCTACGCAGATACCCTTGGTTTTCACATCAGACGCTGCTGCTCTTAGCGTAGGACGGGGGCTTGGGACCAGCAGAAAATGCGGTCAAATAAAACCGCAGGCGCTATATTTTGAGGAGCTGCTAGCGCATGTATTGATTGGGCTACAGCAACTTTTTTACATCAGAAAGATATCGTTAGACACTTCAAACAGTGTTAGCTGTTGTAACCATCTGAAAGTGGGCAGTAGATACGCAACCCGCCAGCCCGGCTGCTCAAGCCTTTTTCACCACCGCATAGCGCTCCAGTGTCTTGGCCCTGGCCTCGTCATGTTTGACCACTGGGTACGGATAAGTCTTGCCCAGCTCAACGCCTGCTGCCATCAGCTCCAGCGGCGCGGCTAGCCACGGCGCGTGGATGGCTTTGTCAGAAAGCTTGGCCAGTTGCGGCAGGTAACGCCGAATGAACTTACCACCTGCGTCAAACTTTTCGCTCTGGCTGGTCGGGTTAAAGATTCTGAAGTACGGCTGCGCATCGCAGCCACTGCTGGCCGCCCACTGCCAGCCGCCGTTGTTGGACGCCAGATCAAAATCATTGAGCTGCTGCGCAAAGTAACGCTCGCCCCAGCGCCAGTCCAGGCCGAGGTCTTTGGTTAAAAAGCTGGCCACCACCATGCGCAAACGGTTGTGCATGTAGCCGGTCTGGTTAATTTGGGCCATGGCGGCGTCGACCAGTGGGTAGCCGGTGCGGCCTTCGCACCAGGCGGCAAACAAGGCTTTCGCGTCATCGCCCTGCTCCCACTGGATTTTGTCGTATTCAGCTTTGAAAGCATCATTCGCCGCATGGGGAAAGTTGGCCAACACCTGCGCATAAAAGTCGCGCCAGATCAGCTCGCTGAGCCAGACCGCAGCGCCGTCGCTGCCTCCACGTTGTTCACCATCGCTGCCTCCACGTTGTTCGCCATCGCTGCCTCCACTTTGTTCGCCATCGCTGCCTCCACGTTGTTCGTCAGTTCTGCCCTTCAGTTGCTGCTCCAGACCCGCGCTGGCTAATTGACGGATCGACACCGTGCCAAAGCGCAAATGCACGCCCAAATAACTTGGCCCTTTGACGGCGGGAAAGTTGCGCGTCTCGCCATAGTCGTCCATACGACTTAAAAATTCGTCGAACAGCTGCGCCCCCCCGGTGGCGCCCGTCGGGATTTTTAGCGTTTTTAGATTGGTCTGTTCAAACCCTATGGCGTGCAGGCTAGGCACGCCCTGTCTGTAGCCTGCCGGGAGCACCGCCAAGGCTACTGCATGGCTGTCAATCAAGTAGGGTTTAAGGTAGTAAGCGTCGACCTTTTTCAGCCACGCGTTTTTGTACGGGGTAAACACGCTGTACGGCTTGCTGGCCAGCGTCAACACCTCGGCACGCTCAAAAATCACATGGTCTTTGAAGGTGTGAAAAGCCGTGCCTTGCGCCTCAAGCAGCGCTTGGACTTTCGCATCACGTGCGAGTGCCTGGGGTTCGTAGTCGTGGTTAGCAAACAGCGCATCAACTTTTAATTGCTGGCACAGCCGCGGTAGCGCGTCGCTGGCCACCGCATGTTGCACGATCAAGCCCGCACCTTTGACGGTCTGCGCCTCGGCCAACAACCCGAGTTGTTGGTTCAGCTCAGTGATAGCCTCCCAGATGAACTCAACGCGTCGGTCCTGCTTTGGCAGGCTGTCAAGAATCTCGCGGTCAAACACGAAAACGCAATGCACCTGAGCGCAGGATTTGAGGGCGTGGTGCAGGGCGGCATTGTCGAAAGCGCGCAAATCGCGCCTGAACCACATGAGCCCGATGGGGTATTTTTTTTGCATGGGCCTGATGGTAGCCAAAGTGCTGGGCACCGCGCTTTTGCAGGGCGTAAACCCGACTGTCGCGTAAAATCAGTCCATGAGCACAGAATCAGATCTGACCAACTTCACGCACCACTTTTTGATCGCCATGCCTGGCCTTCAAGACGCGGCTTTCGCCAAAAGCGTGATCTATATGTGCGAACATTCCGAACGCGGTGCGCTGGGCTTGGTGATCAACAAACCCAGCGACATCAACCTCAAAAAGCTTTTTGAGAAAGTCGAACTCCCGCTGCGCCGCGATGACTTGACCGAAGCGCCCGTGTTTCAGGGCGGTCCGGTGCAAACCGAACGCGGCTTTGTGCTGCACGAATCAGTGGCGATGCCAAACAACGAATCTCTTTACGCATCAACGATGACGATACCCGGCGGCCTCGAGATGACAACATCGAAAGACGTGCTGGAGGCACTGTCAACCGGCTACGGACCGCGCAAAGTGTTTATTTCGCTGGGCTACTCGTCTTGGGGGCAAGGTCAGCTGGAGTCTGAAATTTCTGACAACAGTTGGCTGACTGTGGCGGCTGACCCTGCGGTAATTTTTGACACGCCGGTTGCTCAGCGCTACGACAAGGCTTTGATGCTACTTGGGTTGGAGGCCTGGATGCTTTCACCAGAGGCGGGACATTCGTGAGCATGGTGGCAATGCCATCTTTGGCCATCGGCCTTCATACCTTTTTAGCTTTCGATTTCGGCATCAAGCGCACTGGCGTTGCCACGGGCAATCGCTTAACCCGCAGTGCCAGCCCCCAGCCGACCATTGTTGCCAATAACGGCCAGCGCCTTGCTGCTGTCGCACTGCGGGTAGCCGAGTGGCAGCCCAATGCGCTAGTGGTGGGTGTGCCGTTTTACCCTGATGGTGCGGCACATGACAACACGTTGCGCGCTCAAAAATTTGCCCGCCAATTGCGCGCCAAATTCTTGCTGCCGGTGTTTGAGGTTGACGAGCGCTATAGCACCACCGAGGCCATTTCCATCGGCGCCAAAGATGCTGACGCTGTATCAGCGTGCATTATTCTTGAGCAGTTTTTAAGGAGCCTTTGCGATGAGTAGCTTGACCCTGGACGCCGAGGCGCTGTACAGCGATTTACTGAAAGCCATGAAGTCATTGATGGCCACTTACGCCCGTGCGCCGCAACTTGTCGGCATTGCATCAGGCGGCGTGTGGCTGGCAGAGCGTTTGCTTTCTGACTTGAAGCTGCCAGGCAAAACCGGCACGCTGTCGTCCGCCATGCACCGCGACGACTTTGCCAAACGCGGGTTGGCGTCCGGTGGCCAAACGTTGCTGCCCTTTGACGTCAATGGCGCGAACCTGGTGGTGGTAGACGACGTGCTTTTCACTGGCCGCACAGTTCGCGCGGTACTCAACGAGCTGTTCGACTACGGGCGGCCAGCCAGCGTCAAACTGGTGGTGTTGGTTGACCGGGGCGGTCGCGAGTTGCCTGTGGCGCCTGACCTGGCCATGGCACGCGTCACGTTGCCGCCGTCGCAAAGCCTGGCGCTGGCCCGCAGCAGCGGCGGGCAGTTCAGCTTTGAAGTGCAGGGCAATT
>JAYWFR010000003.1:0-2747 GCA_043778695.1 Polaromonas sp. | reverse complement strand
AACAAAGCCGCGCAGGGCCGCAGCAATGAGATCAACACCTGCATCGCCTGCAACCAGGCGTGTTTGGACCACGCGTTTAAAAACAAGCTGGCCAGTTGCCTGGTCAACCCACGCGCGGGCCATGAACTTGATTTGGTCATCAACATTGCGAAGGCTAAAAAACGCATCGCCGTGATTGGCGCTGGCCCCGCAGGTTTAGCCGCCGCCACCACGCTGGCCGGGCGCGGCCACAGCGTTGACTTGTTTGACTCAGCGGGCATTATTGGCGGGCAGTTCAACATGGCCAAGCTCGTACCCGGCAAAGAAGAGTTTGAAGAAACGCTGCGCTACTTTGGCCAGCGCGCCAAGCTGACAGGTGTCAACTTGCATTTAAACCAACGTGTCGATGCTGCACAACTGATAGCAGGCCAGTACGACGACGTGCTGCTGGCCACAGGGGTGAAGCCGCGCGACCCGCGCATCCCCGGCCAAGACTTGCCCGGCGTGCTGAGCTATATTGACGTGCTGTTGGGCAAGCAACACGTTGGCAAGCGCGTGGCGTTGATTGGTGCCGGCGGCATTGGGTTTGACGTGGCTGAATTCCTGGTCACACCCACCGGCCACTCAACCGCCGTCAACCTGCCCGAATGGCTGGCCGAATGGGGCGTGGCCGACCCCGGCACCGTGCGCGGCGGAGTGGTGCGGCCCGTGTCAACCCCGGCAGCGCGACAAGTGACGCTGCTGCAACGCAAACCCGGCAAGCTGGGCAACAACCTGGGCAAAACCACGGGCTGGATTCACCGCGCAGCCCTAAAGATGAAAAACGTACAGATGCTGTCGGGCGTGAACTATGAACGCATCACCCAGCAACCCGGCGGCCTCGGCTTGTTCATCACCTATGGCGAAAAACGAACCAACGGGGAAGTCCTGGAATTCGACACCATCGTGCTGTGCGCCGGGCAAGAGCCGCTGCAAGAGCTGCTGGCACCCTTGAAAGCAGCAGGCATCAACACGCACTTGATAGGCGGCGCGCAAGAAGCTGGTGAGCTGGACGCCAAGCGAGCGATTGACCAGGGAACCCGGCTGGGGGCGAGGCTTTAAGCCGCTAACCCAATCAATATCTGCGCTAGCAGCTACGCTTTCAATAGCATCTTGCTGACATACTCGCTAATTGCCAGCGAGCTGGTTAAACCCGGCGACTCGATGCCAAACAGGTTGACAAGCCCCGGGATACCGTGCATTGCCTCGCCTTGAATCACAAAGTCCCCCGCAGCCGCTCCAGGCCCTTGCAGCTTGGCTCGGATGCCAGAGTAACTGGGATGTAGCGCGCCGTCCCTCAAGCCTGGCCAGTATTTGCGCACCTCGGAGTAAAAGGCGTCTCCCCGGCTGGGATCAACGGCCAAGTCATCGGGCGAATCCACCCACTGCACGTCTGGCCCAAACTTGGCTTGGCCGCCCAGGTCAATGGTTAAATGCACACCCAGACCTGCTGCTTCAGGCACGGGGTAAATCAAGCGGCTAAAGGGTGATTTGCCTTGCAGCGTGAAGTAGTTGCCTTTGGCCCAGAACGTGGGCGGGACGTGTTGGGCGTCCAGGCCTTTGATGCGTCTAGCAACTTGTGGCGCGCTCAAACCTGCGGCGTTGACGACGGTGCTGGCAGACAGCTGCGTGCCATCAAACGCTATGACTTCAATAGCTGCTTGCGCTTTATTTATTTGGGCTACAGCGGTATTTAGCACGACAAATCCATGTGCGTTCTCTATATCGCCTTGTAGCGACAGCATCAGCGCATGGCTGTCGACAATGCCGGTGCTGGGTGAATGAATGGCAGCGACGCATTCGAGTTGCGGCTCCATCGCCCTAGCCTGCTCGCGGCTTAGCAGCACCAGGTCATGTACGCCATTCGCGGCGGCTTTGGCGATGATGCTTTGCAGCTGCGCCACTTGAGATTTGTTGGTTGCCACCATCAGCTTGCCGCAGCGGCTAAAACCAATGCCGCGCTGGGCGCAGTAGTCGTACAACATTTGTTTACCGCGCACGCACAGCTGCGCTTTGAGCGAGCCTGGCGGGTAGTAAATGCCAGCGTGAATCACCTCGCTGTTACGCGAGCTGGTGCCGGTGCCTATTGCCGAAGCGGCCTCTAGCACCATGACTTCCCTGCCGCGCAGCGCCAGGGCCCGGGCAACGGCCAAGCCCACCACGCCTGCTCCTATAACAATGCTGTCGACTTTGTCCAATTTATTTTTCTCTCAAGTTTGGTGATTTTGCTGGCTTGTTTTGCTCCTTCCCCGGGAGGGGAAGGAGCAAGTCACTACAACAAGCGCGGATCTGTCTTGAGAAGCAGCTCAACCAGCGACTGCAAATGCATTCTCAGAGACGCAAAACCCGCTGTCATCTCAAGCGTACCTTCATCCATGTACAGCTTGCGGTTGATCTCTAGCTGAATGCTGTGGCGCTGCGCTGCGGGGTTGCTGTAGCGGCGCACCAGCTCAACGCCTTTATACGGGTGGTTGTAGGCTACGCTGTAACTCATGGCCTGTAAAAAAGAGCAAACGAGCTGCGATAACGCTGGGCTGGCAGTGGTTCCGTCCCTGTCACCCACGACAAAATCTGCGTGCACCTCACCCGGAAAGTTAGTCGCATTGCTTGACGCAACAGCCGGCATCGAATGGCAGTTGATGTGAATGCTGTAGCCGTGCTGTGCATGTGCCGCGTCAATGCTTGACGCAACCGCCGCATGGTAAGGCCGCCAGCAGTTGTCAATGCGC
>JAYWFR010000002.1:0-2767 GCA_043778695.1 Polaromonas sp. | reverse complement strand
CAAGATGCTTTGGAGCTAGCGCTTCCAACGTGTCCGGATATTGTCCGGTCTCGATCCGAAATGACTCTATAGGGGCGACGATCGGAATTGCATTTGTCGTAATTTGATCGTCGCTCTTCATTGTGTAGATCAGTGAAAGCATTGGCACCAACACCATGATCGCCAATTGCCTTAGATAGAGCAACATCCATTCTGTAAATGACAGCGCAAAGTCGTAATGTCCCCTTTTGACCAGATTCAAATGTCCCCTTCACGTTAAGGGGCCATCATGGTCCAGGTGGTGCAAATGAGTTTGAAAGAGGCGGACCGGTACGCGGTGATCCAGCAGGTGATCCAGCGCACCATGGGCCAGTCAGATGCCGCGTTGTGGTTGAACATCTCGGTGCGGCAAGTCAAACGGCTGGCCCGCGCCATCCGTCAGGACGGTGCCCAAGGCGCGGTCTCCAAACGCTGGGGGGTTCCCAGCAACCGGCAGATATCACAGGCGGTGCGTGACCAATTTGTGGGCTTAGTGCGCGACCACTACAGCGACTTTGGCCCGACCCTGGCGTGCGAATACCTGACGGCCCAGCACGGCTACAGCGGCAGCAACGAGACCCTGCACACCTGGATGATTGCCGCCGGACTGTGCAAGGCCAAGCGCTCACGGGTGCGGCGCATCCACAGCCCACGCACGCGGCGCAGTTGCGCAGGCGAACTGGTGCAAATTGACGGCAGCCCGCATGCCTGGTTGCCGCAGTATCTGGCTCAGCACAATGAGCGCTTTGGCCGAGTGCCAGCGGACAGCGCCGATGCACATCGGGCTTACGTCGGTGAAGCACAGGCGCTGGCGCGCATCTGCGCCCATCACTTTGAGCGCAAGCTCTCCAAAACCTTGACCTGCCAGTTCATGGGCAAACTGCTGGTGGTGATCACCCGCCCAGAGCAGCCGCGCTACGCCTTGCGCTCACAACCGGTCAAGGTGATCGAGCATCTGGACGGCGGGCTTGAGCTGTTGTGGGGCGCTGAAGCCTTGCCCTTCAAGACGTTTGAGCGCCATCAGCATTTGAGTGCCACGCGTGTGGCGGATGACAAACTGCTCAATGGCCGGGTCGATGCGGTGTTGGCCAAGGAGTCACTGCGCCTGCGCAAATTGCAGGCGCAGGTGGCGGCCCAGAACGCCAACCCGCGCTCACGATCACCCGAGCTTGTGATCTGAGGCCATCCCGGCTCAAAGGCCGCGCCAGCTCTCGCCCGCCGTGGATAGCTGAGTTGCCCACACCACAAGGGTGTGGACAACCGGCGGGTACGCCGGTGCCTCAGTTACCCACCGCTCCCCGGCTTTATGCCTTCGGCCTTGTATGCTTAAGTTTGGGGAGTTTGGAGTGAATGCCGGATTTTGTTTTGGAAAGTTATTCACAGCCCGTACGGCCTTTGAGTTTATAGCTCGTGCGTCAGCTCATGGCGTGAATAGCTTGCCATTTATCTTAAAACCGAACAGTTGCTTGTTGGCCGATTTTGGACCACGTATTTGCAAGGATGGTGTTTGATGAATGCTTCTTTTGAACAGAATTTTGTTGGCATTGATGTATCGAAAGGTACGTTGGATTTGGCTGCGCGTGGGCAATCCGGGACGGTGCAATTTGAGAAC
The DNA here is from genome assembly GCA_043778695.1 of Polaromonas sp. Lineage (GTDB taxonomy): Bacteria > Pseudomonadota > Gammaproteobacteria > Burkholderiales > Burkholderiaceae_C > Polaromonas. The sequence continues at coordinate 1,137 of JAYWFR010000002.1, read as the reverse complement.
ACATCAGAGGGAATAAGACGTATGTTGGAGCACCTAAAGTGTATCGAGCACATTGCTGTGGTGTTGATGGAGGCCACAGGTGGCCTGGAGCGAGAGGCAGCGGGACAGCTTTGTTTAGCTGGATTTGCAGTCATGGTGGTCAATCCCAGGCAGGCGCACGACTTTGCCAAGGCGTTGGGCTACTTGAGTAAAACTGACGCGACGGATGCACAGGCGCTGGCCCAGTTTGCGCATACGCTGCACAACGGTGACAGGCGTGAAAAGCTGTTGTTTCGCTTGCCCAGTGAGCAGCAGCAAATGCTGCAAGCACTGGTCACGCGGCGAGCGCAACTGATTGTGATGCGAGTGGCAGAGACCAATCGCCTGACGGGGGCACATCCCTCCCAGCGCAAAAGCTTTGAATCTGTGCTGAAAGTGCTTAACCTTCAGATTGAAAAAGTGGACAAAGACATTGGTGCCAATTTGGATAAACACTTTCGTGAAAAGCTCGACTTGCTCAAGGGTATTAAGGGCGTGGCGCAGGGTACGAAAGCCGTATTGATGGCGTCTTTGCCAGAACTTGGACAACTCAATGCCCATGAGATCAGCAAGCTTGCAGGCATTGCACCTTTGAACCGCGACAGCGGCAAGATGCGTGGCAAACGAACCACTTGGGGAGGACGCGCCGATGTACGAGCTGCACTGTATATGGCAACGTTGAGCGCCGCTCGCTTCAACCCCGTCATTCGGGTTTTTTACACCCGTTTGCGTGCCGCAGGAAAACCACCCAAAGTCGCCCTCGTCGCGTGCATGCACAAGTTGCTCATCATCATCAACGCAATCATTAAGTCTGGCAAGCCTTGGCAAGCCGACTATGGTTGTCCACAGGCAGCGGTAGCATGAAAATTTAAAAAACCACTTGCTTTTGAGCACAGTTGCTGACGCGCTGGCGCTTGCCAACAGCCGTTTAGATAGAAACCACACCGAACAGCCAGGCACACAAGCACCCACGCGCCGAGGGCGTGCCAGGTTCACAGCGGGTTGCTGTCAGCCTGTGCGGCCAGGAATCGATTGAGCTTTTTGCAGGTCGAATCAAAGGAGCGCTGCTCCTGCTCAGAGAAGCCGCCATGGATCAGGGGTCCTTCATCATGGGCGATG
>JAYWFR010000001.1:0-2773 GCA_043778695.1 Polaromonas sp. | reverse complement strand
ATCTACTGCATTGGCCGCAACTACGCCGCGCATGCGATTGAAATGGGCTCAGACCCGACGCGGGAGCCGCCTTTTTTCTTTCAAAAGCCGACCGATGCGATTCAACTCGTGCCGCCCGGAAAAGTGGTCGACCACGCCTACCCCAGCCTGACTAAAAACTACCACTATGAAGTTGAGCTGGTGGCTGCTTTGCACAAAGGTGGCCGCGACATACCGATGGACAAGGCGCTTGATCTGGTCTACGGCTACGCGCTGGGCCTGGACATGACGCGGCGTGAATTGCAGCGCGGCATGGGTGAGCAGAAAAAGCCGTGGGAAATCGGCAAAAGCTTTGACCAGTCCGCGCCGATTGGCCCGATTCATAAGGTCGCGCAGACGGGGCACTACACGAAGGGCAGCATTTGGTTGAAAGTCAACGGGCAGGTCAAACAACAGGCCACGTTAAACCACATGATCTGGTCGGTCGCCGAACAGATATAAAAGCTCTCGCAAGCGTTTGAGCTCTTCCCCGGCGACATCATTTACTCAGGCACGCCTGAAAACGTCGGCCCTGTCGTCAAGGGCGATGTGATTGAATGCCACATCGACGGCTTGCCTGATCTCAGCATCAAGATTGTCTGATGCAGCCTTAACCCACCGCGTGAATGACCTTGGTGTACGGGTGCGGCTCGCCTTCAGCCCACCAGTTGGCCCAGTAGCGCTTGGCGGGGTTGCCGGGCGCATCTGGTTGCAGCGTTAAAAAGTTTCGACTGCCAATCATCCGGTGGCTGGTGGTGGGAAACTCAAACATGGTGCCAGTAATGTCGCGATCAATCTGGTCAATGCGCTGGCAGGCCTGCTCTAAAAAGAACAACGCGACACCCGGTGGCGGCGGGTGAACAATACCGCTTGATGTGAGCTGATTAATAACATGCGCGTTGTTCAAGACGCTGGTGCGGCTTGACTCCAGCACGCCAATCGCCGCCACATGCACATCGCCCGACAGCAGCGTGATGCGTATGCCTTTGGCGCTTGCTGCCAGCAAACGGTGGATCAGCCGAATCCTTTCTGCTTTGTGCGGCGGGCTGGTCCAGTGGTCACGCAGGTCGTCTTCAAGTTCTTGCTGACCGGGGAAGATACCCAGCATTTTCTCTAGCAGCTCAAAGCTGGGGTGCACCACCGGAATGCTGCTCATCACGAACAGATGCGTCATGTCGCCCGCTGCCTCTTGCGCGTCAAGCCATGCGTACACCGCTTCCCAACTGGTGTCGCTCAACACTTGTTCAGCTGTTAGCAGCCCGCCCTTCGCGTCAATATCACCAGCACGCGGTGCACGTTCTGATCGCATGTCCAGCGCCAACAAACCCGCGCCGCCCATGCGGTAGCCACTGTTGTGCGCCTTCTGCCCGGGCAGCGTCGCGGGCGAATGCGCCCCAGGCTGCATGACCTGGCGTTGAAACAATTCAAAGGCTGCCTTGGCTATGGCAAAGATGCCTTGAAACACCGGGCAGCTGTGCATGTCCATCGGGTATGAACCCCAGCCGTCCATGATGTCGTGGTCGTCCCACATCATCACGCTGGGCATGCTGGCCATGGCAGCGGACACGTCTGGTTGAGACCAACGCTGCAGGTACATGCTTGAAAAGTAGGCAGTGACCGCCGCTTGCATGGCAGGTGTGAACGCCGCCGTGATGCGCTGAGCGCGGTCAAGCTGGCTCCAGGCTTGCAAGTCTGGCAGCACAGCCCACATGGCGTCGCTGTAAATCTGGTCGCCACCGAGCAGCAGCAGGTGAAACGGGCCATAGGTTTGCGCATCAACCTGGTCTTGCAGCGAATGCAAACGCTGCAGGCGCGCCCACAGTGCGTTCGGCACGGGCGTAGACTTCATCAAACTGGCGCTTGAAAACCCATTGCACGATGCGTAAGCCATGCTGGGCATGGCGGCAAGCGGCGGCACGCTAAAGCCAAAAGCCTGACCGCCAACGCTGTAGGTCACGGCTTGCTGCGCGGCTGTTTGCGGTACTGCAAAGTCAAATCGCCAAGCTGTGCAGGGCTGGCCAGGTACAGGCGCCGAGCTGCGGGCCACTGATAGCGCCGCGCTGCCCACAGTCAGCGCTGGCGGTGCATCCGCCGCATCTGCAACCACCAGCACGCTTAGCCCCCAAGCGCGGTTTTGGCAGCCCAAAAACTGAATGACAGGCCCTAGTCTTTGCATAGTTGCTCCGCTTTGGTGTGTGTGAAATTGTGACACTGCCAGAGGTTTGCGGGCCGCAAAAGTGTTACCCGACGTTTAAAACTTTTGCCCCCCGGCAAAGTCACTGAAGTTGGGGTTTAATTCTGAAAACCCAGCACAGTGTGTTTCTTACGATCCCAACTTTCTAAACTTTCTAAACTTTCTTAACTTTTCTAAAAACCAACATGCTCAACGACAACCTCAAAACCGAATTTGACGCGCTGCTACCTGGCAAAACGACCGAAGCCGGAGCCACCCGCCGTACCGCTTTAAAAACCGCGTTGGGCGTAGGTTACGCCGCCACAGCCATGCCCATCATGGCGCAAACGGCGATCAAAACGCCGTCTGACGGCTTGAAAACCGGCGAGACCACGTTTGAAGTCAATGGCTTCAAAGTGCCAGCTTTTTACGCTGCACCTGCTGGCAAAACTGGCCTGCCGGTGATTTTGGTGATTCAGGAGATTTTTGGCGTGCATGAATACATTGCCGACACCGCCCGCCGCTTTGCGCAGGCTGGCTACCTGGCTATTGCTCCCGAGTTGTTTGCCCGCCAAGGCGACC